>JAHZKW010000001.1 GCA_022600175.1 Campylobacterota bacterium
TACTCTGATATAATATAAAAATAACTTATAATATAAGAGTATAAAAATTAGGAGTAGTCGATGAAGAGAATCGTTGTAATGTCAATGTTAGCTGCATCTGTGATGTATGCGACAAATGGTGATAACATGATAGGTGTTGGTGTACAATCACGTGCGATGGGTGGTGCTGGTGTAGGTATGGGAATGGGAACAGACTCTGTTTTTAGAAACCCTGCTTGGATTGTGGACTTAAAAGGTTTTAATGCCTCTTTTGGTGCTACAGCGTTTATGCCAGATGTATCGGCTAATATAGGTGGTCCAAATTATAATACAGCAGATACTGATGATGTTATTGGTAGTGGTGTGAGTGTCAAAAGTGATGCTGATTTCTCAATTATCCCAACAGTTTCTCACTCAGATCATATTAATGAAAGCCTCTCTTATGGTGTAGGTATGTTTGGTGTATCTGGTATGGGTGTAGATTATAGAAATGAGACTTCTAACCCTGGCTTAGGGAACATGAGAACATCATTGCAGTATATGCGTTTTGTACCAAGTTTAAGTTATAAGGTCGATAATTGGAGACTTGGTGCAGGTTTAACTGTAGCTTATGGTGCACTAAATATGGCTGCTGTTACACAATCCCCTACTGATGGATCTATTGGACAAAGAAGTGGTGGTTTGAGTGAAGATATCGGTTTTGGTGGACAGGTAGGTCTTGGTTATTATGTGATGCCTGGTGTATCACTTGGTGCATATTACCAAACACAAGTTGACACAGAGTATGAAAATGTTTTTGACTTTAATGGTGATGGTACATATAACAATCTCAAGTTATCACAGCCAGCTGAAGCAGGTATAGGTATAGGATATACATCTGATTGTAAATGTTATTCATTGACACTTGACTATCGTAGAATTATGTGGTCAGATGCTGATGGATATGACATGTTTGAATGGGATGATCAAGATGTTATTGCTGTAGGTGGATCATACAATGTCAATGATGCCTTAGTGCTTAGAGCAGGGTATAACTATGCTAAGTCCCCGTTGAATAATAAAACATTTACTGGTAGTACAGCCTTTTCTGCACCAATGTTAGCGTATTTTAATACATTAGGTTTTCCAGCTTATACGGAGTCACATTTTACGACGGGACTTTCTTATCAGATTACAAAATCAACAGGTATTGATTTCGCTTATGTCTATGCTCCAGAAGTAGAAGAGAGTCAGAGCGAGTTTGGTCCAGGGACTACATTAAGTGCGACGAATGAGCAAAACTCACTCTCGGTAGCACTAAGATTTACTTTCTAGTAAAAAAGGAAAAAGAAGTAAGCATTTAGCTTGCTCCTTTTTTATACTACCAGCGTCTTATTCTCTCATGACATGACATACACTGTTTTAAAATCTTTGTATATGCGTACATTGCTTGCTTTTTTTCACCATTATAAAAATCTCTTTGTAGATCATCTGCATAGATATTCATACGGTAAGATTGTTTTTTGGTAAATTTGTATTTGTACGTCTCTTTTTTATTTAAAAGGAGTTCATCTCCTCTAAGTGGTGGTTCGAGGTGAATTGACTTTTCCTTCAGTGCTTTAACTCCCTTTTCAACAATACGTAGATCATTATAGAGAAAACCTTTTTGAATAGTTGCCATTGCACTTTCCATCGAACGCATCGCTTCAATTCGCTCTTTGCTAATAGTAGCTTCACTTTTTGCTTCATCCGCATGTAAGCTAAGTAAACTTCCTAATATCACAACACTAGAAATAAACATTTTCACATATACCCCTTTTTATTTAAATTTACTAAAAATTATATCATATTTTTTTATAATTTAATAGGGGTATATCGAGAGTTGATATATAAGTTTTATTTATATGAATTTATTTTGCTTTACAACCTGAAAAGCTTATGTCAGCACTCTCTTTCGTGCCTCCCTCTTTACCATCAGCACCAAGTGAAATCATATCAATATTGCCATCTTCATTGATATAGATATATAGATTTTTCCATGGGTCAACAGGGACATTACCATCTAAAAAACCACCATCTGGATAGCTTTTATATTTCTCTTCATCAGGATTTGAAATGAGTGCTTGCAGTCCCTCTTCCGTAGATGGGTAAATACCGTTTTGTAGTTTAAAGTTTTTGAATGCATCATTAATACTTTGCATCTGGATACAGACAAGTTTTTTCTTTGCCTCTTCACTTTGCCCTAGAAGATTAGGTAAAACAAGACCTGCTAAAAGCCCTAAAATGATGATAACAATCATGATTTCAATGAGTGAAAAACCTTTTTTCATAAAGTTCCTTTTTTAAAATAGTTGTATTTAAGTCTATAGTGTATAGAATAAAGTACAAACTATTATAAGCGAAAGTCACTTTAACCATAATGAAAAAAGCCATTGTACTACTTATGACCATCGGATTTATTGCTATCATCTCTGCATTAGTGCTTATTTCCTTATCTATTTCTAAAAAAAGCTTTGATCAAGCCGTTGCTTTAGATGCACAAAATCAATTTTCTGTGGTGTTTAAAGATTTTGTTGAAATTTTGAAAACCAATAGTAAAAGTGTGAAAAAGGAGACAGATCTTGATATCTTTTTAGGTTTTTCTATGCCACCGATGATTGAGCCAAAAACAGGGGTGGAGGTAGGTTTTTTATTAGAGAGTCAGATGGGAAAACTCAATATAAACTATATGTTAGCACGTATGGTTGCAGCAGATACAAATAGTAGCTTACAAGACGAGAGAACACACTTCCAAGAAGTTTTAGAGCGTTATTTTGAGCAGTATGGTATTGATGATCGTATACGGATGGTGAACCTTTTGCTTGATACAGTTGATGAAGAGCCTGATCCTATTGAGAGAGGTGCTTATACTGAGATCGTTGCCGAGGATTTTGATTTTAGGCAAGGAAAGATTTATAGTTTCGCACATCTTAAAAAGATTTTTGCACACTATTATAAAAACAGTTATGATGTAAATGTCTACAAAATAGATCAAGATACATGGGAAGAGACATTTTATTATGGAGATTCCAATATCTCAAAAAAAACTTTTTTAGATTGTAATCAGTTTGATTTTACCCCTACAGTAGACTTGCTCACAAATAATGCTTATTTAGGGCAGGTTGTGGATTATTGTGATGAGGCAAATCAGAGTAACACAGATTTAAGTAACCTTAAAAAATTTTATAACATTTCAAGTTTTGATAATAATAATAGTTATTTGATAAAATGTTCAATAATTTTCAATACTGAAAATTTTAAAAGAAATGTAACCTTTGATTATGAGGTTACAACCGCGGAGATAAATAACATTGATAAAAATTTTCAAGACGAATAATAAGCTTTTTTACTTGACACAAAACAGCCCGATTACTGAGTCGGGAGAGTTTGATGTGATACTTTCACCAGAGTTTTACTGGGTGAAAAAAGTAGCACTTCCTGTGAAAAAGATCAGTGCGGCTAAAAAACTTGCAGCTTCAGTCTACGAAGGTTCTCTGCCTGCGGGTGAGTATACCTATGAAGTAAGTAAGCTGGGAGATGAATTTGTGATCATCGCTTTTGATAAAGAGCGCGTCTCGACAGTGTTAAAAGAGAAGTTCACACAGGGTGCTAAAATTTCTGGGGTCTATTTTGCACAAAATGAGTTTTCAGAGCTTTCAGAGTGTTGTGGTGTAGATGAAGATAACTCACTGGTCAATTTAAATGGTCTTTTGATGCAAATTCCTCGCAAATGTACAGAGTCTAAAAAAGAGATTGGTGATTATCTCAAAGATAAAAAGTTGAGTACTCATAAAATCACACTAGGTGCTTTTGAGAGTAGTGTGATTAGTTCTAAGACAGTTTCATTTTTAGCTGCGGGAGTATTGTTCTTGTTAGTCTCTAACGTTATTGACTGGGTTAACTACCAACGTGCAGTGAGTATGTTAGAAGATCAAAGGGCTGAGATAACAAGTGAGTATGGATTGCCTCAAACCTCTATGCAGCTCAAAAGTATCAAAAAAGGGTTGATTAAAACTTATACAACACAGAAAAAGATACGTGATGAAGTTTTTAGTTTACAATCTATCGTACTCAAAAAAGGGGAGTACATCGAACGTATCAAATCTAATGCGAAAGAGACTGAAGTGGTGATAAAGGTGGAGTCAGCAGGACGTGAATCAGCGATCAAGTCAGCTTTACAAAGAAAGTTAAATGTAAAAAGTGCAGAGTTTGATAAAACGCATTTGACGTTAAAGATTGCTTCATGACACAGAGAAATTTTATACTTTTTGTAGCAGTGAGTATCGTATTGCTCTTTTTGAGTTATATACAAAAAGAGCAGGTAAAAAGTGCCTATTTTGAGAGTAAAAAGAGTTTACTGGTTTTTGAAAAAGAGGCAAAAGAGTTAGCTTCATTGAAAAATAAACATAAAGATAAAAAGACAAAAGCACGTATGGTAGAGTCTTTGCTCAAAATCAAAGCACCTGCAAAAGATTATGTCAAGTCAGATGTTAGGGTATTAGAGTTTGATGGCTTAACGACAAATCTTTTAAACAGAGTGGTTAAAAAGATACAAAACTCTACCATTGATATACAAAAGCTTGAGATTATAAGAGAGAGTGCATCGATTGCTAAGGTTCGATTGGAGATGAAAAAATGAAAAAGTTTTTAGGTATTTTTATCATTTTCTATATTGCTTTAGTGGCTTTGATGCCCAAAGAAAATCTCTACTACACTTTGAAAAACAGACTTGCACAAGAGCGTATTATGATGAGCGAAGAGGGTATAAAAGATCAGTTTTATGCCCTCAAACTTGATGATGTAGCACTTTTTTATGATGGGATTGAGTCTGTGCTTGTTGATCAAGCAGATATTATGGTATTAGGGGTTTATAACACTATTCACTTAACAGAGGTGAAAGCCGCTAAGAGTTTGCAAAAGATGTTTGGTTTTAGTGCAGATAGTGTTGAGATTAAGTATGTTGTGTGGAACTATAAGGAAGCTTCTATTTATGCTGAGGGTGATTTTGGTGTTTTAAGGGGTGGTTTGGATTTGATGGAGCAGAAGGTTAAACTGCTTCTAGAACCAAGTGCAGCATTTTTAAAGAGTCCGCTTTTAAGACAGTATTTTAAAAAGAGTGATGAAGGGTATCTATATGAATCAAAAATCAAATAATTTATTGCATACCTTTGCACTTTTTGTACTGCTTCCTATTGCTGTTGTAAAACTTTTATGGAGTGGTGTACTCTTTTTCTTAGACAAAGATGCGATGCCGACTCCTACAGAGAGTGAATATCGATACCATTATAGTATCAACCCCTCAAAGAATCTAATAGGCACACCTGTTGTTGAGAAGAAACCTGTGAAGCAGGTAGAGAGTAACCAGCGTATTAAAGATATCAAACTAAAGGGAACGTTTAACTCTAAAAATGAGAGTTTTATCGTACTTGAGGATAATTTAGGAACAACCTTTTTATATAAAAACGAAAAGTATATTGGCTATAAATTGGTTGAGGTCTATGAAGAGCGTGCTGTGTTACAAAAAAATGGTCAAAACTATGATATTGTGTTAGAGAGTGATGATAGTAAAGGGCGTATCCAGCAAAATGTGACAACACCTCCACCCAGTGATCCTGTAGCAAACCAAGAGCCTGAAGCAGCTACTTTTGTGCCTGGTATGCCAGTGGAGCTTACAAGAAAAGAGTTAGATAGTTATGTTAAAAATCCAAATAAAATTTGGAAAAATATAAGAATTCAAGAACTAAGACGTGAGGGACAGCTACAAGGTTTTAGAGTAAATTATGTGAAAAAAGGGTCATTTTTTGAAAAATCTGGTTTAAAAAGTGGGGATGTGATCAAATCTATTGACGGAAAAGAGATAAAATCACTTGCAGATGTCATGAAGTACTACTCCAATGTAGAGACACTTGAAAATCTTTCACTCAGTGTTTCGCGTGGAGATGAAGAGTTAGAGCTAGAGTTTAATGTGAATTAAGGGTTGAATGATGATGAAAATAAAAATAGCAAAGTTTTTTAAAGTTGTATTAATAGCAGTCATGTTGAGTAGTACAGCGTCGTATGCAAAAAATAAAACAGCCTCAGATGAGGTTAATATCAACTTTAAAGATCTCAAAATTGTTGATTTTGTAAAGATGGTTGCCAGAATCACTGGTAAAAATATTTTGGTTGGTGAAAACGTACAGGGTAAAGTGGACTTTGTCTCTGTCAAGCCGGTGAAAAAGAGTCAAATCTATGATCTTTTGGTCAATGTGTTGAATGCAAAAGGCTTTACTATACGTGATACACGTAATGGTTTTTTAAAGGTGA
>JAHZKW010000048.1 GCA_022600175.1 Campylobacterota bacterium
ACCACGGCATTGAGTAAAATAAAAACTGTTAACAGTTTTTATTTTACTCAATGCCGTGGTACTGTTTATATATCTTTTCCACATAATTTGGTTTGAGACCTAAAACTTTGATCGCTGCTAACTCTTCTGCAATATGCTCTTTTTTGATCGCAATAAGTGTCTCCCACCTTTTGATCAAAAGCGTTCGAATATCCACTTCAAAATCGCCACTATAGTCAGGGTATAGTATCTTTAACATCTCCACTATATCACCAAACTCTGTCTCTTCAATAAGCTTTAATTGCTCTTGTGGGTGTGTATTATCAACTTCTACAAAGTGTACCCAACCCATTTCCACGATGGTTCTCAGTTCTTGAGCATAATCTCGCTCCTCATTGGGAAACTTTTGACTCAAAGCAGTAGCGATATCTCTCAAGTTATTAACTTTAACAATCTCTAACTCTTCCTCAAAACATTTTAAATCTTCTTTATACTCTGCTGCATCTTCATATAATTTTGCAATCTTAGCATTTTTATCTTTATGGTCTTTACTCTTTTTAGGGGCTGTAGCTTTCTCTTCTACTCCATAAGTAGCTTTCAACTCTTCCATTTGTAATTCTAAATAACGTTTCGTTTTTTTCTCTGCCATATCGTTGGTACCTCATTATTATTTTGATATATTTTAGCATTACAATCTTGTAGTTCATCAATATAGTAAACTATGCTAGAAATATCCATTTAAAAGCTTAGAAATGGGCTATATTGACACAAACAGGTCTGTAAAGCATATTTATATGACAAAGAGTGCAAAGCTGTTTTAGATGCTATAGAGGAGATTCAAAAAAAAATACGACCCTTAACGCATAGAGTTTTTCAAAAAAAAATGGTAAAATATATAAATAAACAAAGGAAAATACTATGTCTCATACACTAGTTCACAACGCAGAAGAATGTAAATATGAATACCATATAGACGGGCATATAGCCTATATTACTTACGATGATCAAGATGGGAACATGCACTTAACACACACTATAGTTCCTGATGCATTAGCAGGGAAAGGTCTTGCTAGAACACTACTGGAAGATGTTCTCCAAGAGATTAAAAAACAGAACAAAAAAGCCGTAGCTAAATGCTCATATATTGTAAAGTATCAAGAGAAAACACCAGAAGCAAGTAACTTATTTGTCTAAATTTATCTACTGATTAAGTTTAAAAATTTCAAACTTAATCAGTATCATTGTAGTTACTTTCAAATCCAGTAGACTAGATTAACACCCACAGCTTCCACTGCTGCCTGTACCGCACCCCCCGCTGCTACAGGCACTACCAGCATTTGGGTTATCTACTACTCTGATTAAAAACTCATTATCATTTGCCTTTTGCACAAAAAATAGATGTTTATTACAAAACTCTTCACTCATTAACTCTACTAATATGTTTGAATATTGATATGCATCTTTTTGATTATCAAATGATTTTTCACTTTTATATTCACTCTTTTTAAAACAACCACATTCATGTTCCATTTGTACTGTATACATACACTTTTCCCTTTTGCTCTCTATTTGTCGAAACAATTATACATACAAGACCTAAAGGCCACTAGGTCTTGTTCTATATCTATGATTGGTGAAATCCAAGCATCATACCAAAGAGTTTATCTTCAGTAAGTCCCATTTTTGCAGAAGTTATTAAATTGTTCTCTTCATAATATTTTACAAGCTCTTTTGCATCTTGTCCTGTCATCATTGCCTGATACCCTAGTGCTGCATGTACTTCTTGCTCATGTACTTCAATACCCTCTTTTTTAGCCAAAGCTTCAATAATCAAAGCAATTTTAACACCATTTTGTGCCTCTTCACGCACAGATTCTCTAAGCTCCATAAATTTACCTTTATCTTCCATGTAAACTTTATGCTGATCTTCACTAAACGACCTTGTCTTTTCACGAATCTTTGCATCAATCTCTTGTTCTACAATGTTATTTGGTAAAATAAAGTCAAACTTTGTCAATAAACCTTTGATAATTTGTGGTTTTAATTCAACCATATAGAGTTGTGAAACCTCTTCTGATGTTATCTGATCTGCTAGTTTTGATTTCAATGTATCAAGTGTTGCGGTTTGATCATTTAGGATTCTTTGTGCAAAAGCATCATCTGGTGTTTCAGCTTTCTGTTCTTGGATCTCATGAAGCTTCACGATAAACTTACTCTCTTTACCCGCTAAATCTTCTGCTTGATACTCTTTTGGAAATGTAACCGTAATGGTTCTCTCTTCATTATACTCCATACCGATGAGCTGTTCTTCAAACCCAGGAATAAATGATTGAGAGCCAACCTTTAGATTAAACTTTTCAGCACTACCACCCTCAAAAGGTTTATCATCTATATATCCTGTAAAATCAATAACTGTTACATCTCCATTTTCAACTGCTCTTGCTTGTTCTATCTTTACAAATGGTGCTTGTTGAAGTGCAAACTCTGCAAGTTTAGTCTCTACCGCTTGAGGATCTGCTTCCGGTTTAGTAAAACTTGGTATAACATCTGTATAATCTATATCTACATTGATCTCTGGACTGATCGCAAGTTCAACTTCAAAATAAACACTATCTTCTTGCTGTTCATATTTTTTAAGTGCTGGCTGTCCCAAAAGATTTTCTACTTCAATCTTTGCTTCTTCTATACCAGCGTTAATAAACTCTTGAAATACTTGACCTGCTGCATTTTGTTCAATTTCTTCATCCGTAGATTTAGTATTTTCACTCTCTTTTGCTTCTTCTTTAAGTTTGCTTACTTTATCTTTAATTACACTATTATCAACATTACCACTTATAATAAAATTGATATCATCAACTTTGTCTACTGTTATTTTCACTACAATCCTTTTGGTTTTAATTGTATTATTTTATCAATATTGCCTAAAATTAATTTTTTAAATGAAGATTTTGATTGATTTATTGCTAGATGATGGAAGACATCATCTAGCAAAGCCACCTAAAATAGTGACTTATATATTGAGAATTTACTCTGCTGCGTGAGGCATTTCCATTGTAATACAATTACGATTTAGCATATCACTACATACGTACACACAAAGTGCACACCCTTTACATCTATCAGCATCAACCCAAGAAGTATTCCCATCCTTGTCAAACATCAGCGTATTCGCTTCTGGACAGTATAGTGTACATGTGTTACATTTGTACTCTGCACACATATCAGAATCAACTTTTGCTATATAATACATTTTGTTCCTTTCTTTTATACTTCAAACTGAATAACTAGTTCATCAGTAGTTAAATCTACCGAATCTGCCATCTCAAAAGTTTTATTAATCACTTCCATATTTTTTTCAAGTAATTGTTCTTTCTTCTTAAACTTTTTCTCAATCGCAGAATCTAGTGCAGCTGTACCACCTGAAGCAACAAATGAACTTCCTAAAAATCGCTCTCTAACAGCAGCTTCAATATTCTCTTCACTTACAAGCTTTGTAAGACCAAGAAGCATACCCATCATTGCCATATTTGTTGCAAGTTCAGTACCTGCAACTTTCAATGCCAAATCTGTAGCATCAAACTGTACAACTTTTGCATTTAACTCTTTAAGTACTTTGATATCTTCTTCTTCAAGAACATCTCTATCAGTATTAATAATAACCAAGCTATCTTTTTTAAGACCTGTATAAAATGGCATAGTATAAGATTTACCATGTGTCACAACCTGTGAATG
>JAHZKW010000049.1 GCA_022600175.1 Campylobacterota bacterium
CGTTTTGCCATAAAGAGTGCTTGTATAGAGATGGTTTGTTGTAAAAATTGTCGTAAGATATCAGATCTGGGGTCTTTGTGCATCTCTTCTTTGTTATTCCAAGGGCAATAGTTACTCTCTTCAAGCCATTTGGGTAGTAAAATACCTTGATGTTTCATGTAGGTGAGTAGTTTAGGGAAACTCTCATCAAACTTTTTTTCTACTCCCTGTGGATACCAGATAAAGTGCCCAATACCTACAGAAGCAAACTCTTCATGTGCACTCCAGAAGACAAGATAATCCAATTTACTAGCACACTCGTTGTGATAGATCTTTTGTGCAATAGTTGTGAGTTCAAAGATTGAAAGCTCAATCTTTTTTGCTGATAGTTGATTGATGAACACAAGTGCTATCAGCAAAGTTTTTAAGAGAGTGATGTGATGCTCCATGCGATCTCTTCACCTGCATACATAGGAACAACATTATCATAGGTTTCAGGTACGGTAAAAGGTTTTTTCTCTAATACAACAGCTTTTGGGCTTGGGGTATAGTGATAGATTTTTTGGGCATTGTCACTTATAAAACTCTGTAAGTTATCTAATTTGTTATGTGTTTCAAAGAGCTCCGCTAAAACTTGTAGTGCAATAGGTGCAGTAAAGACACCTGCAGCACAGCCACAAGCCTCTTTTGCGTGTTGAGGATGTGGTGCTGAGTCACTTCCAAACATTACCTTTGGGTGTGCTTCTAGTGCTACTTTTAAGAGGGCTTCTCTATCTTCATATCTTTTTGCAATAGGTTTACAGAAGAGATGGGGTTTGAGCATTCCTCCTGCAACATCATCTAGGGTGATGAGTAGATGATGCAAAGTGATTGTTGCATAGAGGTTTGGATGACGATCCAGTGCCTCAACACTATCTTTAGTTGTGATATGCTCCATAATGATTTTTAGATTTGGATAGTTTTTCGCTAAATCTTCATAAATAGGTACAAACTCTTTTTCACGATCCATGACAAAACCATCTGTCTCTCCATGAATACAAAGTGGTATCTCTAATTCACTCATCGCTTCGAGGGTATGACGTAAATTTTCACTATCAATACTACTGACACCACTCTCAGAGTTAGTGGTGATTCCTGCTGGATAGAGTTTGATCGCTGTGATATGTGCTTTTGCTTGTTTGAGAAAGTCATAACTATAGTCATTTTTGAAAAAAAGTGTCATTAATGGATCAAAGTTGAGATTACCTGTGGCTTTTGAAATTCGCTCTTTATAAGCAATAACCTCTTCTATTGTTGTAACAGGCGGTACAAGGTTTGGCATGATAATGGCCGCGGAGAAAGTTTCAGCACTGAGAGGTGCAACAGTTTGTAGCATCTCATGATCTCTTAGATGTAAGTGCATATCTAGTGGTGTTTTTAGGGTGATTTGCATATTGATTCCTTGCAGGTAGTTATTGTTATTATATAGAAGTTTATCTATTAATTTTATTAGTGTAGTTGGAGATCAAAATAGGCACTTTTCATACTTTTTGCAGCTACTCCATTAAAGATGATTTTGATCTTACCTGTTTGGGTGTTGATTGTACCTTTATTTGCTTTTGTTGATAGCGTGTGTGCTGTATGACAGTCGAAGTTTTTTTGATCACTATAAATGCGAATATTTTCATTTGTTAAAGTAGCAATATTAAACATTTTGAGATCTATCATATCGTTTATATTTGCGATAAACGAGTCTTTATTGCCTTGGTTTTTGATGCTATAACAGTGTCTGATGATAGCACCTGGGATCCTTTTAGGGTTATTGGTATTATTGAGTGGATCTTGAATGACATATGAGGTTTGCGACATCATCATCGATGAGAGATAGATGAGATAGCCATGTCTACTAGAGTGTTTTCCATCATGTTGTAGATCATTTTCAAAGCTACCTGCGTTATCTGAAAATACAATCTGTTTTTGTTGTGCATGATCTACGATATCGCTATCATCTTTAGTGATGATTTCTCCTAAATGACCTGCTTTACCACCTTTAGCGACACTTGCTTCAAGGTCATAGTATGCAACATGATCACTTTGTAGCCCTTTTTTGGGCATATCTGCAACAAGAAAAATAGTAACAGATTGATTGATACCTAATTCATCAATGTATGATAGTGTATCAATAGAGGGTGTATAAATATTATTATTATCCTTATCAACATATATCATAATATTTTCTGCGCTAAAGTGTTGTTTGTGTGTGGAGTTTATCCAGGGTGATTGTATGGCGCGTAATGTAAAATCTTGGATATGATTTCCGTTATTTGTTACTTTAAATTTTAGAATAACCTGTTTTGCCCCTGGTGTGGTTTTGATCGCTTCTGTACCAACTGTACTTACTGTAAAGTTGATCAGATTATCAAATGTAAAAGTATCACTATTAGAGAGAATCTTTTTAGGTTTGTTGAGACGTTCCTCAAAGGTAAGTGTAGCTTGTGTTGAGACTTGGGTATCTGCATTGATATTATTTATATAGATCACAGAACTCAAAAGTAGTGTAGAAAATACAATTTGTAAAAATTTATTTATTGACATCGTAAATTTCCTTAAGTTTATTTAACTTAAATTTACACTAAATCGTCATTAATAAATAAATTTTTACTTTTTTAAAATAATTTAACAATATGCTAAAGTTATTCAAAAAATCGATATTTTACAGTTGGCGTTTTGCCTCTTGTATGAGTGCATTGAGTTGTTGTTCATATAGTTTTGCATGACCCTCATCTGTGGATTCAAAACGTGTAACGATAACAGGTGTGGTATTTGAAGCGCGTACCAATCCCCAACCATCTTCAAAGATGACTCGTACTCCATCAACATCAATAATCTCTTTGATTAGAGGAAAATTACTTGGTGGATTTTGCAGTAACGTTTTTACTTTATCGATGAGTGGGAATTTCTCTTGCTCTGTAGTTTTGACTTTGATCTCTTCCGTAGAGTAGGTTTTAGGGAGTGCTTCGATCTCTTTGTTTAAATCCATACCATGTTTGATAAGCTCTAAGACTCTAAATGTTGCATAAAGTGCATCATCATAACCAAAGTATCGATCATTAAAAAAGATATGACCACTCACTTCTGCTGCTAGATCTGCACCAGTCTCTCTAATTTTGACTTTGAGGTTTGAGTGTCCTGTTTTGTACATGATGGCAGTTCCGATTTTATTGATCTCATCGTACATCACTTGTGAACATTTAACCTCTCCAATGATTGTTGGGTTTGTCATATCTTTTGAAAACAGAAGGGCCAGTTCATCCCCTTTGATATTGTGTTTTTTTGTTAGTACTGCGATACGATCAGCATCTCCATCATAAGCAAAACCAAGATCAAAGTCACCTTCTAGTTTTGCTTTGATATCAACCAAGTTTTTCTCTTCTGAAGGATCTGGATGATGATTTGGAAATGTTCCATCAGGCGTGGTATACATGCTTTCAAAATTGAGCTCAAGTTTTTCACAAATATCTATGATTGCTACACCTGCCACACCGTTACCACAATCTAAGATGATTTTTTGTTCTAAACCTTTGAGGTGTGCAAACTCTTTAACCATATAATCAATATAGCGATTTTTGACGTCGATAATAGTAGCTTCAATATTATCTTCAATTTGCATCTCTTGATTTGCGATGATTTCATCCCCTAGTGCGTAGATCATATCACCAAAGAAAGGGGCATGGTCTAGGGTGATTTTAAAACCATTATATTCTGGTGGGTTATGTGATCCTGTGATCATGACTGATGCAGAGGGTGTGATACCTTCGAAGGTCTGATAATTTGAAAAATAGTTGATAGGGGTTGCTACAAGCCCCATGTTGAGTACTTTTACACCTGCTTTGTTAAAACCACTAGTAAGCCAATCACTAAGTTGTGGAGAGTGTGTTCTGGCATCATAACCAATTGAGACATATTCACCAATAGCTTTGATTTTTTGTCCTAAAAAATAGCCAATAAGTTTTACACTTTGTTCGTTGAGTTCTTTATCAAAAATACCTCTAATATCATATTCACGAAAGATCGTTTGCACAGGTTGTCCTTTGAAAGATTTAGGAAAGATTATAGCAAAAATTGTACCAGTATGAACAGTAGTTGTGCACAATTACTGTTCATAAGAGGGTTTAGTTTCTAACAAACTCAGGATAACTTTCAAGTCCACATTCAGTGAAGTCAAGACCTTCAAGCTGATCGTCATCATTTGCACGAAACGGTATCAATTTATTGATAAGATAGATAACGGTATAAGAGGCTCCAAATGCAAAGATAGCAACCACTAAAACCCCTTTGAGTTGTCCCCAAAAAGTGATGTCTGTACCATTGTTTGCAAAAATCCCAACAGCTAATGTACCCCAGATACCATTGACTAAGTGAACTGAGAGCGCACCCACAGGATCATCAAGTTTGAGTTTATCAAACATTGGTACTGCAAAGACAACCAGTGCACCACCGATTGCACCAATAAGAATAGGTATGTAAATATTATAAAGATCAGGACCTGCGGTGACAGCGACAAGTCCACCAAGTGCACCATTAAGGATCATTGTGATATCAAGTTTTTTATATTGTACCCACACTAGTATAGCAGAGAAAATTGCGCCAGCAAGTCCCGCTGTGTTTGTATTCATAATCGTAAGTGCGACTAAATCTGCATTTTCTTTTGTGCTAATTGATCCTACAGATCCGCCATTAAATCCAAACCAACCAATCCAGAGCAGTAGTGCACCCAAGACAACTAGAGGGATATTAGAGGCTGGTATAACACGGATTTTACCGTTTCGATAACGTCCGCGTCTTGGTCCCATGATCAAAATTGCTGCAAGTAGTGCCCATCCTCCTGTGGAGTGTATAACAGTTGATCCTGCAAGATCATACATGTTGAGATCTAGAAAGGTATCGGCTAAAAAGTCACTACCCCAAGAGATATTGACTACAATTGGATAGATAAGGGCACCCATAATAATGGTGAAAATTGCAAGTGGCATGATTTTGACTCTTTCACTGACTCCACCGCTCATGATATTGATTGCTTTACCAACAAAGGCCATTTGAAAAAGAAAGGTGGCCCATTTACTCATAGAGTCACTACCAAAGTCACCAAAAGCGATCGAGTAGCCTACAAGTAAAAATGCCATAGAGGCAACAGCATAGATCATGACATTGGTTGTGAGAACGGTAGAGACATTTTTTGTTCGTACTAATCCTGCTTCAAGCATTGCAAAGCCAGGCACCATAAAGATGATTAGTGTCATAGCAAAAAGCGCAAAAAGTGTATCGATTATGTAGGCTGTATTTTCCATTATAGATACCTACACCGCTTCTTCGTCTTCTTCACCTGTTCTAATTCTAATAGTACGTTCTACTGGACTGACAAAAATCTTACCATCACCTATTTTCCCTGTTTTAGCTGCAGTGGTAATGGCATTGATAGCAGTATCCACATCACGCTCTTTGACGATGAGTTCAAGTTTAATCTTTGGTAAAAAGTCTACGATGTATTCTGCACCTCTATAAAGTTCAGTATGTCCTTGTTGTCTACCGTACCCTTTCACTTCTGTGATAGTCATACCTGAAATATCAAGATCTGTAAGTGCATCTTTGACATCCTCTAATTTAAATGGTTTGATGATTGCTTCGATTTTTTTCATTGTTACTCCCTTTTTTGAATGGTTTTGAGATTATGGTTTTTGTTTGACTGCTGTTTCTTTGATGGTTACTTTTTTGATGACCTGATCTTCAACGGGTCTATCACCTCGTGCGGTTTTTGTATTTTCTATCTTTTGTACTACATCAAAACCTTTGATAACTTTACCAAAGAT
The DNA here is from genome assembly GCA_022600175.1 of Campylobacterota bacterium. GTDB lineage: Bacteria > Campylobacterota > Campylobacteria > Campylobacterales > QNZT01 > SZUA-1433. The sequence goes on from JAHZKW010000049.1 coordinate 5,826, forward strand.
GGTATAACCGCCATTGAGCCAAGGTGTCGCTGTTGTTGTGATAAAAAATTGACTTCCGTTGGTATTTGGTCCACGATTTGCCATTGCTAACAATCCTGGTTTATCAAAAATGACGTTGGGTTTGTACTCATTTTCAAAGACTTTTCCATAGATTGACTCTCCACCACGACCTGTGCCTGTTGGATCACCACCTTGGATCATAAAGTTTTTAATGACTCTGTGAAAAATAACACCGTTATAGTACCCTTTTTGTGAGAGTTTAATAAAGTTTTCAACAGCTTTAGGTGCGATATTAGGATAGAGCTCAAGCTCTATCGTTCCTTGATTGGTTTGGAGTGTTACATGTGGATTGTTTTGCGTTGTAGCAAAAAGAGAAGATGCAAGTAATAGCATCCATATAAGAACAATTTTTTTCATATAGAATATCCTTTTTTAAGATAAGGACATTCTAACAAATTTGTAGTAAAAAGGTAAAACTAACTAATAAGATCTTGTCTTTTAAATTTATAAACTTTATTTTTAATTTTTTCAAGGATTCCCGCACCGATGAGTTGTTTAAACATATTAACAACGGTTGGTTTACTGACATCAAGTGCTTCCATAATATCTTGGTAAGAACCATGAAATACATTTTCCTCATCAAGATTATCGATAATAAACTTTAAAATCTCTATTTTCTTACCACCAACAAGTGCAGCAAGCGATTCAACGACATGTGCACACCCTTCAATCTCTTTTTTCTGTAAGATCGGAAGCATAACGGTGTAAACAGAGTTGATGAGATCTTTAATGTTAATTGGCTTAATGATGTAACCATCAACTTTGAGGTTGATTGCATCGATTAGATACTCTGTATCAGTATGTGCGGTAGTGATGATACAAGGAATATTTTTTTCATGTTCATTTTTGAGTGCTTTGATCATATCAATACCATTCATTTTTGGCATGTTAATATCAGCAACGATAATATCGATTTTTTCTCTTAGCGCAATTTCAAGACCCTCTTCACCATTTCTGGCAGTATGTACAGTTTTAACAAAGTCATCTAAAATTAACTTTGTCTGATTCATAACATCTGAATCATCCTCTACATAGAGAAGCTCCAAGTTTTTTAAACTATTTAAATCCACAACTCACTCCTTGTTCTCTAATTTTTTATTTAATATTGCGAAACTATA
>JAHZKW010000050.1 GCA_022600175.1 Campylobacterota bacterium
AAAACTCTTAGCTTTTTCAACTTCACTGATATTACTTGACTCTCTATAACATTCTTCACTCATATAAACTCCAATATAATTATATTAGAATATTCTAATATAATAAAATATGTTTGTCAAGTTGATTTATTATTAGTGGAATTAAATTTACAAATAATTATGAATATGATATAGTTTTATTCAACTATTAGGATTTGACACAAAACTCTAAACAGTCTCAACAATGGTGCTGCACAACCAAACTTATCAGCAAAAAACCTATCAAAATTTGAATTTCCTCTACCACCTCTCCCAGAACAAAAAAGAATCGTATCAAAGCTAGACATACTTTTTGAAAAAATTGACAAAGCCATTGCCCTACATCAAAAAAACATGGATGAAGCAGATCTGTTTAAGGGAAGTGTTTTAAATGAAGTTTTTGGAGAGTTGGAAGAGAAGTATGAGAAAATAGATTTCAACTCTGTTTGTAATAAAATTACAGATGGAAGCCATAATCCTCCAAAAGGGATTGAACATAGTGAGTATTTGATGTTAAGTTCTAAAAACATATTGAATAATTCTATTAATTATCATAACCCTAGATATTTAAAAGAAGAAGATTTTTATCGTGAAAATAAAAGAACAGATGTCTCATTGGGAGATGTTTTATTAACTATTGTAGGTACCATAGGTAGGACAGCGGTTGTAAATACTAATAATAAATTTACGTTACAAAGAAGTGTAGCAGTGTTAAAACCTAAAAGAGAAATTTTAGACTCATATTTTCTAATGTATTCATTACAAAAAAACTTAAATATCCTCACTGAAGGTGCAAAAGGAGCAGCACAAAAGGGAATTTATCTGAAGTCGATTAAGAAGTTAGAAATTGTTAATTTACCCCTCCAAATCCAACAAAAAACCGTCACCTACCTAGACCAAATTTCTCAAAAAACAGAAAAAGTCAAAGAGGTTCAAAAAGAGAAGATGGAAAAACTGAAAGCCCTGAAAGCCTCTATTTTAGATCAGGCTTTTAGAGGAGAATTATAACTCCTTCTCGTTTCCTACACCAAATAAATCACAATCTTCTGATCAATCGCTTCTTCAAAAGTTTTCAGTATCATATCTGCCGTTGAGCTGGTACTGAGATGACAGCCTGAACAGGCTCCTGTATATTTTAGCCAGATTTGTGGTGCTGATTCACAGATAAAGTTTACAAGCTCAATCCCTCCTGCATCTTTTTCGAGTAGGGGGACGATTTTGGTCTCTACGATTTGTGCGACATTTTTGTACTGCTCCTCACATGAAAGTGCACGAAATGTCTGGTTCAAGAGTGCAGGGTTTGCCATCTCTTGGTTGGAGACATAGGTGACGATCTCTTGGGCTGCAGGAAAGTCATTGTGGGCGGCGGTGATGAGCCAGTGCATCGCGCGCTTGGGATCACTTTGCAGTAGTAGCATCCCTAGACGATATTGTCCGTTGGGATCATCCGTGGTGGCATTTTGTTCAAAGTAGTAAGCCGCTTTTGCTTCATCCCTCTCTATACCTGCACCACTCTCATAGATCTGACCCAAGTAAAAAGCAGCCGTAGGGTTACCTGCTTTTTGTGCTTTGTGAAAGTAGTCAATGCCTTGTGTGGTATCGACCTCAGTGCCAATCCCTTTATAGTGCATGATCGCCAAGTTTGTCATCGCACCATCATGTTGCTCTGCGATAGTGCCAAAGAGTGAAAACACTTTGGCATAATCTTTTATATCGTAGGCTTTGAGTGCCTCTTGGTATACTGGGGTGGTCTGTTGCATCATCTTCTCCTTAAATTCTTGATATCTCTCTATTGCTTCACTATAAGCCTCATCATAGCTATCGCCAAATCCTCGAATCTGGGGATAATCACTGATACGAACCTCATAGCCGTCTCCCTCTTCTTGTGAAAAAAAGTATGTCTGTACGGCAATTTCTTTCAAGATATTCTCCTCTTTATGATACCTATGCAACTTCTGTTCTGAGTTAGAATAAAAGTTGCATTATCCTTGACTAAAGAGTCTTACAAGGAGTCATCACATGAGTGCATTAGCAAGTTTTCAAAATACGCACAAGCATGAAGTCATTACACCAGAGATGCATGAGATTAAAAACCTCATCATGCGTACCTATGCCAAACGTGAAGCGTTAAAAAAAGAGATGCAGTGTTGGTATGAAGAGCATCAGGAGAGTCGTTTTGAAAGAACCAGTGATTTGATGTTAGTCGATACGATTTTAAGTGAGCTTGATTCAAGATATAAAATATTATGGGATTATCATAACAAAAAAGCTTCATGAGTGGTTATCATAAAAAAGCACGCCTAGTGGAAGATGCTGCAGTGATAGAGCAGTATGATCGTGTTTTAAGTCTAGATAAGGTCAAAGAGGGGGAGTCCCACTGGAACAGTATGGGAAAAAATACGCTCACCCTTTTACAGGTATTGATTGACCAAGACTTGACACACTTGGTGATGGTACTTGAGAAGTATCCTCGTTTTATTGAGGCGGTATGTGAGCACTTTCGATATGCCTATAGTTATAGTGAAAACAGTGCAGATCTTTTTGCTGCAAGCAGATTATTAGAGATGGGTGAGCCTTACTATACCAAGCAGTTTGTACGAAACGTGGTGCGAAAGCTACCTACTATAGAGAAAGAGGCACTGGAGGAGATCAAGGCGATGATTGACTTTTTGGTTGAACACAAAGAGATGATGCATCCTATCATCTTAAACCACTACGCCCAATCACTGCGAGAGATACTTCATGTCACTTCGTTACATCCACTGCAGCGTATTGTCCTAGAAAAAGGTATTTCACAATTTGATGTTGACAATGTCTATGAGTATCAAGCAGCTGATCGCGATGCTGCACTAGATATCCCCTATATGAATTAAAGGAACAGAGATGGAATCGTTAGAAAAAGAGTTATTAAAGTTGGCGTATGATGCATTTGAGAGAGCGACGACTATGCAGCCCCAGATGCGACTAGAGGTTTATCTAGAAAACCAAACACCCAAGATGACGTCACGTCTAAGTGAAGAGGAAGAGATCGTCTATGGCCCTACAAAGATACGCTGTTATCAGATCAGTGGTCATAATCATCTTGAAGAGGAGATTGTCAGTTGGATCGATATGGCACGTATCATTCCTCAACCCACAGATGACACCCCTCTGCCTGAACCTACAGCTATTGAGAGTGCCATACGAGAGATGGTTTTAGAGTTAGCAAAAAACAAATCAGTTTCACCTGATACGATTAGCTCTTATGAAGTATTTGCTAACATGCCAATGACATTACTAGGCGAGATTGAGCAAAAGATTATTGAATTTTGGTGGGATGGTGCAGAAGAGGAAAATGCAAAGCTTCTCGCCAAAGCACAGATCCAAGAAGCTTTGCATGAAGCTGGTGTTTTATGATTGTTAGTTTTTTTGAAGAGGGAGAGAAAAAGAGTTATGAGATCGACAAAGCACACTATTTTGAGATTGTGCAAAAGTCTGCCTTAAATATTCCTTTGGATCTATCCGAGTACCCTTATGAGATCAGTTTTTTAGAGAAACTTGTCGCTTTGAAAGGGAGTAAGCAAAAAACAAAGAGTGATATTGACTATGCATCATGTGAGTATGACACCCAACTTTAGGAGTATATGGTGAATTATATTATTGAGATAAAGTTAGAACATAATCGCACACGGAAATACCCTATAACAGCAGTAGATGAAAAAGAAGCGATAGAGAAGATGAAACTACGTTTACTCCCTTTTGATAGAGAACGCTTCACGCTACTTTCGATCACCCCTGATACCTCAAAAGTTATTGATGATATCTATGGTACATTTTTAGAGTGATCTTGGTTGTAGTTAGGTTTTGAGTTGATAGCCGATACCTGAGACATTGGTGATAAACTCTGAGCCTATCTTTTTACGTAGATCTCTCACCACACTTCTGATGGCTGGTAAACTCATCGATTGACTTCCCCATACTTGATACTCGATCTCTTCATAAGTAAAAGTTTTAGCACTATCACTACAAAAAAGTTTCAGTAGCAGGGACTCTTTTTTATTGAGGTGTACTTTTTGGTTCTCTACCATGATCTCATTTTTATCTGGGCTAAACTGTACTTGTGATAGTAGATCAATGGTTTGAGGCATGGCATGATTTAGCTTTTTGACATAGGCATTAAAGGCTTCAAAGAGTGCCTTTTCAGTGACGGGTTTTATCAAGTATCGATCAACACCTTTATGGATAGCATTGACTAAAAGGTCAGTATCCGTATGTGCAGAGACGATGATCATATAGGCAGTACTGCCTCTTTTTTGTAGTGCATGTAGGAGTTCAAATCCACCCATATTAGGCATCTTTAGATCTGTCATGATGATATCAGGCAGATATCTCTCATAGCGATCAATCGCATCAAATCCATCCCCTGTGGTATAGACCTCTTTAAAAAAATAACCAAGCATGCTTGCAAGATTGTCTCTGATAATCTTCTCATCTTCTACCAGTAAGATGGTTTTATCTTTGATTCGTTGAGGTATCTGCATGTTTCTCCTTTGGTATACGTGGTATGGTGATCGTGAAAATAGCATTGTTGTCTCTATTTTTTACCTTGAGATCACCTTGCATATGTTTTTCAATAATCTCTTTTGCGATATAAAGACCAATACCTGTCCCTTGATGCTCTTTTGTTGTAAAGTAGGGTTCAAAGATCTTGTGGATACAACTCTCTTTAACACCACCGCCATTATCTTTGATCTCACAATAGATAAAGTCTCTATCTTGATATAAAGAGATCTCAATCGAGGGGTTTTCTACTGCTCTTTGGATGAGTACATCTTTGGCATTAGAGATGATGTTTAAGACCACTTGGGAAAATTCATTGGCATATCCATACGCGATGAGGTGATCCATAGAGTGTATACGTAAAGAGATATTACTATATTGAAGAGAGTCTTGTAAGATATGATACGCTTTATAGACTTCTGCACTCAAGTCAAACGCTGTTTTTGCTTTATCGGGTTTAAAAAAGCTTCTAAAATCTTCAATGGTTTGTGACATATATTGTAACTGTTCATTGGCCTCATTCATCCGCTCATCGAGAAAGTTTTTATCCACCCCTTGTGCAATCGCTGTCCATTTGATATTCATCATGATCGTACTCACTGCACTGATGGGTTGTCTCCATTGGTGTGCGATATTGCCTATCATCTCACCTAGGGTTGCGAGTTTGGATTGTTGGATGAGTAGGTTCTCTTTTTCACGCTGTTTGGTCACTTCCTCTTTGACTTTGTTGTGTAGTGTATGGTTAAAGTGATCTAGCTCTTTTACTTTTGTCTCTAGTGAGGTGTTCAGCGAGAAGATCTTCTGTTCATCGAGTCGTCTTAGATGGTGATAGATACTTAATGTTAAAAGCAGACCAATTGCTGCAATGATAAGAAAGACAATCGTCTGCTCTTTATCACTATTGATCGCTTTAAGTTGTTGCTTCTCTTTGGTGATATCAAACATCACACTGATACCGCCTCTAACGTCTCCCACTTTATAGCCCTGTTTTTTATGACAAAGCATGCACTCTTTTTCAACCTTTAGTGCCCCCATAAATTGGAATGTATTATTATGAATACTCCAATAGTAGGGTACATCTGGATTTTTCAGAAACTTTATCAGCAGCTTTTTCTCCTCTTCATCTGGTGCATTATGTTTATTAATGAGCTTGTCACTGGTGATTTTAAGCCTAAATCCATCTCTTTGACTGGCAATATCTGAAATTTGTCTTGTCATAAAAGCTGGGTTGATCCATATGAGTGTCTCATTTTTATCAGATTTAATGGAGCTTGGTTTGAGGTAGGGATTTGGTTCTAGTTTATCACTCTTGGCATATACTCCCTCAAACTCTGCATTCCAGTGCCTTAAATCAACGATAAGATTAAATATGGTCTCTGCTTTATTGATAAGGTTCTCTTCAAAAAAACGCTCCTGTACTCTATACGATTCTCGAATAGTCATCCCAATAAGAAAAAAGAGTAACAAAAGAAAAAAGATAAAGAGATGGATGACTGACTTTTTGATGTATACCCTTTTTATGTGTATTATAAACCACTATTGATCTATTTTTATACAACAAAATTGTATAAAATTTAATCCAAATGCCTTTTTCCTACTTTTTTCCTCACTTTTTTTGTTTTAATTGCTTTGTAAATTTATTTGAGAAAATAAATAAAAAATTATATACAAGGAGTATAGTATGGCGTATGTAGAACCGTCAGAATTTGCTACCAAATTGGTTGACTCTGGTGAGCAAAAAGTCTATATGTCAACAAAGGATACAGTGATTAGAGCCTATATGGCAGGTGCTATTTTAGGACTTGCAGCAGTCTTTGCGATTACGGTTGCAACAAAAACAGGACAACCGATTGTCGGTGCACTTTTGTTCCCTATTGGGTTTATCATGCTCTATTTGATGAAGTTTGATCTTCTCACAGGTGTCTTTACGTTGGTGCCGCTTGCTTGGATTGACAAGAGACCAGGGGTGACTATCGGACAGATACTTAGAAACTGGGGGTTAGTTGCGCTAGGAAACTTTTTAGGCGCCTTTACCGTAGCGGTGATGATGGCATTTATTTTTACTTACGGTTTTAACACTGATGGTGGTGCAATTGCGGCAAAAGTCGCCACGATAGGTGAGTCTAGAACTGTCGGGTACGCGGCACATGGTGGAGATGGATGGATGACTGTATTCATTAGAGGGATGCTCTGTAACTGGATGGTATCTATGGGTGTTGTTGGTGCGATGATTTCGACTTCAGTGAGTGGTAAATGGCTTGCGATGTGGATGCCTGTAATGCTCTTCTTTTACATGGGCTTTGAACACTCAATTGTGAACATGTTTCTTTTCCCATTCTCTTTGATTATGGGTGGTGATTTTACAATTGCTGATTACCTTCTATGGAATGAGCTTCCAGTGGCTTTAGGTAACTTAGTTGGTGGTCTACTTTTTGTTGGTCTGCCAATATACTATACCCATGCAAAAGCTTCAGCTGCAAGAAAATTGAATAAATGATAAATATTGCTATCCAGTATTGACTGGGTAGTATAAAGGAGAGATAGATGAAAAAAATTGAGATGACAGAAGAGATCATGTCTGCCAAAAGAGAGGCAGGGCTGAGCTGGGAAGAGATTGCCCAAAAGGTAGGTATGTCTGCTGTTTTTTTAACCTCTGCTGCTTTAGGGATGAATAGCCTCCAAAAAGTCTATGCAGATAAGTTATGTGCACTACTTGGATTAGGTGAGGAAGTCGCTCTAACATTAGCGCAGTACCCACATAAAAAGTGGGATCAGCGTGTGCCGACAGATCCATTGATCTATAGATTTTATGAAGTTGTAGGTGTTTATGGTGAGAGCATCAAAGAGATTGTTCATGAGAAGTTTGGTGATGGTATCATGAGTGCTATTGACTTTTCAATGGATATCGAAAAAGAGGAGAATCCAAAAGGTGATCGTGTCGTCATTACCATGAATGGAAAGTTTTTGCCTTATAAGTCTTGGTAACAGAGACCTTTTAGACCAAGCCGCTGATAAACCTCCCAGCGGCTCTGTGTGAAAGGCGGTTAAAGAGTTATGCAAAAGAGATTAACAGTATCAGTATCCCAATACTCAACAAAAGGGCGTAAAGAGATCAATCAAGATTTTTATGACCTACGCATCCCTAAAGTACCGCTCTTAAGTACCAAAGGGATCGCGATAGCCTTGGCTGATGGAATCAGTAGCAGTCAAGTGAGCCAAGTTGCAAGTAAAGTGGCTGTGAGCTCATTTCTAGCAGACTATTTTAGTACGCCTGAATCTTGGACAGTCAAGACATCTGCCCATCGAGTCCTCACAGCAACCAATGCTTGGCTCTATGCACAAAACCATCAAAACCTCTTTCATCTTGACAAAGATAGAGGATATCTCTGTACTTTTAGCGCACTTGTGCTTCGCTCAACGACAGCCTACCTCTTTCATGTAGGAGATACAAGGATCTATCGGTTTCGTGATGGACACTTTGAACAACTCACCGAAGATCACCGTCTTTGGGTTTCTCAAAACGAGAGCTATTTAAGTCGTGCTGTTGGTATGGATTCGCATTTGACGATTGACTATGAGCGTTTTGATATAGAAGAGGGGGATCTTTTCTTACTCATGACCGATGGTGTTTATGAACATGTCAACAAAGCATTTATGCAACAGATGATTGTAGAGAATCAAGAGAGATTTGAAAATAGCGCAAAAATGATTGTTGATCAGGCTTACGCACAGGGCAGTAGTGATAACTTAACCATACAGCTTGTCAGAGTAGATGCCCTTCCTAGTAAAAATATTGATGAGATCAATTTACAGCTTGAGAACAAATCTTTCCCTCCACGCTTAGAACCAAGAGAGAGATTTGATGGATATGAGATTGTACGGGTTTTAAGTTCGAGTAGTAGAAGTCATGTCTATTTGGCTTATGATCAAGAGCGTGAGACTTCTGTCGTCATCAAGGCACTTGCTGTCGAGTCATCAGAAGATAGAGCCTATTTAGAGAGATTTTTGATGGAAGAGTGGATTGCACGGCGGATTAATAATGCCCATGTACTTAGAGCTTACCCACAATCACAAAAGAGAAACTATATCTATAATGTGACAGAGTATATTGAGGGTGAGACATTGACACAGTGGATGATAGATCACCCTAAACCCACATTAGAGGTGGTGCGAAAGCTCATAGAGCAGATTGCCAAAGGGCTTTATGCTTTTCACAAACTTGAGATGATCCATCAAGATATCCGTCCAGAAAATATTATCATCGATAAGACAGGAACAGTGAAAATTATCGATTTTGGTTCGACTAAAGTTGAAGGGATCAAAGATATTAACACAGGTATTGAACAAGAAAACCTCCAAGGTACTGCACTCTATTCTGCACCTGAATATTTTATAGGTTTAGAGGGGAGTTTTCGTTCAGATATCTTCTCTGTGGGTGTGATCATGTATCAGATGTTGAGCGGAAAATCACCTTATGGTGTGAAGGTTGCCAGAACACAAACCAAAGCGGCACAGAAAAAGTTAAAGTATCAACCCCTGGCACTCTATCGATCTGATATTCCTATTTGGGTAGATAAAGCGATACAAAAATCGTTATCCGTAGATCCAAGTGCACGTTATGGGGAGTTATCAGAGTTTATCTATGACATCTATAACCCCAATAAAAAGTTCTTAACCCAATCCAATCGACCTTTGGTTGAAGAGAATCCACTGCTTTTTTGGCAGCTCTTCTCTTTTAGTTTAGGGGTGATTATTGTGTTTTTGCTTTTGAGATCATGAGAGTTTATAAAGGATTGTGACACAGAGTGCTGTAATATAAATAAGGCTCATGTTCGTGACGATTTTTGACTGTTTGGAGATGATTTTTATGAAGTTCATTGGGGATCCTTTTATACTATTTTCTTATAAAAGGTTTTGCATAAACTATTCTAGGAGGTGTGACAAAACTCCTCTTTTATACAACTATTGTCAATATTTTTGAGTGGTTTTTGTAAGATTGTTGAAAGCAGCGTGGTATCGAATCCACAGAGTGATTGACCTTTGATTTTAAGCAGGGGTCTTTTAATCAAAATAGGCTCTTTCTTCATCGCTAAAATTGCCTGTTCTGCACTCATCTTTTGTGGATCTATACTCCCATTTTTAATCTGGGGTGCATTAGGGTTGAACCACTGATCAACGCGCAAGGGGGCAAAAAATGAGATCAATGTCTCTGGTGAGAACTTTGTCTCAAGCAAATTTTTTACCTCTAGGGTGCAACCATGTGCTTGTAGCAACTTTTTTTGTTTGTGGTTGGTAGCACATCCAGGCTTTTCATAAAATATAACAACACTGCTCATAAGTGCATCGCTTTGACCGCTTTGTTAGAGAGACAAAAGGTTTCAAAACCATCATCTTCTATCGTCATACATTCATTGAGATAGCCATTTTGATAGAGTGTTTTAATCGTCTCTGAGACCTCATCTTTTGAGGCGATGATATACTCTGCAACATCTGCTGATTCGTATATATTATATTCTATCTCATCACTGAGTGCATGTATACCGATGAGTACTTTATTTTCAAAAGAAGTGAGCATAAATACCCTTTTTCTAACACTTATGCAATTTCGATTCTATCGATCTCTTTTTGCAGTGCAATGCGCTGTAAAGGGTGTAGTGTTTGGCGCTTTAGCCACTGTTCATATGCGTGATGAAAGTGTGCTAAGATAAAGGGATGAAGTGTGTGGGTATTGGCTGTTAATGTGATCAAAAACGCTTTGGCCTCTTCAAAAGTAAAGTTTTTGATAGGTTGCAGTCTTCGTTTGATCCCCGCTTGTAAATTCTCATCAAAATCACTAGCAACCATTGTGATAAACGTTGTTGCTGCCTGTAGGTTGGCATAAGTCTCATTCCATATCCGACCATTGATCATCTGATCTATTGCTTGGGGTAAAAATACAGGAGCAAACGTTAATACTTCGATGAGTTCTGTAAAGTCATCATCAACCATTGCCCGAAAGAGCATGCGGCTTCGGCTTCTAATCTTGACTCGTAGTCTCTCCTCTTTGATCACATTTGGATGTAGTCTAGTATAGCGTTTCATTGGTGCAAGCCTAGAGTGGTTAAATGCCATGATTGAGACCATCTCATCAGGGTCGCTGACTTGATCAGGGTGTGAGCCACTGGGGCGGTAAAATGCCCACTCAAGCCTTGCTGCAACATCATCGTGAAACATATAGCGTGCATCTCCCAGCTTTTCAAAATCTGTCTCTTCAGAGAGTTTTTCTATCTCCTCTTTATAGGTCAAAGTATATTGGTGTGCCATATTGATTAAACCTTGATAGATTTTTTTTGTCACTGATGAGAAAAATTGTCTCAAAAAGAGGGGCTTTATCGATTGTGAAAAAACCATCACTAAGTACAATTAAAAGTCTTCTACTACTGGATAAGCTCTTTTGTGAAAGATAGTGTTGCACAGGATCAAAGCGTGTACCGCCATTACCCTTACTAAAAGCAATCTCTTTTGGGCTGCTTTGGGCATCAAAAGTGACGATCATCTCAGGATAAATCTCTTCATCAAAGGGAACAACCTCGATCTCAAAATCGCTACTGATACGTAAAATCGCATCGATAATACCTAGAAACTTTGAAAAGACTGTGGGTGAGATACTCATAGAGCGATCCAGTGCGATGGTCACCTCAAGACGGTTTTTTTCATATTTAAATCCTGGTAAGTAGATATCTTGGTGTATAAAGCGACGATTTGGGCGACAAAAGTCTACATTTTTGTCAAAAAAACTCTCTGAAATGTAGGCATGTAAAAGTGTAAAAAGGTCAATTTTTGGTTTGGTCACTTCGAAGATGAGCTCTTCGAGTGTTGAGGGGAGTGCCCCCTGTTTTTGTGCTGCACCAATGGCTTGGATGATCAACGCATCGATCTGCTCTTCATAGTGCTCTTCCTCTTTTGGGTCAGGAATGAGATCGACTTTCTCTTCTGTCAGTGCATCATCTTCATTTTCACCATCTTGGTTAGATTCCTCATATAGGGCGTTGTACACCTCTTCAACGCTTTGCTCTTGAAACTTCTCTAAAAGTACCTCATCATCAGGACGTTTACCAACACGATCGAACTCCATCAAGAGAAGATTGATGACAATATCACAGCTTCGATTCCAAAGTCCTTTGTCTCTCTCTCCTATACGAAAAGCGTGTTTTAAGAGGATATGTAAAAGGGTGTGTGCATATTGGTATTTGAGTCTATCATCATCAAAAGTGATAGCTTTCTCTTCATCGATAAAAAGCTTTCCCCCATCAGTTTCAAAAAGTTCATGTGGATTTTTTTGGAATTGTGTGGGTAAAGAGAGTGCAAGGACACTCAAAAAAGGGTGATCAAAGAGAAATTGAACCCGTATCTTTTCTAACCGCTGTTTAAAGGATGTAGTCGCCATATTGTGTCAGCCATTCATCAAAGTAGTGCGAAGTTGCAAGGTTTTCATCTTTGACAATGGCATCTTTGATGAGCATCACACCAAACTCTGTAGGCAACTTCTCACTAAAACCAAAGAGGTGTTTGATATGTGTATCGCTACCATCAAAATACTCTACCAATGAAGAGACTAAAGCATAAAGCAGTGCAGGGGTGTTTATCGCTTCACTTTCAGGGTAATGTCCCTCATAGATGGCTCTCACATCAGGGAGTTTTTCATACACTTTGACATATGAGAGAAACTCAATCCCTGGTCCATAACCAATCGTCCCATAGATGATAGGCTCAATCTCTTCAAAACGATCTGTTTGATGTAAAATGTTGGATAAAAAGTGCCATGTTCTAGGTGTGGCAAAGGCAGGGTTGCTATCATCTTCACTTACAGGTTCACTTGAGAGTAGATCGGGGCGAAACCCTAAAAAACCGATGATAAAACTATGGAGTTGGTTTTTGATTGCAAAGATCTTAAAATCATCAAATCTTGCTTCAACACTGAGATGTACCATTCTATTGGCTAATGGGGTAGGGAGTTTAAAGACCACACCACGATCTGAGATACGATTACCTGCACAGACAATCCGCCAATTTTTAGGCAGTTCATACTCTCCGAGTTTTCGATCAAGAATAAGTTGATAGATTGCCGCTTGTACAGAAGGGGGTGCAGAGTTTAGCTCATCTAAAAAAAGTATCCCCTCTTGATCACTCTGTTTGGGAAAAAATACAGGTGGCATCCATACTGTTTTACCCTCAACAATAGAGGGAATACCTCTAAGATCTACAGGGTCAAGTTGAGAGAGTCTCACATCGATGAGTTCCCAAGCTCTATGTTGACTGATTTCATTGACGATATAAGATTTTCCGATACCTGGGCTTCCATGGATAAAAACAGGCATATTAATCTCTAAAAGCAGCTCAAGTTGTTTAGTGAGTTTAGCAGTCGAAATTGCTGGAGTTTTCACGCACACTCTTCAGCAAGACGACAAGCAAAACAGTTGATCTGATCTGAACAGTTAAAACAAGCAGGGGCAACCATTCCAATCGTGTCATAGATATATTTTTTCCAAAGGATATCTTTAGGTTTTTGTGCTGCAAGTGCGGGAAAGTTTGTCTTCATAAAACGTCCCATAACAAAGCGATTAGGAAAACCTAAATCTTGGTAGAGGTGTTGTTCTAAGAGGGACTTTTGTGCGACCAATGGTGCCATCTCTCTGGCAACAAACTCATTAGCGGCATAGCTTTTAAGTAGTGTTGTAACTTTTTGTTCCATTATCTCTAGTTCGTTCATTATATCTCCATTTCTATCATTTTACCCATCATAATCTCCGCAAACTCGACGCCATAGTGATAACATGAGACAAGTTCCATCTCTGTTGGGATTAGTTTGATTTTCAGAGGTTCTTGAGGGAGTCTAAATTTTAAAGAGCGCATCCGATCTTGGATCATATCACTCGCTTCTCCTGTCCATCCGTAAGATCCAAAAACACCACCTGTCTTTGCACGATTTTCAATATAGGCCATACAGGCGAGTAGATCCCATGCAGGTTTGACTGCGTCACCATTGATCGTTGGTGTACCAATGAGTATGCCGTCACTCTCCTCTAAAAGATCAATCATGTTACGCTCTTCTAAAGAGCCAAGATCATACATACTTGGTCTGATACCTTCTACAGAGTCAACACCTTCATAGATCTTTTTCGCCATATTTTCTGTATTGCCATAACTAGACATATAGAAGATAGAGACGATTTTGTCACCTAATGCCTCTTTTTTGTTTTTAATGTCATGACTCCATTGATCATACTTCTCTATATATTGGATAGGGTTTTCGCGTAGTACAGGTCCATGTAGAGGTGCTATCATCTCAATTTCAAATTTTTTATAGAGTTTGAGTGCTTGTAGGACAAACTGTTTAAAAGGTCTCATGATATGATCATAGTAGTAGCGAAAAGCATAACTGAAATCACCAACTTTATCATTAAAAATCCGTTCGTCGTAGTAGTGTGAACCAAATACATCACCACTAAAAAGAATCTTCTCTTCATGTAGATAACTACTCATAGTGTCGGGCCAATGCAGAAATGGGGTACTTAAAAACTCGATCGTTTTATCGCCTAGAGAGATAGTTTTACCTGTATTCGCAATTTCAAAATCTACATCTTGTTTTAAGAGTGCTTTGAGCATCATCACCGCACGACCAGAGATGATAAGTTTTGCTTTAGGGGCACGCTCCATCAGCTCAATAAGTGCACCCGAGTGGTCAGGCTCTAAATGGTGCAGGACAATATATTTGATCTCATGATAATCACAGACTGACTCAAGCTTTTGGAAAAATGCATTTGAAAACTCTTTTTTAACGGTATCCATAACAGCAACACCTTCACTACCACGAATAATATAACTGTTATAGGAGCTACCATTTGCCGTCTTCATGATGATGTCAAATGTACGTATATGAGGGTCAAAGACACCCGTAAAAAAGACATTAGGTGCTAATGTTATGATATCAGGAGACACGCATATCCTTTTTCTATAGGTTATGCAATTTTTGTTCTTAATAAAGAGAAGAAAATGATCTTTTTACAATCTCTACCCTAAAGAGGTGATCAACT
Source organism: Campylobacterota bacterium (assembly GCA_022600175.1). Taxonomy (GTDB): domain Bacteria; phylum Campylobacterota; class Campylobacteria; order Campylobacterales; family QNZT01; genus SZUA-1433. The sequence goes on from JAHZKW010000050.1 coordinate 14,631, forward strand.
TCAGTGCTGTTAGATATAAGATAATAATGATCAGCTTTTTGATATGTTTGCTTTGTAGTTTGTGATGCATCATACTACTGCCAATCAAACCTCCGATGATCGCTGCGACTGCACAGATAAAGAGTAGGGTAAAGTTGATCTTGGCAAAAGAGAGGTAGGTGAGAAATGCAAAAAAGGTTGAAAAGGGGATAACCAGTGTCACTGCATAAGCAACTTTCTTTGCATCATACCCCAAAAAGATGAGTGCTAACATGATATATGCTCCACCACCAATGCCTAAAATACCTGAAAAAAATCCGACAACACTACCGATAGCATAGAGTATCAAACCGTGATGTTTGGGAGTGGTATGTGATGCTTTTTTAGGGATAAGCATCATGGTTGCACTAGAGATGAGAAAAAGGCTTAAAAGTATTTTGACTATATCTTCATTAATATATTGGCTGAGATAAGCACCCATAGGTGAAAAGAGTGAGGAGGTGATGATCAGTGGTAGGGCGATCTTAAACGCAATAGTTTTTCGTTTGAGGTTAAGTATGGCAGCACTGAGTGTGGAAGACGTATTGACAAAGAGACCGATAGTTTTTGCTTGGTTAAGATCAATACCCATAAGGTTTAAGATTGGTACTAAAGCAACTGCTGAGCCGATACCTGCCATAGCAAAGAGGGTCGCAAGGATTAACGTGATGAAAAAATAGAGTATATACTCCACGAAAGCTCCTTATGCAAGCCATAGACAGTTTAAGTAATTATCTTATAAATAGTATTAAAAAGTCATATACATCGCTGAGAAAAAAACGTTTATTATCACGATCTTCAAAATGCCCAATCCAACCAGCGTCTCCATTGGCAATCTCTCTTGAAGGGAGTACAAACTCAACATGTGGGAGTTTGGTTTTTAAGAGACTAGAGTGGTTAATTGCATCAACAACCTCATCAAACAGAAGATCGATTTTAAAAGGGTCTTGGACTAAATAGAGTTTACCATCTAATCCTTGCTTTTTAAAAGTGTTTAGAATATGTGCCGCTTCTAATTTCACAATCTCATCCATAAGGCGTATACTCTATATGGTGCGCTTTAGCCACAGCTTGGTTTGTGAGTTGTCCTGCAAAGGTATTGAGTGCAGTGATAAATCGATTATCGCCATTTTTAAGAAGTGTTAAACCCTCTTTAGATATCTGTTTGATATAGGGTAGGGTTGCGTTACTAAGGGCAATAGTGGAGCTTTGTGGATAGTTTCCTGGCATATTGGCTACACAGTAGTGAATAATACCATCAACTTCATAGATAGGGTCTGCATGTGTAGTGGCTTTTGAGGTCTCAAAACAGCCCCCTTGATCGATAGAAACATCGACTAAAACTGCTCCTTTTTGCATTAACCCAAGCATCTCTTTTGTGATCAGTTTTGGTGCTTTTTCACCAGGGATGAGTACGGTACCGATAACAATATCGATGCTAGGCAGGAGTGCTTCAATTGATGCTTTGGTACTATAGAGTGTTTGTACATTGGGTGGCATAACATCATCAAGATAGTGTAGCCTTGAGAGATTGATATCCATGATCGTGACATAAGCGCCTAATCCACTTGCTACATCTGCTGCTGCTTTGCCTGCAACGCCTCCGCCCAGTACGAGCACATTGGTTTTAGGGGTGCCCACTGCACCAGCAGCAAGTTTACCAATACCATTAAAATATCTTCCGAGATAAAAAGCCCCATTGAGCATTGCCATTTTTCCTGCGATTTCACTCATAGGTTCAAGCAGTGGTAATTTGTTATGATCAACCAATGTTTCATAAGAAAAAGCGGTAATATTTTGATCCATTAAAAATGTTGTCAATGCTTTATCTGCGGCTAAGTGTAGATAGGTAAAGAGGGTGTGATGTGTTTTAAATCGATGGTACTCTTGGGCAATAGGTTCTTTGACTTTTATAATCAGTTGTACCGTGTTAAATAGTGTATCAACATCGGTGAGTATGGCACCTGCTTTTGCATAATCTTGATCTGAAAAACCACTACCCATACCAGCACTATACTCAACATATACTTCTGTACCTCTACTGGTAAGCTCTTTGACATTAGCAGGGGTCATCGCAACGCGAAACTCCTCTTTTTTGATCTCTTTTGGTATTCCTATAAGCATCTATGTTACCTCCAAGTTCCCAATTGTAATACAATAGATTATAGCTTCATTTGTGTGTAAAAAGTGTTTAGTTTCTTCATCTAGATAGGCACCTACACTGCTACATCCTAGATTATTTTCTGTACAAAAAAGGTAGAGTTCATGAGCAAAAACTCCCGCGTCGTAAAATGCTTGCGCGGTAATATCCTGTAGAGAAAGAAAGAGAACTATAGCACTTGTATTGGCTAGGGTTTGACCCAATAACAAATAGTTAATCTCATGAACAAAACTACCTTTTTTAAGCAGTGTCCTACCATCATAGATACCGGAGCTAGCTTGGCAACAACTATTGAGTAACACATAATGACGGCTAAAGGCGCAGTCTGCTTGTGCTATAAAATGCATAAGTTGTTCCAGCAGAGACTCTTTTATAGGTGTGGTGCTAAATTTTCTAGCGGAGCGCCGTTTTTGGTTAAGTGTGATCACCTGTTCTGGGCTTAGCGTAGCTATATAGTCGCTTTGATAGGCTTTGCGTGAATTGTAAGGGGTACAGTGTTTGATCACCTTTTCAAGTGCACTATTTTCGTAAAAGTAGTCAGTAGGTTGTACTTGCATACAATTTTGTTCCAAAGGGAGTACTTTTCGTGCTAAAGGTGTGACTAAAGAGGCAGCACATAGCAGCTGCTCTTCTTGTGTGAACCCCAAAGTGCTTTCAATTTTGTGGCATGGTGTCATGTTCTCAAATTTTAAAGGTTTGTCGTAGAGATGTGCAGCAGCTTGGAGTGCTGCAATCTGGTGTCCCATATCTAGGAGTTGATAACGCCAAGCACGTAATCCATATTTCCAACTGCTTCTAAAATATACGGTTGAAAAGAAGACAAATAGACCCGCTTGACGCTCCTGATAACCAAAAAGTGGTTCTACCCCATCTGCAGCAATCTCTTGAATCAATACGATTGCATTTTGTGCAACATCTAGATGGTAAATACCACTAAGTTTTCCTGGTATTTTACGCAGTTGAAAATAGACTTCAATGGGGTGTAAGTTTCCTGCTGATGGGACATTGAGTCTATGATAGGGCTTTTCATAATGGTTGAGTGTTTGTGTGATGGTACGAATCTGTATAATGAAGTGATCAAAAGGATCTTTGGGATCAAGCAGATAACGAAATAGAAAATCAGGATAGTGTTTAAAGTGGCTAGGTTGCTCCTGCCACTTCATCACCGTTTTAGAAGAGTGTGCATGCTCTGGGGTTAATGCAGTGCTATCAAAAGCTGCTTGAAGCATTGCCTATACACTCATCCAATTTTCATGGGTGTGTCCTTTCTTTTTCTCTGAAAGTAGATTTTGAACTGCTTGGATACAGGCATCATAGTCGACCTCATCAACAATTTCACTCACTAACTCTTTATAGGCGATAACGCCCTCTCCGTCTACTAAAAAAACGGCACGTGCTAATCTATCTTTGAGTTTGCCTTCACTGATTAAAAGACCATATTTTTTAGCAAATTGTCGCTCTTGATCGATGACGATTTCAGCATTATCGATTTTTTCTCTCTCTATAAAATCAGTCACAAATGTTTCATCATCTGTGGTGATCATAATCGTTTTGAGTTTTTTAAACTCTGCAATAAGATCATTAAACTTTTTTGCTCCTAGTGAACAGACTTCGGTTTTAAGCGAAGGTATGGCGATTAAAAGTTGTGCTGTTGGTGCGATCATCCCGATTACATCCTGTTTCCCTTGTATCGTTTTTACTTTGGCTGCTGGTGCTTCTGCACCCACTTTTTTCTCTTTTCCTAAAAGTGTGACTGGTTGACCATGTACGGTAATTTGCATGCGCTATTCTCCCTGTTTTAGCCCTTGTTGTGCATATTTTGTTCTATATTGATGATTAAAATTTAGACAATAAAATGAGTAAAAAGTGGTTATAATATCAAAAATTAAAGCAATGACGGATAGAGATGAAAAGAGATGATCAATTAGGGTTAGCGACTAAAGAGTTAGAACTTTTATATGAGATTGTACTTGAGCTTGATAGTGAGATGGATAGTACAGTGGCACTTGAACATAGTATGCGGATGTTAAAACAAGCATCCTACTTAGATCGGTGTGCGTTATTTATCGCCAATGAGGAGCAAGATGGCCTTTCACTGTTGGTATCCATGGGACTCTCTGAACAGCAAAAACAGATGGCGTCTTATCGGTTTGGTGAAGGTGCAACGGGCTTAGCAGCACAAAGTGGAGAACCTATTGTGATTGAAAATGTCCATAACGCGATCAACTATCTTAATAAAGTGGGGGATCTCTCTTTAAATATGATCTCTTATGTGGCTGTACCATTGATGCAAAAAGAGCGTGTACTGGGTGTTATTAGTGCAAACATGACAGATAAAACACCTTATGGGATCAACGAAATTGTGAGGATGTTGACGATTATTGGGGCAATCTTTACAAAAATGTTTATGACCAAAGTTGCCTGTGAGATTGAAAAAGAGCAGATTGAGGAGCTTAACTCATACTATAAAGAGGAGTTGGGTGTGAGTCACAACTTTGAAAATATCATTGGAAAAAGTAAGAAGATGCAGCAGATTTTTAGTATCTTGCAGACGATTTCTCCTACCCCTGCGACCGTACTGATTCGTGGTGAGACAGGGACTGGTAAAGAGCTTATTGCCAGCGCAATTCATAATTTGAGTGATCGTAAAAATGCACCTTTTATCAAACTCAATTGTGCAGCGATTAGTGATACACTTTTGGAGAGTGAGCTTTTTGGACATGAAAAAGGGGCTTTTACTGATGCCAAAGAGATGCGTAAAGGGCGTTTTGAATTAGCACATAAAGGAACAATCTTTTTAGATGAGATTGGGGATATCTCAGAATCTTTACAGGTAAAACTCTTACGGGTCTTACAAGAGCATGAGTTTGAGCGGGTCGGTGGAAGCCAAACGGTGAAAGTAGATGTACGGATTGTTGCAGCTACCAATAGAAATCTTGAGGATATGGTCAAACATGGAGAATTTAGAGAGGATCTTTACTATCGTCTAAATGTCATACCTATTAACTTACCACCACTTAGAGAGCGATATGAAGATGTGAAACTCTTGATCTTTCATTACTTTGATAACTATAAGACAAGTTACAAGAAAAAGATGCATCTTCCTAAAGAGCCGTTAGAGATACTGCTAAACTATCCATGGCCTGGAAATATTCGAGAGTTACAAAATACGATGGAGAGGTTGGTATTGATCTGTCCTGAGGGGGAAGTGGAGTTGGATATGTTAAACCATGTCTTACCCTATAATTATCAAAAAAATTATATGAGTCAAAGAGAGAAAACAGAAGAGGTTTCGCTAGAGAGCCAAGCGTTGCCAAAGCCAAAAACCCAAGATGATATTATTGCACTTGAGAAAGAGGCGATTATCAATGCGTTAGAAGAGTGCCACAATATTCAAGCCAAAGCGGCTAAAAAACTGGGTATGACAGCAAGGCAGATTGGCTATAAAATCAAAAAGTATGGTATTGCCTGTTAGAACACTTCTTGCATAATCTGATGTATATTAATATACAAAGGATTATAGATGGCAGTATTAATTACCGATGAGTGTATCAATTGTGATGCGTGCGCACCAGAGTGTCCCGTGGCAGCTATATTAGATGATAGTCATGTCAAGAACCCTTATGAAGGTGAAAAGTACTATATCAAAGTTGAGAGTTGTGTGGAGTGTGTAGGTCATGCTGATACCCCAAGATGTGCAGAGGCGTGTCCTACTGAGGGGTCTATCGTATGGGATATGCCTTATACGGTAGATTATAATGACTACTATGCTGAAGGTAACGAGAGTGGAAAGTATAAGATCCGTGATCACAAGAAGAAGGGGTTGATGCTTCCCTCTGTGAAAGCGCAACCTTTTATGGAAGAGATTCCTATGGATACTAGAACTGCATATGCCAATGTTGCTGATTCATTTTAGGCATAATGATGAAAATTGCATTTGCTTCAACGGATAAAGTACATATAGATCAGCACTTTGGCTGGTCAAAAACTTTTCAACTTTTTGAGGTAGATAAAGAGAGTGCCTCTTTTATCAAAGAGATTGATAGCTCCATTGAGTATGAAGATGAGATGCAGAAGCTCACGTATAAGATCAATACGATTCAAGAAGCAGATATGCTTTATTGTACACAAATAGGTCCTAGTGCTTCTAAGATGGTACAGGCTGCAAAAATTCATCCGATACGCTCTTCAGAGAGTGAGAGTATCGCGGAGGCAATTACCAAACTGCAAGCGATGCTACATGAGAATCCTCCACCTTGGTTACTGCGTATCTATTATAAGTCCCAGCAGAAAAAAGAGGAGGGATGAGATGGCAGTTTTAATCAATGATCTTTGTATCAATTGTGATGCATGTATTGAGGAGTGTCCAGCTACAGCCATTGTGAGTGCCCAGGAGTCTCCACTCTCTTTTGGTGAATATACCTATGTCAAACCTGAAAAGTGTATAGAGTGTGTAGATTCAGCTGTACCAAAATGTGCAGATGTTTGTCCTACTGAAGGGTGCATCGTTTGGGATATGCCTTATATTGAAGCATATAATGACCACTTTGTAGAGGGTGAAGAGTATGTGATACGTGTACATAAGAAAAAGGGGCTGCTCTCGCCTATCATTTCACCTAAACCTTTTCGTGAAAATATTAGCATAGCACAGAGAGAAGCGGCGTTAAGTGTTGGGGAAACACTCAAATTATATCACCCATAGGAGGGGAAACATGTCAGTTATTATTTCAGAAGAGTGCATCAACTGTGATGCCTGTAGACAACAGTGTCCAGTTAATGCTATTGTAGATGATGCAGAAAATCCAACAGGTAACAGTAGATATTACGTTTATCCTGAAAAGTGTGTAGAGTGTGTAGATATCTATGAAGATCCACAGTGTGCATCTATTTGTCCAAGTATTGGGACGATCACTTGGGATCTTGCATTTGTCAAAGCACATACTGAGCATTTTGTCAGTGGTGAAGCTTATGCCTTGAGTCATAAAGGGGATGAGGTACGTTCACCAGAATATAAAGAGAAAAAATATCGTACAGATATACCAGCTTCAATGCGAGGTGTGGGTGAACTTGTAGAAGTGGCACCTGAAGAGGTGGCAAGTTAATCAACTTGCCGGTTTTACGAGTTTTGCAATCTTTGGTGAGGTTGCATACTCAAAAGCGGTAAAGCCATCATCATTTTCAAGATAGGTATTTGCACCTGCTTTGACTAACAACTCAACCATCTCTAATTTTCCAGATGACGCTGCATACATTAATGTTGTCGTAGCTCCAACATTTTGGGTATCAAGTGCAATGCCTGCATCGATCAGAAGTTGCATACATCTTACATCACCACCAAATGCTGACATCCAAAGGGCTGTATTGCCATCAACGTTTTTGATCTCCAGTGAGGCACCCGCTTCGATGAGTTTACTTGCAATCTCAAACTCTGTTTCACGTACTGCTTTCATGAGTGCTGTAGTACCAAAGTTTCCTTGTCTATCAATCTCGTTCATATCATAGTCGTTTTTATCCATCCATATTTTCATTGTGTCTGTCATATCTTCTCCTTTTAAAATAGTTCTACCACTTTGCCAAAGGGTATTTTTGATTTTCGTGAAAGTGCCCAAAGCACTTCATAGTGGGGTGGTTTTTTAGGAAATCTTCCATCTCCATCGGTAAAATAGAGTAGCATAGAGGTCATAGGTAAATTGGCTTCTATATAGTCAAAAACAGGGCGGAAGTCTGTGCCTCCACCACCTTTGATAGTATACTTTAGGGGTTGGGAGCTTTGAAAGGTATAGTGCCCTTGTATTTTTGCATCTGCAATAAGCATCTCTATTTTTACCGCAGGGAAGCTCTGCATAATATTTTCAAATTCACTTAAAAATGCGCCTAAAAGTTGTTCATTGATAGAGCCTGAACTGTCTATGGCCACACAAAGGCTTAGGGTATCACTACGGAGTGAGGGGAGGGCAACGCCTAGATGGAGAAACTTTTTATTGGGTGGCATAAAAGCGTAATCATTACGCATATGTCGATTGATAGCGGCATAGAGTAAAAAACGCCAATCGGCATTGTTAGTAATCACTTTTTTGCTTAAACGCTCCATCCCTGTAGGTAGGGCACTTTGTCGCTTTGCCATCTCTGTAGAGATACTCTCTGCATAACGCCACGCTGCTTCGTCGTTATCATCTAAGGATTGTGTAAATAGCTCCTGTGCTTTTTGTGTTTGGCTCTCTGGCTCTTTAGATTCTGCTATTTGTTGATTTTGGTGGGTGGTGGGTGTAAAGAGTGTATCACTCGATTGCATTTGATCAATTTGTTGGAGTAAAATCGCATAAATTTCTTCTGCATATTTTTGATTAAAAGAGGCATCATAGTTAACCCAGCTTGGTACTTTTAGACCGTTTTGTACTAAAAGAGAGTTGATCGCAAAATCTGTGGCAACTTGCCAAAGCCAACTTGTACGGTTATCTTGTCGCTTTTGGTGTGCTAATACATGGTGCATCACACAGTTAGAGAGAACAAAAATGATCTCTTCAATACTACAGTTTTGTATAAAATTTGGATTATAACGAAAGATTTTACCATTACTTAAAAAACTTTGGGGTTTGTCTGAGCTCTCATGTGTTAATCTTGAAGCCAGCATCCCAAAGTAAGGATGTGTACGCATTAGGGTACTTTTGGCTTGGTTTATTTTATCATCAGAGGTCATCGTGTGAGATGGCTAAAGGTACGTACCCATTTGCCCCAGTTTGTTGCCCGTTGTAGATCAATCTCTCTTGCTTTTAGATCACGCTCTATCATGATCGCAAATTCACCAGGAAGTTGGAGTGAAAAATCGACGATATGTGCTAAGGTTTGTGCTGAAGCGTGTGCTTTAGTCCGTTGTACAACTGCTGTGGTGAGAATATGCAGTGCCGCATGATCTTTAGGAATCTCTACGGCTTTGCCCTCTAAAATATCATTGATATCTGGCAGGCTATCAGCCACTTCTCTAAATCCGAGATAAGAAGCTGCCAACTCTTCACCAATAGCACCCATAATCATAGGCATCACGATATCTGGATCAGGTATGGAGCGTAAGATCTGGCTTACATATGCCCAACTTCGAGGTGTCGCAAAGGCGTGAGAATCTTTGGAGGTATCAAAGGCAAAAAGTGCATCTGGACGATAACCGATATAACTGATGATGGAGCTCTCTATATCTGACTTGAGTGCCCAATCACGCCAATCTTGAATGTTAGGTTCCATCTCTAGATGCACAAATCGATTGGCCAAAGGAGCGGGCATACGATAAACTACACCACGATCACTCTCACGATTTCCTGCGGCGACAATAGACCATCCATCAGGTAAAGTATATTCGCCTATTTTTCTATCCAGTATCAGCTGATAGGCAGAGGCTTGTACCATGGGTGCTGCTGCGTTTAACTCATCTAAAAATAAGATGCCCTTTGTTTGTGTTCCTTCGGGTAAGAATGAAGCAGGTGCCCAGATTGCTTGATGGTTTGCGGCATCAAAAAAGGGGATACCTCTTAGGTCTGTGGGATCCAATAGCGAGAGGCGAAGATCGATAAACTCAATCGCTTTCTCTTTGGCAATTTGTGCCACGATAGAGGATTTACCAATGCCTGGTGGTCCCCATAAAAAGACGGGAACTTTTTGGTCTGATAAATGTGTAAGGGCGCGTTTAGCAGCAGCAGGTGTCATACGGCACCAAAATTTGTCTTAGCGTCATTGGTTTGTAAAGCTTTAAATCCTGCTAAGTCAACTTCAGGGTAATGGACTTTTGCTTTGAGTGCTTTAGCCACTAAGGTATCTGTTTTTTCTTCGAGTTTAAGACGTTTGAGTTCACTTTTTTCAAGATCTGCGATATCTAAGAGTTCATTCCATACTGAGCTCTCATCAAGTTGTATGGCATGGATTGTGGTGCCATTGTAGTTTAGTGTGACTGCCTTATCGATATCGATAATAAAGAGGTAGACGACAGTATCACTATCGAAGAAATCTTTATACTTCTGCATCATAGGTTCAAAATCGTCCATTGTGACAAGCTCTGCGGCAAAGAATTTGAGTTTCTCTTCCTCTGCTATGGCGATGACTTGTTTTGCTGTGGCTTTAGGTGGGAGCTGTTTGTCTGCTGCAAGAAACTTTCCTTCTGTGATGACTAATGCTCCTCTGTATCCGTAGTGACCTTTGATTGATGTTTCACCTTTGAGGGTAAATTGCCATGTTAGATTGTTATCTTCGATAAACTTGATAAATGCACTCATATATGTCCTTTTTGATAATGTTATTATCGTAGATGCAAAATATGTTCTATCTATTTGGCAGGTTATTGTAAAAAGGCCCTTTGAAAAAACTTAGAGACTAATGTAGGGTCCCATGATGTGATTACAAACGCGTTTTCAAGATGCCCATAAGCATTTAATGACTCTTCTATCTGGAAACCTCCAAACTTTGAATATAATTTAAAATGCTCTGCTTTAATTACTGAGAGTGAGAGATCGATACTGTTGTTTTTCAGAAGATGATAGGTCCCTTGTGTTAAGTTTTTAAACTCTAAGTTGAGTCCTTTTTTATCTGTGTTGACCATCAATCTTGATACCTCTACGATGTTTTGATATTTTGCTCTTATCTGGTCAAAGGAGACCTTATGCTCTGTGGGAAGTTTTTGTGAAGAGTCAAAGATCACTCTACATGTACCCGTGATTTCATGATTGTCTGTGGTGTATAAAATGGCAGCATTTTGATCATAGGTATCAAAATTTAACCCTTTTAGGAGATCTGGAAACTCATCATTGTAGTGAAGTGCTGTGTAGATCGTACTTCGAAGTTGAAAGATCTTGACAAGTGCTTCTGCACTTGTGGCTAAATGTACATTTTCAATACTATGATCCCAAATAAGCACTCTATTAAAGGTGATACACTCTTCAATAATGTTCTCTAAAAAAGTCTTTTTCTGAAAGAGATCATGTTGATCTGGTTGCTGTATGGTTTGGTGTTTATTTTTGGTTAATAGATCTTGAATTTGGTATAAGGATTTGTTTTTATTTAGATAACTCATTTGTGCCCTTTATGCATGATATAAAGGGCAATCGTAAACAATATGCGTCATGTCTAGCGTCACAATGTTGTATAAAAAATTCTTATATTATAGGGTATTTAAAAAAGAGTTGTGTAGGTTATTTTTTAAAAAAGGGTGTTGAGTTTACATCCAAAAGAGGGGATGGTTTCGATCAGTTTGTATTCCACTTTGGCACGAAATCTATAGATCAGTGTGCGCAGTGTACTATCTGCGATGGGACCATCAGGCCACAATTGATACTCTAGCACACTAAAGGGGACAATGTTTCCTTTTGCTTCAATCAAGAGTTGTAAAAGGGTTTTCTCTTTGGAGCTTAGTTTAAAAGGGATATTGTCATAATAGAGATTATGTGTGTGCGGATCATAGTAGTAATTAAACCCTAAATATTGACAATGTTGATCAATATGTATCTGATTTGAACGGTTGGTTTTGTAGAGCCCAAGGAGTATAGTTGATTTGAGCTCTTCTCGTTTGAAGGGCTTGATTAGATAGCCTACAGGATCAGTTTTAATCGCTCTATTGATCGTTTCTGTATCGGAGAAAGCGGTAAGGTAGATGATAGGGATATTTTTGATCTTTTGAATCTCAATGGCAGTTTCAATACCATCTTTACTCTCTTTTAAATTAATATCCATTAAAATGATATCGGGTTTATTGGCTTTGACACTCTTGAGTGCATCGTCAAAGTTTGTGACAATATCGATTACATCAAACTGCAGCTCACTGATAGCATTTTTGATATCTAACGCCACTATCATCTCATCTTCGACCAATAATACTTTTCTCATAGACATCAGTAGTTCCAGTGTATTGTTACGTTTACTCCATCATCTGCATCGACATGTATCTTACCTTTGAGTTGTTGTACGGCTAATGTATTTACTAAGATTAAGCCCAACGAATTTGAAGCTTTAGATTTGTCATAGCCAATACCATCATCTTTGATGGAGAGTGTAAAGAGATTCTCTTTTTTTGCTAAGGTGATATTGATATTGCCTTTATTAGTGGGGAAAGCGTATTTAAATGCATTTGAAATCAGCTCATTGACAATGAGACCACAGTAAATTGCTTGTTCTATTTTAAGGTCAGTTTGTATATTGAAATTGATATTAATATCATGATTGTAACTATTTTTAATCTCTGCGACTAAGAGTTCAAAATACTCATATGCATTGATATGTGAAATATTCTCTTGTTTATATAAAAGCTCATGTAAGTGACTCATTGATTTGATACGATTTTGCATTGTGATAAGTACACTTTGAAGTTTTTCATCATTAATCTCATCTTGTTGTAGTCTAATGAGTGAGACAATAGTCTGCATATTGTTCTTTACTCTATGATTGAGCTCTTTTAAGAGTAACTCTTTTTCATCTAAAGCTGTTTTGAGATTGTTTGTCTTTTGATCTACTTGGATCTCAAGTCTCTTTTTTTCACTCTTTTGATGTGAGAGAAGATTTTGGTGTGCACTCTCTTTCTCTTTTTGGAGTTGTTTGATCCGATAGGCGAGAGCGATAGATAAGACAGTTGCTTCTATGACCAAGGCAATCTCTACAAAGTAGGGGAAATCTTTATAGATATTAAAGACCCCCGCACTAGAAAGGTACATCATCATGCCTGAACTAAAAAAGATAAACCACCCAAAAAGTATAAAGTAGGCTTGAGGATTTCGTTTGTAAGAGGCATAGATGGTTAAAATAACAAGTAGTACAAGTAAAAGTACAGAGAAGATATTTCTATATTTGTTAAACATATCTGTGATAACAAAGATAGAGATTAAAAAAGGAAACAGTGTAAGATAGATGTTTAAAATCTTATTAAACCTTGGGTACTGCTTGGTATGTAAAAAAGATTTTGTAAAAAGAGCAAGTACAAATGCAGGAAACCCTACAATGACTGAGGCGTATCCGATGATCGATTCAATCCATGCAGGATCAATGAGATAGACATTGGTAACACCTACATACATCAGATGATGGACGGAAATACCTAAAATATACAAAACATAGAAGAGATAACTGTTATCTTTGGTGAAAAAGTAGATAAAAAGATTGTAGAGTGCGAGGATGAGCATCGCACCAAAAAAGAGTGCTAAGCTGATTTGATGTTTCATCTCTTTGGCAAAAAAGCGATCAGGATGCCATAGGTTGAGTTTGACAATGAGCGTGACGATATGTGATGATGTTTTTATATAGTAAGTTTTACGCTCTTGTGGTTGTAATGTGATCTTAAAAATAGGATTGATACTGGTCCTATTTTCATCGATATAAAAAAGTCCCTCTTGTATTTTTTTGTCTGCATCAAAAAAGAGAATATTGGTGGCAAGTGGATTATCATACTCTATGATCTGATGGAGGGGTTGATCTGTATCGTTATGTAATGTAAACTTGATCCATACATGAAAATCAGGAGAGTAACCAAAACCTAAAAGCTTTTCACTATTTGCTTTGAATGCGCTATCTTTTTTTCGTATCTCCTCAATGGTGAGAGATTTGTTATGGTCTATATAGATTTGTGAAGAAGGAAGGAGGTCATGAAAGGTTTGGTTGTTTAGCATGAGGGGATTGGCATAGACAATAGTGGTAAAGAGTATTAAAACTATGATTTTCTTCATCATGTGACGTTAACCTTCTTGATCTGATATAGTAAAGTATTTTTACTTAGTAGCCTTTTAGCTTAAAATATTATTTCATTTTTATAGAAAAAAATTTATTTCTAAGTCATGTTGTTAATTAAGAAAGTTTTCTATATAATTTCACCTCATTTGTCAGAAGTGATAGATGAAAAGAGCAAGAAATGACTCGTTAGCTCAGCCGGTAGAGCATCTCCCTTTTAAGGAGGTGGCCGTTGGTTCGAATCCAACACGGGTCACCATTTCATTGTTATTTAAAGTACAATGAGGTATTTTCGGGTTCCCTGCAAA
>JAHZKW010000051.1 GCA_022600175.1 Campylobacterota bacterium
GGGCAGGTCGTAGCCGAAGGAACACCCCAAACAATACACTCTTCTGTAGGACATGCTTCAGCACATGCTGGAACGTCAAAATGATCTACACACTCAACACACTTATCAGCGTATACATAGTAAATTTCTTCACCTGTTGGGTTATCATCCTCATCTACGATTGCTTCTGTAGGACATTCGTCAATACATGCTGCACAATTGATACAAGTATCTGTTATAATTACTGCCATATTTTCTCCTTAAATTAAGTTACCCCAAACTATATCAAAAGATAATTAAATAACCCTTTAATTGTTAAATTTAACTCTATTTTTCAACGTTTAAGTAGCGTTGTATCTCATCTACACAGTCGGTTTTTTCCCATGAAAAACCTTGATTCTCTCGACCAAAATGACCATAGGCTGCACTCTTACGATATATCGGTTTTAAAAGGTCAAGTTTTTTAATTATTCCTGCTGGTGAAAGGTCAAACAGTGCTTCTATACATGCTTCAATTTTCGACTCTTCAATCTGACTCTCTCCATGAGTATCTACCATAATAGAGACAGGCTGTACCACACCAATGGCATAGGCTAATTGAATCGTTATTTTCTCACTAACCCCTGCAGCCACCAAATTTTTTGCAATATATCTTGCCATATAGGCTGCAGATCTATCTACCTTGGTTGGATCCTTTCCAGAAAAAGCACCTCCACCATGAGGAGCTGAACCACCATAAGTATCAACAATAATCTTTCGACCCGTTAATCCTGCATCACCTTGAGGTCCACCGATGACAAATCTTCCTGTAGGATTAATATGATACGTAATATCATCATTTAAAAATGCCTTAGGAACAACCTCTTCGATAACCTCCGTTATAATAACTTTTTTAAGTAACGCTTGAGAGATGTTATCATCATGTTGTGTTGAGACGACAATGGTATCAATCGCAACTGGTTTACCATCACAATATTTGACACTAACTTGTGCTTTACCATCTGGTCTTAAAAAGGGTACCGTTCCATTTTTTCTCACTTCAGCTAGTTTTGCTGTAAGTTTATGAGCCAATAAGATTGGTAATGGCATGAGTTCAGGTGTCTCACTACAAGCATAACCAAACATTAACCCTTGGTCACCAGCACCTAATTCACCAGAGTCCTGATCAACACCTTGATTTATATCTGGACTCTGTTCTCCTATTCCGTTGAGAATACCTGCACTTCTATAATCAAAGCCAAAAGCTGCATCGGTATAACCAATTTCACGAATCACCTCTCTAGCAATCTCCTGCATAGGTGCATATGTTTCGGTTTTTAACTCTCCAGCTATCACACAGAAACCATTACTAAGTAGTGTCTCACACGCTACTCTTGCATGTGGATCTCGCTCTATAATGTAATCTAAAATAGCATCAGAGACTTGATCGGCCATTTTATCTGGATGCCCTTCTGTTACCGATTCACTGGTAAAAATATACTCTTTTGACATCTACTCTATTCCTTCATATATTACACTATTTTTTTAGCCAACTGCTCAGGAAGTATTCCTAAACTCTCTTCAACTAACTTTGTATTACCATGGGTAATAAATTTATCTTCATACTCAAACGTCTCTAGTACCACATCATGAAACTTCTCAGCACTCAAAAATTCTAAAATTGCTGAACCAACACCACCTCTCTTTGCACTGTCACTGAAAACATACCATCTCTTATGGGTTTGAGCTAACTCTTTTAATTTGACTTCATCTAAAGGCTTTACAAAGCGTAAATCTAAAATAGTAGGTGTTTTCTCTATAAGCTTGGCTGTCTCTACAGCACGTCCAACACCATTACCATAACCTATAAACAGTATATCTTCACCCTCTTGAACGGTCTGGGATTTACCTAACTCAAATGGTTTACTTTCTGACTCTTCATAAGAGAATGCTCCTCTTGGGTATCTAAAGGCACATGGTGTTGGAAAATCTTTTGCAAACTTCATTGCCTCTACCATACTGCTATCAGATGATGGAGCAAACAGCGTCATATTTGGTATAGGTAATAAGTATGAGATATCATACACTCCTTGGTGTGTCTCTCCATCTTCACCAACAAGCCCTGCTCGATCAATCGCAAAAGCAACACCAAGATCCATCAAACAGATATCATGAATCACTTGATCATAACCTCGTTGTAAAAAAGTAGAATATAAAGCACAAAATGGTTTAAACCCCTCTTTGGCTAACGGTCCCATAGAGGTTACGGCATGTTGTTCAGCGATGGCAACATCCCAAAAACGTTCAGGATATTTCTCTAATGCTGCACTCATACCTGTACCACTTGGCATAGCGGCTGTCACACCCACCACTTTTTCATCCTCATCTGCTAACGCAACCAGTGTGTCCGAAAAAATAGCTGTAGAGGCTTTAGCCCCACCCTTTTTCAAAGCATCACCTGTAGAGACATCAAAAGCACCAACACCATGCCAATGCTCTTTGCCTACCCCTTCAGCTACCTCATACCCTTTACCTTTAGTTGTTTGCGCGTGAATAATCACAGGTCTTTGCATACTTTTGGCAAGTTCTAAAGTCTCTTTTAAAGAGGCGATATTATGTCCATCAATTGGTCCGATATACTCTAGCCCCAACTCTTCAAACAAAATACCTGGGGTAATCAAATGAAATGACTCCTCTACACGCTTTGCCATGTAGGTTGCTCCTTCAGGAAGATGCTCTAACAACTCAGCCGTTTTACGTTTAAACTTCTGATAAAATGGAGAAGCCATTGACTGAGAAAGCATACGGCTCAATGCCCCAATAGGTGAAGCGATACTCATCTCATTATCATTTAAAATGATAATGGCTGGGTATTTTCTATCACCAAGTTCATTCATCGCTTCATAAACCATCCCTGCACTCATACTCCCATCACCAATCATCGCAATAGGTATTCGCTCATCTTGTTCATTGTTTAGGGCAATGGCTTTAGCAGCCCCTACAGCTAAGGAGATAGAGGTTGAACTATGTCCTGCCATATAGTAGTCATTATCAGACTCTTTGGGTTTAGTGTAACCACTAAGCCCTCCAAACTGTCGCAAGGTATCAAACTCATCCCATCTATCAGTTACCAGTTTATGAGCATAAGATTGATGCGATACATCAAAAATGAAAGGGTTAAGTTTTGAGTCAAAAACAGCATGCATCGCTATAATAATATCAGTTGCACCCAATGTTGAACTAAGGTGTCCTCCATTTTTACTGACCGTTTCTAAGATTTTTGCCCGAACCTGATTAGCAATCTCTTCAAGCTCTTCAACAGTTTTTGTCTTTAAATCACCAAATTTATTCATGTTACAACCCTTGTAAAAACCTCAAAGAATCTACTATTTTGCTTAGCTGTTCCAATGGTAATCCGTACGGCATTCATGCCATATGAAGCTAAATTACGGATAATCACCCCCTCTTTAAAGAGTGCATCAGAAATCTTTGTAGAGTCCATATCATCAGGAAAGAGATAGGTAATAAAGTTGGTATAGCTATCAATATACTCAAAACCATTCTCTTTAGCAAACGCTTCATAACGTCCAATCTCTTCTTGATGTAAAGCGATAGACTCTTCAACAAATGCTTCATCTTTAGCAGCTTCTATGGCTGCGACCAAAGAGAGTGTTGTGATGTTAAATGGTGGTCTCATCTTATACAACTCTTTTATAAGTGTCGTATTTGCGATACCATAGCCCGTTCTCATTCCTCCCAAACCATACGCTTTTGAGAAAGTTCCTAAATAGATAACATTTTCAAACCCGATTAAATCATTTGGAGTGATACGATACTTCTCATCTTTAGCAGCTGCATACTCCATATAAGCACCATCAACCACAACCAATGTCTCTTTATCGACTCCATTAATAATTGCTAAGACATCCTCTCTACTAGTCGCATCGCCTGTTGGGTTGTTAGGGGTACAGATATAGACAATTTTTGGTTTATGCTCCTTGTAGGCTTCTAAGAACTCATCTACCTTATGCTCATAACTTGGGGTTCTAACGATATTGGCTCCCATCTGCTTGGCATAAATCTCATACATTGCAAACGTTACTTTTGACATTAAGACATTATCATTTGGAGTAAGCAATGCACGAGATACAAACTCTAATACCTGATCGCTCCCTGCCCCGATAATAATACTCTCTTCACTTACTGAAAATCGTTGTGCCAAAGCATCTTTAAGTTCATAGAAACTATCATCTGGATATAAAAAAGCTCTGTGAGCATTGTCAGCAATCGCTTTTGCCACTTTTGGGCTACACCCTTTTGGATTCTCATTAGATGCCAACTTTACTACATCAGCAGCATCAATACCAAACTCCCTAACCACCAATTCAATCGGCTTTCCAGCTTCATAAATCTTTATGTCTCTCAATGCCTCATTAAACTTCATACACTTCCTTTAGATATCGTCACTCTCTTTAACATAAGAGCCAAGTATTTTGATTCCACTTTCATGTTTTGCTATAATCTTTCTTACAGCCTCATCATCTTGATGTCCATTAAACTCAATAAAGAATATCGATACGCCTCCCACGATATGTGACTTGATTTTTGTCAAATTGATTTTTGACTTCTCAAAATCATTCAGAAAGTCTACCAGTGAACCAGGGGTATTAGGCAGACGAACCAGTATGGATGTTTTGTCTGAATCTGATGGAAGATTTTCAAAATTACTTACGATAAAAAATCTTGTCTTATTATTAGCATAATCTTCTATATTTTCAAAAAGAATTGGTAAATTATACATTTTTGCAGCCACATCGGCACAAATTGCTGCACTTTCCTTATCTTTCATAGCTAATTTTGCTGCTTTAGCTGTAGACTCTACAGGTATCTGTTCAATCTCATCAAGTCCAAAGTCTTGTAAAAAGTTTTGACACTGTCCAAAGGCGATATCTTTTGAGTAGATACGTTTTATCTCTTTAATATCTTCACAGGTTGTTGCTAGAGTATGATGTATGTTTACAAAAACCTCTGCAATGATTTTTAAATCATAATCATTTAGACAATTAATGGTCTCACTCACAATTCCATTAGAGCTGTTCTCAATAGGTACAACACCAAACTTCGCTGTTCCTCTACTCACCTCTCTAAAAACACCTTTAATCGTTCCAATAGGCAAATAGGCACTCATCGCTCCAAACTTACTCTCTGCAGCTTGATGTGTAAAACTGGCCTCTGGGCCTAAGTAAGCTATACGCTCAGGAAGTTCAAGATTACGTGATACAGCAAACATCTCTAAAAAGAGTGCATCTATGGCTGAGTCTGTTAACTTTCCATCATTTTGGTTTTTTAAGCGTGTCAGTATCGCCTGTTCTCTCTCTGGTCGGTAGATAGGAGCACCTGTATTATTTTTTAGCTCTCCTACTTGATGAACATACTCCATTCGATCATTATAGAGCTTAAGCAGTGTATTATCTATTCTATCTATATTTTCACGTAACTCATCTAGTGTCATGACTCCCATCCTTTTTATTCATTCTGATTTTCGTGGGCTAGAAAGCACCACGCTACAATAGCCAACATATTTGAATGCTGTAGCGTGGTGCATTCCTGCCCACGA
>JAHZKW010000052.1 GCA_022600175.1 Campylobacterota bacterium
AAAATGACTATAGATCAAGCAAAGGCTGAGGTAGTGAAAGAAGAGGTATTAGCGGCAGTGATCCACTCTAAACGTAGATATACATACGATAAGATAGATCTCTTTTTAGCGGATGACTTTAGTGATAAAGATAGTGTTGATGATACTATCTTACGTTATTTGCTACCACTCAATCGCCTTTTAGGAAAGTTTCGTGCAAAAAGATTGCAAAATGGTTGTGAATTTCGCTCCACTGAATTTACGATGACATTAGATGAGAATCAAAACTTAACAGCAATAAAAGAGGAGGTTGAAACTCCTTCACATGCACTCATTGAAGATGCGATGCTTTTAGCAAATAAGGCAGCGGCCAAAGCGCTGGAACAAGGAATTTTTAGGGTACATGATCAACCCTCATTGGAACGTATAGAAGAGATGATTGATGAGCTTTCTATTATTGGTGTTTATGCAGATGCTTCAGAAGATCTCTATGCTACGATTCGCGGATTACAAAAGAGTGCAGATGAGAAGGATCTAAGAGAAGAGGTTGATAAACTCATTATTCGTGCACAAAAACAGGCTATCTACTCTCATGAAAACCGTGGACACTTTGGTTTAGGGTTTGAGCATTATACCCATTTTACTTCACCTATTAGAAGATATAGTGACTTGATTGTACATAGACTTTTAAAAGCGGTGAGTCGCAAAGATGAAAAACTTAAAAAATATATACTTAAAAATATAGAGATTATTGCTTCTCGTGTGAGTGAATTAGAGCGTGAGAGTGCTAAGGTGGCATGGGATTATATGGATCGAAAGTATGCTAGATGGGCAAAAGAGCATGAAGGTGAGATTGTCAGTGCAACCATTGTTGATACAGATCGTATTGCTATTGCACAATTTGATGATGGGGTTTTAAAAGGGGCAAGGGTCTTTTTAGTTGATAGTGATGTGGAGCTTTTTGAAAAAGTTAAAGTAGAGATTATTGAAGCGCATGTTACAACGGCAAAGATTATTGGGAGTATCGTTGAGCGTGAGGTGAGGTATGTATAAAAACCATTTAGAAGTAGCCATCAAAGGAAACAATTTACCTAAGTCTTTGCTTCTATATGGGGAAGATTTTTTTTCTACATACTATACTAAGAGGATATTACCTTTACTTGGTGATAAAGATAATATCCTCTCTTTCTATTTTGATGAGTATCATTATGAGAGTGCAAAAAACTTTATTGCACAACCTTCACTCTTTGGAGATGTTAATATTTTATACATTCGTCATGATAAAAAGGTACCTAAAAAAGAGCTTGATAGTTTAGTAGGGCTTTGTCAAAAAAATCCTACTAGTCATCTGCTTTATCAGTTTAGTGGTGAAGATCGGGTGGCAAAAGAGTTGACAAAGTCATTTGGGAAGAAAAAGAGTGCTGATTTTGTGCGCTTTTTTAAACCACACATGGGTGAAGCGATGTCGATGATGCAACAACAGGCTCAAAAGTTGGGGCTTGATATTGAAAATTATGCACTACAACACCTTTTTATGGTTCAAAATGAAGATCTTTCACTCAGTATGAATGAACTCTCAAAGTTAACACTTTTAGATAAAAAAGTGACTGCTGCGGATATTGACAAGCATGTCTATGGTATGGGTGAAATGGGTATGGATGAATTTATCGCTAAAGTGCTCAATAAAGAGGATATTCGAGAGCAACTTCAAAAATTGTTAGAGTCTGGAAGTTTTGATGAGGTGAAGATCATCAATACTATTCAGAGTTATATGGTACAACTATTTATGTTTAATGCTTTTATCAAGGTACATGGTAGATATGATGTTTTAGAGATTTTAGGTTTTCCTTTACCCCAAAATCTTGCACAACAACGTGCTGCACAGTGCATTAAGATCAATATTCCCACTTATCAAAAGATCTTAAAACATCTATTAGAGGCAGAACATACTCTTAAAATTGAGTCAAACATTGATAAAAATAGTTATACCTTCTCCACACTTATTAAACTTCAAAGCTACTTATAAGAATCTCCCTGCTATAATCGCGACCTCTCTTTACAAATAGAGAAAAATACCTTGCTCTTGGAAAAGAGCTTGACAACCACAAGGAGAAATAATATGAAGCATTACGAGCTACTATTTATAGTAAAGCCTACACTGACAGAAGAAGAGGTTAAGGCAAAGTTTGATTTTATCAAAAGTATCATGGAAGATAACGGATGTGAGATAAAATCTGTAAATGACATGGGTGTTAGAAAATTAGCATATGAGATTGAAAAATTTGAAAGAGGACACTATTTTGTACTCTACTTTACAGCACCACCAGCGGCACTAGAAGAGGTATTAAGAAACCTAAGATTAACTGAAGAGATTATTAGATTCTTAAATGTAAAATTTGAGAACAAAAAAGAGATAGCACAGTGGGAAAAAATGGCAAAAGCTGCTAGTGATAAAAATGAAGCAAAAGTAGCAAAAGAAGAGACTGCTAAAGAGACACCTGCACAAGAGAGTGCAGAATAATTTAAGGGCACATTATGTTCAACAAAATAATCATGGTCGGAAACCTAACCAGAGATCTAGAGTTAAGATATGCGCCAAGTGGTACTGCTATTGGGAGTACAGGGCTTGCGTCAAATAGAAAATTTAAATCTGCAAATGGTGAGCAAAAAGAGGAAGTCTGTTTTGTAGACGTGACATTTTTTGGAAGAACTGCTGAAATTGCTAATCAATACCTTAGAAAAGGTTCAAAAGTATTGGTTGAGGGTAGATTGAAGCTTGATAGTTGGACAGATCAAAATGGTGGCAAAAGAAGTAAGCACTCTATCACGGTAGAGAGTATGCAGATGTTGGATTCTAGAGGTGAAAATAGTGGTGGCGGTTATGGACAACCTGATAACAATAGTTATAATAACCCTCCACAACAAAATAGTGCACCATCTCAGATGCAACAGCAAAATAATTATGGCGGATCACAAAATCAAAGTCAAGGAAGTAGTATCCCTGAGATTGATATCAATGATGATGAGATCCCTTTTTAGAGAAAAGATTTAAGGAAATAAAATGGCAGAAAGAAGAAAATATTCAAAAAAATATTGTAGATATTGTGAATCAAAAGTTGATTTTTTAGACTATAAAGATCCAAGCAGTTTTAAATTCTCACTTTCAGAGAGATATAAAATTATGCCAAGACGTTTAACTGGTAACTGTAAAAAACATCAAGAGATGGTTGAAGCAGCAATCAAAAGAGCAAGACACGCTGCAATCGTTCCATATGTAGCAAGTAGAAAGAAAATTATCGATAATCCATTTGCGGATTTTAGATCATAAGTTTATTGCAGGTGTTACCTGCAATAACATAAAATAACCTCTATAAAAAAATCTACAAAAAATATTTAAAATTTATATAAGTTTTATATCATTTAGCCTATAATATCCCCTTAATAAGGAGCTATTGAATGGATAATAAAAAAAATAGTGATATCAGCAGTGAAGAACATACTCTCTTTGTAAAGTATATAGCAGAACAAAAAAAACCCGTCGATAGAGCCAGAAAAATTTATGAAGTTTCCCCCAAATATCGTGTATTTACTGTTTACATAGAGAAGTTCAAAGAGTTTAAGCGTGGTTTACATGCCGTCTTGAATGAACTTAGAGCTGCAGGTCCAGATGATGTGTTGGAGCTTAGAATCAACTCTTCTGGAGGGTTAGTCAACGAAGGCAAGCAGTTTTATAATCTAATTGAAGAGAAATTTCATAAACGTACCGTTGCTTATCTTGATAACCGTGGCTACTCTATGGGTGCACTACTATTTTGTATGGCTGATCGTAGAGTTATTTATCCTTATTCAGACTTGATGTTTCATAACTACTCTTCAGGTGTTTCAGGTAAAGGAGGCGAGATCCTCTCACATGTCACACATAAAGATAAAATTTTGATCAAGTTTTTTCAATCTTTGATTGTTAAAAGAGGCTTTTTAACGCAGGATGAGTTTGAAAATATGCTTATTGGCAAAGATTATTGGATGGATGCACAAGAGATGTGTCGACGTAAAATTGCTACACATGTTATCTATAAAGGACGACAGATAAAAGCTAGAAAGTATTTAAAGCTTTTAGAGCAGCAATCTTAACGAATCTTATGTACCATTGCATAGAGTAGTGGTAAAAAGAGTAGATTAAGTATGGTTGCCCAAGCGATTCCAAAACCTAGTGATACAGCCATAGGTTGTAAAATCACTGCTTGACCTGATGCAAAAAGAATAAGGGTTGAAAGCCCTAATACAGTTGTGATAGAAGTAAGTAGAATAGGGCGAAGTCTTAGTGTCGCTTGTGCAATAAATTGTGTATGATTTTCCGCTTTGCGTAAAAAGTCTATCATAATAATACCATCATTGACTACGACTCCAGCAAGTCCAACAATACCTAACATTCCTGGCATGGTTAAATTTAATCCCATGATAATGTGTCCTGCTAATACCCCAAAGATGGCTAAAGGAATGGTAGAGAGGACAAAAAGAGAGAGTGAGAGTGAGTTAAACATCCAAATGAGTGCTATAAAGATTAAAAAGAGTGCGATGATTGCTGCTTGCATCATCTCTTTTTGTATCTTTTTATTCTCTTTCTCCTCTCCTTTAATAATCACAGTAACTCCCTCTTTTTCAATCGTAGTGAGTTCATCTTGAATAGCGGCTAAAAATTCACTAGAGGTGATACGTGTCTTATCTAAAGAGCCGTAGAGTGTCCAGATTTTTTGTGCATCTTCTTTATAGAGTGTCGCATAGCTTGGAGTTTTGATAAACTCTACTACTTCGCTAAGTTTGACTTTTTGTTTAGAGTTTGGCACGGTGATATAGAGCTTTTCTAATGTTGATATACTATCTTTTCCTATATCTTGCGATTTGATGCGTATAAGTTTTCCTTGGTAAAACATCTTAGATATTTCTGCTTTTAAAAAGAGTGGTTTGAGTGCATTGCTTATCACTTTTTCATTGATGCCTAAGGATTGACCATAGAGATTGACTTTAAACTTTAACTCATGTTCACCCTGTATAAGATCTGTAGTAACGTTATAGACACCATCAACTTTAGCAATCGCTATTTGTAATCTCTCTAATTGGGTTTTGATCTTCTGTTCATCTCCTGTAAAGGAGAGGGCAATATCACTCTCTACAATACCTGCTCCTGGTACAATGACATTGAACTCTTCAAATTCAGGGTTTTTTTGAATCTCTTCTGTAAGTGTTTGAATACGCTGTGATACCTCTTTTGCTGAATGCATACGAATCATATCTGAATCATCATATTCTGGCGAGAGTAGGGGGTTGATATAGGTGTTAAAAAAGTTCTCAGGAGAGCGTTCATGCAGATTGACAAAGATATGA
The DNA here is from genome assembly GCA_022600175.1 of Campylobacterota bacterium. Classification (GTDB taxonomy): domain Bacteria; phylum Campylobacterota; class Campylobacteria; order Campylobacterales; family QNZT01; genus SZUA-1433. The sequence continues at coordinate 5,362 of JAHZKW010000052.1, forward strand.
AAAAAGTTTTCTGAAATGAGCGGTTGTGATTTATTATCAAGTTTCATCCCTGAAATCGAGGTAATAGAAGAGACATCATTATCATCAAGTTTACCGATGAGTGTTTTTTCTACCTCAGTCACAAAAGCTTGTGTCTCTTGTAAATCATAGTTCTTATTGACCTTTCCACTGACATAGACTTGCGTAGTATCAAAATCTGGAAAGAGTTGAAACTTACTAATGTATAAAAGAAAAGCGGTTGAAACTAGTGTAAAAATCAGAAAAACGCCCAATGCCGTTTTTCGGTACTGTAAGAGGCTATCTAGTATTTTAGTATATTTTGTTTTTGCACTGCTCCAGAAGCGTTTACTTTTTAAGTTTTGCTTCTCTTTATGTAAAATCTCTTTTGCATGAAGGGGTAAAAAGAAGAACGCTTCAAAAAGTGAACTTAACAGCAGAATTGAGATCATAATGGGTAATATCTTCATAAATACACCCATCTCTCCACTCATGATAAGCAGCGGTAAAAAAGCAAAAATGGTGGTTGCTGTCGCAGTTAATACTGCGGGGAACATCTCTGCTGCACCATTGATGGCGGCAGTTTTGGGGTCATCACCATCCTCTAAGTGACGCTGAATATTTTCAGCCACAACAATCGCTTCATCGACTAACATTCCCAGGGCGATAAGGGCACCTAATAAAGAGAGCATATTAAGAGAATAGCCTAAGAGTTGTGTTGCAATCAAACCGATGAGAAAACTGGTAGGAATACCGATGGAGACAACCATAGAGATTCGGGCATTGATAAAGAGAAAAATTGATAGTCCTACTAAAATAAGTCCAAAAATGATGTTTGAGATGACAGTATTAAGACGGTTTCGAATCCAGATAGAGGTGTCTGTATAAACTTCAAACTGGTAAGCTTCATATTTTTTTTCGTACTCTTTTAAAACTTCTCGAATTTCTTTAACAAGTGCAATAGAGTTACCTGTTTTAGCTTTATTAATGTTGACTGCAATATTTGGGAGTGCATTAAAATGTGAAACGGTGGTAGGATCACTGAGCGTAAAGGCAACATGTGCGATATCTTTAATACGTACCCGTTTACCACCTACACTGATCAATGTATCTTGAATCTCTTTGATCTCTTTTGAACCATTATAAGTACTTAAAAAAAGGTGGTTTCCTCTCTCTTTGATCATACCTACGGGAAATATTGTACTGAGTGATGAGAGTGCTGTAACGATTGCATTTCTATCAAGGTTAAGTGCTTCAATCTTTTGATCTTCTAAGGTAAAAAGAAGCTCTGTATCTACATCACCCCAAATACTAATCTCACTGAGATCTTTGATAGAAGCAAGCCTACTTTTGAGCTCATCTGCGATCTTTAAAAGGTTCTCAGTCTTTTGGGTTGAAGCGATTGCAATTGTGACGAGTGGAAAGCTATTGGTTATCTTTTTAGCGACAGGTTCATCCATGTCACTTGGGAGATCACGTCTAATGTTTGAGATGATATCTTTGACATCACTGAGGGCATTTTCTGCATTGGCATCCTCTTTGAGATCAGCTTTGATACTAAATGCACCATTTTTGATCGTACTTTTAAGTTCACCAATATCACTGAGGTTTTTGAGCTCATCTTCAATAGTCGTCACAGCCATCTTATCTAAAATATCTGGACTTGCACCACCATACTGTCCTGTGATAGAGATAGCATCAAGGTTCATTGGTGGGAAGATCTCTTTAGGAATTTTAATATAAGCAAAAGCACCTAATAAAAATAAAAAGAGTAAAAAGACATGGTTTAAAATTGATTTTTCAATGAAAAATTTTACGAGTGACTTGATCATCTTCTATACCTTATCAATCTATAAAGCGAGTAAAATGCCTGAAATACCAAAATACCAAAAATATCTGCTAGTAGATCATAAAAAGAGGCACTTCTATACTGTATAAAAAGTTGAATCATTTCAATAAAAGCACCAAAGAGTGTCAATACTATGACATTACGTAGGCGTTTCTCATAACTTGAAGAGGAACGGTTTAGCAGTAGTGAAAGGGTAAAAAAGGCTAAAAAATGGTTGAATTTATCACCTAGACCAAAGTCAAATAAGACACTGTCATTAGGTACAACTGCTAGATAAAAGACAATAAAAACAGTCACAAAAAAGATAGTTTTAAAATAGAATTTTATCACGTATACCCTTGCCATATTATAATAGTGTTAATATAGCATAATATTGTTATAGAGAGTTTATCGACATACCCTTACTCGTTCTCTTTTGTTATTCTCTATATGACTGATATAGACAATATTACGATTTTTCCTATTTTTTGCATGATACTCTCTTTGGAGAATAGAGTAGTTTTGTTTCGCTTTCATAAGCTTTAGTTTTATTTCAGCATATGTGGGCTTTGTAGATTTAGCAATTAATGTTGAACCCATCATAGAAGATAGTATAATGGAAAGAAGGAGCTTGTTTTTTAATGCTGTGTGTATTGTATGCATAGCCTTTTCCTTTTGTCTATTTAGAGTAGTATCGACACTGTTAAACAACACTTTACTTTTATTTTAAATTTTGTACTCTTACCCTATAATAAGAAATTATAATAAGTAAGTGAGTAACATGAGATTTAAAATTATAGGTTTTATCATAATGATGCAGTTGTTTTCACTGCAACTTTTGGCAGCTCAAACAGAACGTATTAAAGATGCAATTGTAAAGATCTATACAGTTTCGCAGCAGTATGATTATCAAGAGCCGTGGAATACTAAAACAGTACGTGCGAATGGATCAGGTGCGATTATAGAAGGCAATCGAATTTTAACCAATGCACATGTCGTAGCGAATCATACTTATATAGAAGTGAAACGTTATGGGACTACAAAGCGACTACAAGCACGTATTTTATTTATCTCTCATCAAGCAGATTTAGCGATCATTACTGTAGATGATAAAGAGTTTTTTGAGGGTGTAAAACCACTTGATTTTGATGCACTTCCTAATATACAGCAAAAAGTTGATGTCTATGGGTTTCCTGCTGGAGGGAATACGTTAAGTGTGACTACAGGAATTGTCTCGAGAATTGAACATAGACGCTATGTCCATGGTGGAGAGAAGTTCTTAGCCATTCAAGTAGATGCAGCAATCAACTCAGGTAATAGTGGTGGACCTGCCGTGAGTGATGGCAAAATTGTTGGGGTTGTGATGCAAGGTATGATTAAATCACAAAATATTGGTTATTTAGTACCTGTCTCTATGATCAGACACTTTTTAGATGATATTGCAGATGGTCGTTATGATGGTTTTGTCAGTCTTGGTGTAAGCACACAAAAGATGGAGAGTAGCACACTTCGTAAAATGTATGGTTTAGATGGAAATAGTAGTGGGCAATTGGTCATAGAGATTGTCTATAACTCAACTGCAAATAAAGTGCTTAAAGTGGGAGATATTATCACACATATTGATGATAAAAAAGTAAATAATGATGGCACAATTGCTTTTAGAGAGCATCAATTTACCTCTTATAAATATGGAATCGATAAGTATCAAGTGGGTGAATCAGTGACGTTAAGGATTATTCGTAATAAAAAACCACTGCTTGTCAAACTCAAACTTGAAAACGTCACAGATGAGTTTTTATTGGTTAAAACAACACGCTTTGACAAAAAGCCAACTTATTTTATCTATGGAGGTTATGTCTTTGTCCCTTTGACTAAAAATCTCTTACTAAGAAGACATGGAAATTCGACTAAACTCAACTTCTTAGCTTCCAAATGGCCTACAGAGAGTCAAAAAGAGATTGTTGTGATGTTGAAAGTGTTGGCTTCAGAGTTAACCCAAGGTAATTATAATATTAGATGGTGGGTTCCTCATACAATTAATGGTGAAAAATTTGATACTTTTACGACCTTTTATCAAAAAATGATGCAGTTTCAAGGAGATTATCTACTTTTAGAAGATGATGAAGGAGTGCAAGTGGCTATTGATACTAAAGCATCAATAGCAAATAATGAAGCGATCTTAAAGCGTTATAATATCAAATATGATAAATCAGAAGATCTCCCTGCGTTTAGTCGCCCAGCGATGAAATAGTCTGGTTGGTGAGAGACGACTCTCTATCGCTTTATTATCTATTATGAGATCTGTTAAGCGTTTGGCATTGTAAGGTGCAAATACAAATCCCCTAGAGCCTAGTGCTGTATGTATGTAGAGTTGTGGATGATAGATATATTTGTCTGCGGGAACTTTTGCCCCTGTTTGGATATAGGGGAAAGCAGTTAGTGTTTTTTTGGCATCAATGAGACTCCCTACGATAGGAAAATAGTCCAATGTACTACTTCTTATCCCTGTATAACTTTTTAGAATCTCAAGATTAGGTAATGGCATCAAATTTTGTGCTTTTTGTAATAAGCCGTAGCTATCATAATCGGCATCTTCTTGAAGATTTAACGCTTTATCTGATTTGATATGGGTAGCCCCTATGGCTATGGTGTTATCATAAAAGGAGGAGATAGAGAGATCTTTATGGATATTATGTTTGAGTAGATGATCACCATCAAAGCGTACATCATAACGGTAACCTGCAATCTTTTTTGTCTTGATATAGGGGAGTGTAAAGTGCGTGGGTTCATGGGCTGTTGCAAGTATAAGATGAATTGCACTAAATTGGTCAACATGCCATAAGCTATTTTTAAAAATGATCTCTTTGACGCTATAATACTCTTTGACTTCAGTTTTTTCTAAAAGGGCTTGGCAGAGCTTTCGTGGATGGATAATACCTGCATCAGGGAAAAAGTAGTTTTCTCTCTCTTTTGTATAGGGAAAATCGATAAAAGGTTCATAACTTTCACATCGTTGTCTATCTTCTTTATCAAGTGGGATCTTTTGTAAGCCACACTGATAAAAAAGATCACTAAAGTGTTGTTTGTAAAAGTCAATACTAAAGTTAAAAGCATCATTTAAATAGTTTTTATAAGGGGATGGTTTTGAGATTTTAGGGGATAAAAATGCACCTGCTGCGTAAGAGCCTCCACTACATATAGCAGACTTTTCAAGGAGTAAAACCTTGAGTCCAGCTTTTTGTAAAAAGTAGGCTGTTGAGGCTCCCGCAATACCAGCACCTAAAATGATAGCATCATAGTGCATCTTAGAAGTATGGATTTGGTTTTTTATCAGGGAATTGGTTAACTGTTAGTTTTGAGAATTGTTCACAATAGTTCCAGAAGTTCTCTTTTAGGGCTTCATCCATATCCACATCACTGAGTGCTTCACGCATACAACCAAGCCACTCTGTTCTGGCTTTTTCAGGAATAGAGAAATCATCATGCACTCGGATCATATACTCATCAAAGTCCATACCACCTAACTCTTTTTCATACACTTTTGGACCTCCACAGAGTTGGATAAAAAATTTAGTATTCTTCTCTTTAACAAGATCAAACGCCTCTTTATCTTGTGGAAAAAAGTTATGAATGTCACTTTTGTAAATAATATCGTAAAAGCTATACATAAAGTTACGCATACCTTCTTCTTCCCCAATTGCCTTATAAAACTCAGCACTTGGGTTTTCATATTCTACTTTTTCACCCTCTATGGTAGGTGTGATTTTAAATGCCATAGCCAATACCTCTTTTTGTAAAATTTTAGCATAATTATGTGTTATTTACAAGATAAGGGCACCTCTATATCAGGCGATCTCTTTTTCTCTCCACTGTTCAACAAGCTCTGTGACTGCACGTGTAAATTTCATCGAAAATAGTAGTTCATCTTTGATCTCATAATGGTCAATGAATTGTACAAATTGATTACTTTTTGAGAGAGGTTCATTACCTAAGTTAAATGTCTTTTCTTCTAGGCTATGCAGTTGTGCTACACCATCAACAATAAAGCCAACATCAATACCATCAATATCATAAATGACGAGTTGTTCTACAACAGAGGAGAGTCTATCTATCTCTTGCTCTAAAATGGAGAGACCACGGATTGTGTTTGATTTATGTTTCTCAATTATCTCTAGTTGTGATGCACGAAGTTCTGGGGAAAGGTTTTCGAGTATTTTGGCTCCGTCATGATGGAGTGCATTGTGGTGGGGCATCACTTCATTTTTGATGATATCAGTAAAACCTTCATGACCACAACGCATACAGCGAATCATCTCATCAATCCACATGCCAAGTTCACACTTGTGGGGATCTAAAGTTTTATGAAAAGTAGTATTGTTTTGAAGTGTATTTTCAAAATCACTTACCCAGTTGATATGCTGTTTTTCTACTTTTTTAAAAAGCTTGACTTGTTGCTCTTTAAATGAGGCAAATCCTAGCAGTTTTCTAATTGTGATAATAGGAATAATCTTATCTTTATGACTGATAATACCTTCAATATATTTTGGTGTATCTACTAGTGGTTTGATAGTGGGGTATTTGAGTACCTCTTTGATATTTTCACCATTCAAAAGATAATTTTGATTATTAACAAGTACATGAATAAATTCCATAATAGAGATCCCTTATATAAGTATAATGAAATTATCAGCAATTTTTGTTCCAAAATTTAAATACTAAACTTGTTTTTCTTTCACGATATTGTCTTCTTTTTGCTATAATTATATAAATTATTTATTGAGGGGAAGAATTTGAAGTTTTTTTTGGCTCTATTTTTAACATATGCTTTAGTAGAGGGAAGTAGCTATTATGCTAAAGCTGAACCTAAAGAGTTTTTCAGTGTAAAGTCCTCAGTGAGTGGAGAAGTTATTGAGATCCGTGAATCACTTGAAGGGGTGTTAAGTGATGGTACTATTGTGGTCAAAATTGATGATAAAATTGATCGTATTGATTTAGAGGCATCCACACAAAAGCTCCAATTTTTAGAAAATAATATCGCCTTGACAAGAGAGAGTGTACGAAATACTAAACGGGTTGCATCGATAGATAAAGAGAATTATGAACGAGTGAAAGGTCTCTCTTCTTATTCTAAAACACAAAAAGATACAAAGTTATTGGCGATGATTGCTGCACAAAATAGTTATATCCAAACTAAAACTTCGTTGGAAAACCTCAAAACACAAAAAGCAGATCTCAAACTTAAGATCGAGACACTTAAAGATCGTATAGAGAAAAAAAATATCAAAGTAAAGCCTGGAGATTATATCTATAAAATATATCCTAATAAAGGTGATTATGTAAATCCAGGATCACAACTTTTAGATGTTTATGATGTTTCGGCAGCACTTTTAACACTCTATGTCTCTTCAGAAGATTCACAAGGCATTGAAAATAAAAAAATATATCTTAATGATAAAGAGAGTGCATATAAAATTAAAAATATATGGAGCGTGGCAGATAGTGTCAATATCTCCTCCTATCGGGTTGAGATAGAGATTAAAAAACCTAAGCAGTTTTCAAAATTGATTAAAGTTGAGTTTAAATAGTTGTGCAGACAACATGTCCTCTTGATTGTTATGATGCATGTTCTGTGCTTTTTGAGAATGAAAAACTAAAGGGAGATCCTCATCATCCACTCACGCAAGGATTTTTGTGTCCTAGCCTTAATAGCTTTTTGAAAACGCCACGTCTTACAAACCCCCGCTATCAGGGCGTAGAGGTGAGTATGGATGAAGCACTAGCTATTCTCACCTCCTTATTGCAACAAAATCAAGATAAATCGACTCTTTTTTTCAAAGGCAGTGGTAATATGGGGTGTATGCAAAATGTTACCAATCTCTTTTTTAAAAACTATGGTGCAATATTTACAAAAGGCTCATTATGTGATGGTGCAGGTGAAGCTGGTATTGTTGAGGGACGAGGTGCAAACTTAGCACTGTCCATTGCAGAGGTTGCCAAAAGTGAAGTGGTAGTGGTATGGGGTAGAAATCTGACAAAAACTAATGCGCATCTTTACAACACCATTAAAGATAAGATACTAATTGTGATTGATCCCGTAAAAACTGAGATCGCTCAAAAAGCTGATATTCATATACAACTTTGCCCTAAAAGTGATTTTTATCTTGCAATACTTTTCGCACGTATCGCTTATATAGAAGAGATGCAAGATAGTACTTTTATTGAGGAGTATACCCAAGAGTATGATTATTTTATAGATTTTATTAGAAGTTATAAGATGAAAAAATTGATGCGAGAGATTGATACAAGTATCAACGATTGTATGGCTGCTTTAAAATTGATATCAGAGCATAAGAGTCTATTTTTAGTAGGGGTTGGTGTACAAAAATATCTTCATGGTGGTGATGTTTTACGTGCTATAGACTCTCTTGCTGCAATGCTTGGACTCTTCGGTAAAGAGGGGTGTGGTGTCAGTTATCTTAGTGATAGTGGATATGGTTTTACACTTCCTTTTGATAGTGGGGTAGAGAAAGTCTCAAAACCGACTGTGGATTTTAGTAGCTTTGATACACTTTTTATCCAAGGGGCTAATCCCGCGAGCCAAATGCCCAATACTAAAAAGGTTGTTGAAGGGATTAAAAAAGCTGGAGTGAGTATCTATTTTGGACTTTATGAAAATGAAACTTCACAACTGTGTGATCTTGTTATTCCTGCAAAAACTTTTTTAGAAAAAGAGGATATTCGACTCTCTTATGGGAGTGAATATATAGGCTTGATGCCAAAGCTCAGTGAGAGTGATATTGGCATCAGTGAGTATGCACTTACAGTACACTTGACAAGTGCATTTGATTATGCGCCCTTAGAGCGCGAGAGCACATATATTGAGAAGATTATAAGATCAAACAGTAAGATGGCTGATGATTATCTTGTTTCAAAAAGTTATGATATCGTTCCTTATAGTCAGGGGTTTTATACTGATGATGAAAAGTTTTATTTTATGGATGAGATTTATGATGAACAGATAGATAAAAGTAGTGGATACTTTTTGATAACAGCAAAACCACGTCATAGCATCAACAGTCAATTTAAATTGGATCATAAACTTTATCTACCTTTGGAGTCTGGATACGTTGATGGAAAGAGTGTAAAGGTCAGTAGTAAGTATGGTAGTGCTGAGTTTGAAGTCTGTTTATCATCAACACTTAGAAGTGATTCTGTCTTGATCTACTCTGGTGCAAAAGGGCTCAATCAACTAACCCCCTCTCTAAAAAGCAATGCTGGAGAGAGTGCAGTGTTTCAAGAAGTAAAAATTGTATTAGAAAAATAGCTTTTAAGTTAAAAAATATTTAAAAAAGTTAATTAAATATAACTAATGTCGATCTTTAAGGTAAGCACATCTTAAAGGAGCTGATATAGATGAAAAAAGTCCTTACCTATAAGTGTCTTTTGTTTACAATTTTTTCCTTAGGTTCAACTGTTCATGCCAGTGATTCTAAGAGTAATTCTCTGCGAGCTTTTAGCGAAGTTCCAAAAATGAAAAATACCCGCGCCCATAACAAACGACTCTTGAATCAGATCAATGATTTGGTTGGAGAGAGTGTAGACCTGACGTTATTTGATAAGAAGAAAGAGGGATGGTCTGTGTATGGAAAGATTTCTAGAGTTTCTAAATTAGGGCTTCGGTATAATTACTAAAGTAGTGAAGGGGAGTGTTTACTCCTCATCACCTTTTTTCTCTTCGGATTTATTTTTTTTCTCTTCTTTTTTCAATGCTTCTTGAATATCATCATCAGCACTCTCATGTGTGGTTAAACGACTCTCCATATTGTTATCGATCTCAAAGTTTTTGATAATCTCAACAACTTGTTTACCTTCAATCGTCTCTGTCTCATAAAGTGATTTCACCATCTCTTCAATGGCCCCTTTATAATCACGCAGAGTTTCTAATACTGCTTCATATCTTGTGTTGAGTAGCTCTTTAGTGTATTGATCCATCTCTTCTGCCATCTTACCACTATACTCTTTAGTCGTACCACCTTGTAAAAAGGTACTACGTTGCTTTTCAAGTACCATAAGTCCTGCTACATCACTCATACCATACATACCTACCATCGCTTTGATGATATCTGTAGCACGTTCAAGATCGTTTCCTGCACCTGTCGAGATTTCACCGATAAATACCTCTTCAGCGGCACGACCTCCTAGAAGTACATCTACTTCAGCAATCAGTTCATGACGTTGCATCATAAATTTATTCTCTTCAGGTGTATTGAGAGTATATCCAAGTGCTGCTAGCCCACGAGGGACAATAGAGACTTTCGAGACTTTTTTCGCACCTTTGGTCGTCTCAGCGATGAGTGCATGACCACTTTCATGGTAAGCCACGATCTTCTTCTCTTTTGGATTGATACGTCGACTCTTTTTTTCTAATCCCGCAATGGCTCTCTCTACTGCTTCAAAGAAATCTTTTTGTTCAACTTCATTTTTATTGGCACGACCTGCAAGAAGGGCTGCTTCATTGATGATATTGGCTAGGTCTGCACCAGCAAGTCCTGCAGTAAGACGAGAGATCTCTTCAAGGTCAACATCCTCTGCAATTTTAATTTTTTCAATATGGACTTTCAGTACTTGAATACGACCTTTAAAGTCTGGTTTATCAACCAATACTTGTCTATCAAAACGCCCAGGTCTTAGAAGTGCCGCATCCAGGACTTCAGGTCTGTTGGTTGCGGCTAGAATGATGACTGGAGATTGGTCAGAGTCAAAACCATCCATCTCTGCTAAGAGTTGGTTTAGGGTCTGTTCTCGCTCATCATTTCCACCCATCATACCACCAGCAGCTCTACTTTTACCGATAGCATCAATCTCATCAATGAAGATAATAGCAGGGGCATCTTTTTTAGCATTCTCAAAAAGATCTCTTACCCGACTTGCTCCCACACCTACGAACATCTCAATAAAACTAGAACCAGATACTGAGAAAAATGGTACATCTGCTTCACCTGCTACTGCTTTAGCAAGAAGTGTTTTTCCCGTACCAGGAGGTCCTACTAAAAGTACGCCTTTAGGGATTTTTGCACCTAGATTCATGTAACGTTCAGGATATTTAAGAAAGTCAACGATCTCTTTAACTTCCTCTTTTGCCTCTTGTACGCCAGCAACATCACTAAACTTTACTTTAGGTTTTTCCGAGTTGACCAGTTTTTTACTGCTTCCCATACCTAAAATTCCACCACCCATATTTTTTTGCATACGGCTTGTCAGGAGTATCCAGATACCAAAAAAGATAAAGATTGGGATAATCCATGAAAAGAGGATCTCTGTAAACCAATTGGTCTCACTATATCCACCATATGGAATCTTTTGTTGATCTAAAAGTGGGATGAGTGTACTATCTTCTCCAACTTTTTTGACATAATAGATAGTTTTCATACCACCATTTTCAGCAACACCTTTGAGTGTTGTTTGTCCAATAGCAACATAAGTGATCTCACCTTTTTTAATGAGCTCTTTTAACTCATAGTAGTTAATCTTTTCTGTCTTTGCTGCTTGTGTACCAAAACCACCTTCTTCAGTACTGCCCATGCCATCACCTGGCTCAATTACACTTTTAAAAAGTAAAATAATTACGACTGAGAAGATCGCAAATAAAACCAGAGGGTTCTGATTGAAAAAATTATTATTTTTATCATCTCTGTTATTTTGAGACATTCTATTCCTTTATCTTTTTCTTAGCACAAATGTGTGCCACTCATCTTTTTGTATGAGTTGTACTTGATCAAAATCACTGAATTTTTCTAAGACTTTGTCAAAATACTTATCTATTATACCTGATAGAATTAAAATTCCACCACTTTTAACCTTTGCTTTGAGATCCTTATGTATCATAATAATCACATCAGCAATAATATTTGCTAGAACTATATCGTAGAGATTGTCATTTTGATTTGCAGACCCAACCCATGCATTATGGAGTGTAGCACTGTTTAAAGCAAAGTTATCTCTAGCACTCTTTACTGCAACTTCATCTGTATCACAAATATCGACAATTGCCCCTTTTTTCTCTGCTGCGATCGAGAGGATTCCGCTACCACAACCTACATCTAAGAGATGCATTTCTTTTTGAACATAGTGATCAATTGCTTCAATACAGCTTGAAGTGGTTTCATGATGTCCTGATCCAAAAGCAAGTGCAGGGTTGATAATAATATCTATCAGATTATCTTTGGCACTTTCCCACTCAGGACGAATATAAAAAGAGCTTATTTCAAGAGGTTGAATAGACTTTTTATAGTTGTTGATCCAATCTTCATTCTTTTTCTGCTCTAATGTGGTTTCAAGAGGGATTTGAAGTTTTGATGCGAGTTGTTCAGTAGCCCATTGGATATCTTCTAGAGGTTTACTAGATCTAATGATCAGTAAACCTGCTTTTTCTTCAATAGCGTTTGCTGTGACTTCTAGAAGGAAGGAGCTAAAAATCGCTAAACTATTTTCGGGTTTTACAGTGAGTTCATAATAAAATTCGTTCATTTAGTCCTAAATATTAAAGTACCGCTTCTAATTTCTCTTTTAAAACTTGCGGTGTAAATGGTTTAACAATATAGTTGTTCACACCAGCTTTAAGTGCGGTGATGACCTCAGTTTTACCACCTTCAGTAGTAACCATAATAATAGGCATATCTTCATATTTCGCTTCTGAACGTACTTTTTTAACCAACTCAAGCCCATTCATCTCAGGCATATTCCAATCCGTTACTAAAACATCGATATCAGCGTTTTCACCCATTACTTTCCACGCAACAGCACCATCTTCCGCTTCAAGGATATCTTTGTGTCCGAGCCTTCCTAAAGTATTCTTGATAATTCTTCTCATCGTTGAACTATCATCGACTACTAAAAATTTCATATTCTTCCTTTAAACTATTCAATTTTATCCTATTGCAACTTTAAAAGCCTCTTCTAAATCAAGAGTACCTTCATAAAAAGCTTTGCCTACAATGACACCTGAAATTTTACCACTCTCTTTTAAAGCAATAATATCATGCATATCTCGTACACCACCACTTGCAATAGTGTCTAGCTTTGAAGCTTCTGCAATTTCGAGTGTAAAATCTAGATTGACTCCAGTGAGTGTTCCATCTTTACCTACGTCTGTACAGATAATCGCTTCAACACCTGCATTTGCAAATTCACGTGCGAGTTGTGTTGCTTTTATGGTTGACTTTTCAGCCCAACCTTCAACTGCAACATAGCCGTCTATCGCATCAATACCTACTGCAATTGGGTATTTTTGTGCTACATTTTTTACAAAATCGGCATTTTTTAAAGCTACTGAACCCAGAATCAGACGGTCTACACCAAGGTCAATATAACGCTTGATTGTCTCTTCATCACGTATTCCTCCGCCGAGTTCTATCTGTATATCGCACATTTGTCGAATTTTTTTAATCTGTTCTAAATTTTTTGGTTCTCCTGCAAAAGCACCATTGAGATCTACAAGGTGCAACCACTTGCTTCCCATCTCTTCAAACCTTTTTGCAACTATCCATGGTTCATCACTATAGATTTTTGCACTATCCATCAAACCTTTTGTTAATCTTACTGCTTGACCATCTTTTAAATCAATCGCGGGAAGGATATCCATATATTATAACTCCATAAAATTTTGTAATATTTTGAGTCCATTTTCATGAGACTTTTCAGGGTGAGGTTGTAAACCATAAATATTATCTTTGTTGATTGCACTTGGAAAGGTGTAACCATACTCTGTTTTACCAATAGTATATGCTGTATCACAGAGGGCATGAAAACTATGTACAAAATAGAGATAAAACATCTCAGGCATTCCCTTAAATAGTGGGGTCTCGTTTTGAACGAATAGTTCATTCCATCCCATATGCGGTACTTTTAAAGGCGTTTGAAACTCTTTTTGGTCAAATTTACGTACACTACCTGGAATAAGTCCTAGTCCTTTATGAATTCCAAACTCGTTTGAATCTTCTAGTAAAAGTTGCATGCCTAAACAAATACCTAAGAGCGGTTTACCACTTTTGGCAAAAGCGATGATTGATTCATCCATGTTAATCGCTTTTAAGTGTTCCATAGCATCACCAAAGGCACCAACGCCAGGGAGTATTAATTTGTCATATTGTGCAATTTTGTCAGGATCTCTGACGATAGAAACTTTTTCTCCAATCTTTTGAAATGCATTCTCTACACTTCTAAGATTTCCCATATTGTAGTCTACTACAGCAATCATTTTTCTGTTAACTCTTTTTTGACCCCGTCAATAAATATTTGGCTATAAGATTTATCTGTGGGAATTTTTTCGCCCATCATATCTAAATAATGCAAATAATCCTCTAAGAGAAGATTCCCTTTTAAAAGTTCATATTTAAGATAGAGCCAGTAGGTGTTTAAAACATCACTTTCACAATACTCTTTGATTTTAGTCAGTTGACCTTCATAGTAAAGTGCAAAGACTTGATCACCACTTACATCAAACTTTCCAGGAATTCCCATCATAGAGCAGAGCAGGTCAAGCTTCATACCACGCACCGCTCCAAAATCACTCATGTGATCTAATAGATCAACATGAAAGCGGTCACTAAAACGATAACGATAGTTATCCCACTTACTTTTATTAAGCATTTTATTCTCTTTTTCAAAGAATGCAGGACAGCTAAGGTTGTATCTCATGGCACGTGTCATAAGCATTGGGATGTCAAATGCTCTTCCATTAAAACTAATAAGTTTTGGGTTGTGTTTATCAATGAACCCTAGAAAGTTTTTAATCATACTTTTTTCATCATCACCATCGATTGAGCTTACTTTTTCAAAAGCACCATAGTCATTTGCCATGACAGCTGAAATAGAGACTACTTGATGATAAGGAATAGGTAAAAATGTAGTGCCTGTTTTTGCTTCATAGATCTCAAAAGCTTTTTGGGTAACTTCTTGATCATCTCCTGAGAGTGAAAATTGTTGTTTTAGGAGTTTTGCATCAGGGATAGTTTCACAATCAAAAACACAGATCAAATTAAATCCTTTAATTTTTGTGTGATTATACCAAATAAGTTGTTTTTCTAAAAATGTTCCCACACGTTCTGTATGGGAACATCTATGATGTTAATACTCTGGATGATCTCCACGTCTTACTTTTTTGCTAAACTCAGTTTGACTACCTGCAGCAAGTAGTTTTGCTTGTGCAATCCAGTCCTCTTTTTTAATACGTCCTTTGAAAGAGAGATAGTTTTCAATCCATGCAATATTGTCACTACTCCAAGATGCAATTTGTTCAAATTTGTAAATACCAATACTATGCAGTACCTCTTCAATCTTAAGACCAATACCACTAATCTCTTTAAGGTCGTCGATATTATTTTCATCTGTAATACTCATTTGTGAGGGTCTAATGCCAATCTCTTGACCTAGTGGTGCTGTGAGGTCTTTCTCTTCAAGATGCATCGTTGCTGCTGTACTGGCACCAGCAAGCTGACTAACGTTTTGTGTTTGTCTGCTCTCTACAGTACTATTCTCATGTGCATCTGTATAATCACTCAATGCCTCATTTTTGGTCTCTGAGTCTTTTTTGTCACATTTACTCATTTTCCCTAGTAAGTAACCTATGATTGCACCTAATAGTGCAGCAATAATCAAACAGATGATTATTTGTGATGCTATTGTTATTAAATTATCCATTTTTATTCTCCTATAATCTTAAATTCAACTCTTCTATTTATCTGTTTGTTTGCAAGTGAGTTATTTTTGACTAACGGCTTGCTTTCACCATAACCTACAGCCTTAAGATTTTTCATTTTAAGCCCCTTTTTGACCAGATATACTTTAATTGCATCTGCTCTTTTTTGACTTAATATTTTATTATTTACTTTTTTACCATCTGAATCTGTATGTCCACCAATCTCAACAAGTACATCTGGATGTTTTTCTAAAATTTTAAAGACATCATCAATGCTTTTTTGTCCTTTTACTGTTAATTTTGATTTACCATAAACAAATTCAACTTTTTGCTCATTGAGTAGTGCATAGAGTTTTGCTTGAAGCAGTGCCATATCTTGTTCACTTTTGGGCTCTGTTGTTGTAACTTCTTTGTCTGCTTCTACAGGTTCTTGGTTAATTTCAGCTGTTGCAGGTTCTTCTGCAATACTCTCTAAAATGACTCTATTATCAACGAAAAGATCTCCAGAAAGTAGTGCTTTATCTGTAATACTTTTGATGATGTTTTGGTCATTTGCGATACCTTCGATAATTAAATTATTATCTGTATATTCAAGGTAGCCATTTTTAAACTGTGCAAACTCTTCTGCTAACGTAGGCATCAGTGTCATCATTTTACTATTCTTCACATCTTTATCGATATTGATTGTACCTTCTTGTACTTGAAAATGTTTTTCATACGCTTCTTTAAGTTCAGTGTAACTCTCTTGTGTTTCAAAAGATCCTGAGAGCGTAACGTTTTGTTCCTCTTTAACAATTTTCAAATGCATATCTTTATGTTGTGTGGTAACTACGGGTTGTACTATTTTTTGTTCACTTTTCACCTCTTTTGTAACGATTTTCGGATTCGTATTTTCAACCAGTGCTAGTGTGCGAACTTTATCCCAAACACAAAATATGATGAAAAAAAGTAAAAGCCATATCCATAACCACATCCATTGTCGACGTGTCATGTATCCTCCTTTTAAAAATTAATTAATTAGTATAGCACTTTAAAGTAAAATAATAAAAATTACTTTACTTTTTTAAGTTAAATGTAAAGTAATTGGAAGAAAAACCGTTGTTACCAATTTTCTGGTATTGGATAGAAGCACCTTCAAGGTTTTGTGCTTGGTGGTAGAGCAGCCCTAATGCATATCGACTCTCATAGTTAGAACTATCTGTTAGTTTTGCTAGTTCAAGAAGGGCAACGGCATTGGCATGTTTGTCTGCTCCAATAGCAGCAACAGAAGCAAGAAAGAGTGTATGTGAATCTTTTTGTGCATACTCATCAATTAAACGATTATAAGTTTTATAGGCAACTTCAAAATTGTTGTTATAGATCTCAGAAAAAGCGATAGATTGTAATAGTGGGATAGTCGGTGGGTTATTTTTAGCATAGTTATATAGTACCTTTCTCCCATAAGAGGAGATACCTGCAATACTCAATAGTCTTACATAGAGCTCTTTAGGTAAACATCCTCCAAAAAAGAGAGGTGAGTAATCAAGGGTATTGGTTGTAAAGGTGTGTTGAATACTTCGGGCATAGCTTTTGAGATTGTTTTTATCATTATAGGCATCAAGATATAAGATATTTGAGACAATATCTTGAGGCAGTAGTGTTTTTAAATCTTTTGCACTTTGTTGATAAATACGAAGATCATTTCTATTATAAGCAAAGAGTAGATTGATCATATGTGAAAAGGTCTCTTTTTTTGCATCGAGGTAGCCAAAGTTTAATCCAAGTGAGCCTAATGCAATCTCAACAAGTGCAAGAGCTTCTTTATTATTAGTATTGTTTTTTAATTGTTCAAGCTCATTTTGCGGAATTTCTTTGTTGATCAGCCTTGCACAAAATGTTTTAAAAGCGAGTGCAAGATAGTTCGTGGTATTGAGAAAGTAACTTTTTGAAAAGTGTTTGTAGGCATTTTGAAAATCAAATATCTGGGCATATGAGAGTGCAAGATTATAATGCAAAGTACTGTGAATTGGGTGTTTTTTCAATGCTTTTTTAAAAACTACATTTGCTTCATAAACTCTATTATCTATGATGAGTCCTAATGCTTCTGTGATGGCAATATTGACATCAGAGATCTCCTTAGAGTCTTTGAGGTAGCCTAAGGCTGGAGATGTACGATCTATATCAATCTTTTTTGCTCCTTTAGTAATATAGTTGATTGTTTGGTTTGCATTATAGAGACGATAAGGTGCATAGTAAAAAAGGAGTGAGTATTTATACTTTTCATCTAAAAAGAGCTGTTTTTTAAAGGCCTTTTGTGCATACACAGGATCAAAAAGGGAGGCTTTCAGTTTGACATCAATAGGATAGGTTTTGGCTGCTTTTTCTTTATAAGTATCATGTATTGATTTTAAGATATCACCTGAGGATTGTAAGAGTCCAAGTTTATTTTTAACAAGTGCTAGGGCTATATTTGATTTGATAGGTGCAATACCTATATTCACTGCAGTTTGCAAAGAGGTGTCAGCAAGTCCATACTCTTCAACACGTGCTTGTAAAAGTCCCAATGCCAAAGCATCACCAGTGTTGGCAATCTTGTTGAGATAGTTGATTGCTAAACTATCATTTTTAATACTGCTCAACGCTTTGGCTGCGATTAAATTTTGTTGATCTTGATAAAATTGTGAAGAGGGGTTTTGAATAGAGATTAAACTCTCTAAGGGTTGTTCTTTATAGTAGTTGACAAGTGACACATAATAGGAGTAGAGTGGGGACTCTAAAAGATAGGGTAGGTACTTCTCTGCAAGTTTTAGATAGTGGGTAAAGATATCTTTTTGATTTAGCGTTAAAGCTGCCACAGCTGCATTAATAGCACTTGGTGTTTTTAATTTATTACTTTGCATCGCTTGATCTAGAGAGAGTATCGCTTCTTTATACTTTTTCTCTTTAAGCTTTGCCACACCGATATTGTAAAAAGAGAGTGCTTTGTTATAAGCGGAGAGGTTTTCATAAATCTGTAAAGCTTCTGTTTTATGTCCCTCTTCATACAGCTTTGTTGCTTTTTGAATTAACTTTTGTGCTTCACTCTGCTCTTTAGGTGTGAGGGTCTTTTCTTGTATTGTTTGTATCAGTTCGGTGGTATTGATTTCACTATTTTGTGTTTGATCATTTTTTTTGCTGATATAGAGGTAGATAAAAAGGGCTACAAGAATGATGATCAAACTTAAAAGTCCAATAATTGCATAATAGATTATTTTATTCTCAGACTTTTTAGTTTTTGACTCTGAATCTGATACCTCACTGGAAGACTCTTCAGATGTCTCTAACTCATCTTCATCCTCAAGGGTATAAAACTCTTCTTCAGCCATCTTTTCTCTTTACTGCATATATTTTTTTAATACTTCCGGAATTGCAATAGTTCCATCACGTTTTTGATAGTTCTCCATCACTGCAATCAACGTCCTTCCTATGGCCAGTGAAGAGCCATTGAGGGTATGTACAAGTCTATTTTTTTTACCATCTTTATAACGGATCATGGCACGTCTTGCTTGAAAATCTCTGGTGTTTGAGACAGAGCTGATTTCACGGTAGCGGTTTTGACCTGGCAACCAAACCTCAATATCAACAGTTTTTGCAGCACCAAATCCTAAATCACCACCACAAAGCATCACAAGTCTATGCGGTAGTCCTAATGCTGTCAAAAGATCACTTGCACATGAGAGCATATCATCAAATACTTGATCACTCTCCTCTGGTTTTGCAAGAGCAACAAGTTCGACTTTACCAAATTGATGTTGTCTGATCATTCCTCTAGTATCACGTCCTGCACTGCCGGCCTCTTTACGAAAACATGCGGTATACGAGGTAAGTTTGATGGGTAGTTCATCTGCTGTTAAAATCTCATCTCTAAATAGATTGGTGACAGGTACTTCTGCTGTAGGAATAAGGTAGAGATTTTCACCCTCAATTTTAAAAAGATCATCTTCAAACTTTGGTAGTTGTCCAGTACCTTTAAGGGAGTCTTGGTTTGCAATAAAAGGAACTGAGACTTCATCAAAGCCACGTGATCTGTTAAAGTCAAGCATAAAGTTTACTAGGGCACGTTCAAGTCTTGCTGCATCATTTTTCAGGACTGAAAAACGGCTTTTGGTGAGTTTAACACCGCGTTCAAAGTCAATCCACTCTTGATTACTATCCAGATCCCAGTGTTCTTTGGGGGCAAAATCAAAAACAGGAGTATCAAGTACTTTTTTAAGCTCTATATTATCCTCTTCATCACTCCCCTCTGGCACACTATCATCAGGGATATTAGGCACACCTAGGGCAATCTCTGAGAGTTTTTCCTCTAAGAGTCTAACGACCTCTTGTTGTGCTGTGATTTTCTCTTTGTTTTGATCAAGCTGGGATTTAAGCTCTGCAATATCTTTTCCCTCTTTTTTATAAATAGGGAAAAGTTTACTTTTTGCATTTTGGTCTGCTTGTAACTGTTCTAATAGGTTACGCTTCTCTTTAAGCTGAAGTGATTCCTCTTTTAAGAGTTCTAAGAGGGCGGCATCAATTTTTTTCTTTTTAAGCTTTTGGCTTACGGCTTCAAAATTGTTTTGTAGTGCTTTTAAATCAATCATCTTATCCCTTATCTATAGATGCCTACAGCATCCCTAATTTTTTGCATCTTGACTGCTGCGATCTCTTGTGCCTTTTTTGCACCCTCTAATAAAATATCTTTGACTTCATCTTGATGCTCCAAGTAGTAAGCTCTTTTTTGGCGTGGGGCTTCAAAATAGTCCCATATTCTCTCTTTAAGATAGAGTTTAAAGTGACCATGCCCCTCTCCACCTCTTTGATAACGTTCTTGTAACTCTATGAGTTCATTATTATTTAAAAAGAGTTTTGAGAGGTTATAGACATTACAGTTTTCATACTCTTTGGGCTCTTCAACTGGAACACTCTGGGTAACAATTTTTCCTGTCTGTTTTTTGAGCGCTTTTTCAGTCGTAAAAATGTCAATGGTATTGCCATAACTTTTACTCATTTTGGCACCATCAATGCCTGGTACAGCTGCAATATTATCATCGACTTTAAAGTTAGGCAGTGTAAAAGCTTCACAATGATCGTTATTAAATTTAATTGCAATATCCCGTGTAATCTCTACATGCTGGATTTGATCTTTTCCTACAGGTACTACTTCTGCATCATAGAGCAAAATATCTGCTGCCATAAGTACAGGATAAGAGAAGAGAGCATGATTTGCAGCAATGCCCTTAGCTACTTTATCTTTATAACTATGTGCACGCTCCAAAAGTCCCATTGGTGTATAGGCTGAAAGTATCCAGTAGAGTTCTAAAACCTCTTTGACATCTGATTGTGCCCACATAATCGTTTTTTGGGGATCAATACCAAGTGAAAGATAACTAATGGCTGCTTCAAGGGTATTTGCTTTAAGTGCTTGTGGATCCTTGAGTGAAGTGAGTGCATGATAATCTGCAATAAACATAAAGAGTTCATTATCATTTTGTAACTGAACCATCTGTTGGATGGAGCCAAAATAGTTTCCCAGATGAAGGGTGCCTGAGGGTTGTATACCTGTAAATACTCGCATATTGATCTATTTCCTATTTTTTAAAAATCACATGATTATATCTAAATAATTTAATTTTTAGATAGCAGAGTAGGGCACAGAGTAAAGATATGTTTCAAATGGTAAAAAAAGTTATACTAAATTAAATTAAAGGCAAAAAAGTAAAATAAAATTGTTCAGTTTTAGAAAAGTTAACCGAATTACTTTTTAGATAAAGCGTGATTTGGAGATAACACAATGAAATATAGAATTTCAACACTAACCTTAAAAACACTTCTAGGTCTAACAACTTTAGATCAAAGTCTATCAGCATTGACATTAAATGGTACAGAAGTGCACTTTTCCAATGACTCAAAAAATGAACTGCAACTAACAACAAGAGCACTCTCAAACAGTGAAAAAACTATTATTGCAAAATTTAGTGCTCCTTTGGATCAACAAAAGCGCGAATTACTCTACAGTAAAGGAGTAAGTACTATAGTATATGCGGGCGATTTAAGTTATTATCTTTATGGTAAATCTTATATCTTAGAGACATTAGATTTTGAAGGTACGGATTTTATTTCGCAGGCATCAATGTTGAGCACATATCGTACAAAAGAGAGTGGTTTAACAACACTTGGTGTAGGTGCGTACCAAAATATTAATGTACTTTTTTTACAAGAACTTACCAAAGAAGAGGTTGTTTCATATCTCGAAGAACATGATATTGATGCTATTGTACACAAAGCAGTAGCAGAACTTCGAGAAGCACAGATTGAGGTGCGTTCAGAAGATTATGAAAAATTAAAACAGTTACCTTTGATCCAATATATCGATAAAAATCATCGACTCATCACCATCAATGGTGAAAAGAGTACCAGAAATCGTAAAACTGCAGAGAGTCTCAATGTCTCTGATCTCTGGACAAAATATAACCTCAATGGTGAAAATATACGTATAGGGATTGTTGATGGTGGTATTGTAAGAGATACACATCAAGAGTTTAATAGCAATGGATATAAAAGTGTGATCAATAAATCAACAAACGTTGATGTCAACTTTCACGCTACACATGTTGCAGGGACAATTGTTGCAGATGGTGATAATGATAAAGCAAAAGGAATGGCAAGTAAAGCAACGCTTTATAGTTATGGCTTTAGTGATGTTGCTTTTGCTGAATCATTTTTAAAACTCTATCAAGATGAAGGAATATTACTCTCTAATCACTCTTATGGTTATAGTGACAAGATTAGACTTGGTGAGTATGATAGTGATGCCTCAACGCAAGATAGAGCAGTAGAAAATAATCCGTTTTTAAATGTATTTGAAGCTGCAGGGAATGATGGTGAAATTGCAGGGTATGGTGAGTATGGGATTATAAAAGGACCAGGAAATTCAAAAAATATTTTCACAATCGGTGCCTTAAATCTTACCTCTACTGGGGTAGCAGGGTTAAGTAGTACTGGGCCTGTGGATGATGGACGGATTAAACCTGATCTTTGTGCAAGAGGTGAGTATATCACCTCTTCTACGGATGAGTCAGACAATAGTTATGCTATGATGAGTGGTACATCTATGGCAACACCAGCTGCTACAGGAGCAGCGGCACTTTTGATTCAGCAGTATAAAAGAAGTACTGGTGGATATGATATGCGGCATGATCTTTTAAAATCAATCATGATTAATACCGCTGTAGATAAAGAGAATCAAGGTCCTGATTATAAAGTTGGGTTTGGATTAATTGATGCTGAAGAAGCGGTGAATACAATCAAAAGTATCGAGAGTGATCAACCTTTAGTCAGCATTGGTGCATTAGCACATAATAGTGAAAGAGTCTATAACTTTACACTCTCAAATACAGCATCATTTAAAACAACACTAAGCTGGGTAGATCCTGCAGCAAATCCATCAAGTGCAGTGACTTTGGTTAATGATATTGATATGGTTTTAATCAATCAAACAACAGGTGCAACTTACTATCCCTATACATTGGATAAAAACAATCCTGACGTGTTAGCTGTCTCTAATAAACTTAATAGAGTTGATAATATCGAACAGATTGAAGTATCTTATTTACCGGCAGGATCTTATAGTCTACGTATTCATGGGCATAAGATTATTAGTGATTCTCAAGAGTTTGCAGTTGCTTCAAATTTAACAATTTTTGGTGGGAACAATATTGAAACGCTACGTGAAAGTAACTTAAAAAGTTTTGCTAAAAAAATCCATAACGAGATTTTATAGTATTAAAGTGATTCTAAAACTTTAATACTATCTTGTATAATGGTTTGAAAGTCCTCTTTAGTATCTGTTGAGACGCTATTTTGATCTGTTGTACTAGGTGTGAGATTTGGAGTACGCAGATAACCAATGATTGTATCTGCCTCTTCTTCAAGTTGCTTTACTTGTTCACTATTGTCTTTGATTTTTAAATTTTTAGGCAAGATAAAAATATCAAAACCAATTGCTTTTTTTTCGATCTTTGTTGCAACCATTTTTGTATGGAAACCTAAAATTTCTGTCTCTGTTTTTAAAACTAATTCACTATTTTCAGCAGTATAAGTGTTAACCCCCTGGATAGATTCAAGATTACAGTTAAATCCTAAAATCTCAGTAACATGAGGCTTTAGCGTACCTTTAAGATTTTGGAGAGAGTTTTGTTTAATATCTGTAAGGTTTTTAGTGACAATTTTTTTCTCTTTTTTTGAGAGTTTTGCAAAACGTTTTTGCAAGAGATATTTCATGTTTGGTAGTTTCGTAGTACTGTTTGACTCTAAATCAATCTCATAGATCCATTTGGGTGTGATATGTGTAAAACGATCTGTTGTACTATTTTGACGCATAAACTTACTTTTGGTATTGGTATAGCGTACTTGTCTTTTACCATACTCTTTGATATAGAGTGTTTTAGTACCATACTCACTGCCACTGACACTATAGTGTACAATACCCTCTTTAAAAGGGATTTCTTTATCAAAAATATTTGATGCACTTAAGGGTAGAGCGCATAGGGAGAGAAAGAGTACAATGTAGTATTTAATCTTAATCAAATCTTATTCCTAACAGATAGTGAGATAGTTAAGATTATAACAAATAAAACGATTTTTAAAGACAGATAGTGAAAAAACTTTAGCTTTTCTTTTGCAAAAAACTAATTTTATAAGTAAAGTGTAACAATTTGTAGAGCTCTGTTGAAGATTGTTTAGTCAATCTTCAATACAGTCATGAATGCCTCTTGCGGTAGTTGTACTTTACCGATAGATTTCATTCTCTTTTTTCCCGCTTTTTGTTTTTCAAGTAGTTTTCGTTTACGGGTGATATCACCACCATAACACTTAGCAGTTACATTTTTTCCCATAGATTTTACAGTCTCTCTAGAGATTACTTTATTGCCAATACTCGCTTGAATGGCAACTTCGAAAAGTTGTCTAGGTACAAGCTCTTTCATCTGTTTTACAAACTCACGACCTTTACTGAGTGCTTTAGAGTTTGGTACGATAATGGAGAGCGCATCAACAACTTCCCCTGCAACACGGATATCAAGCTTGACAAGGTCACCTTCACGATAACCCACAGGATCATAATCAAAACTTGCATACCCCTTAGTGACTGATTTTAACTTATCATAAAAATCCATCACAATTTCATTCATAGGAATAGCATACTCTAAAAGTACACGCTCAGGACTCAAATAGTCCATCTTCTCTTGGATACCACGTTTATCATTGACCAGTGTGATGACATTGCCTAAATACTCATTTGGTGTCAAAATGGTAGCTTTTACATAAGGCTCTAGGATTTTATCCATTTTATTGGTTGGTGGAAGCTCACTTGGGTTTTGGAGTTCAATTTCAGAACCATCATTGAGAATGACTTTATAGGTTACCGTTGGTGCTGTAGCAATAAGATCAAGGTTAAACTCTCTCTCTAAGCGCTCTTTAATCACTTCCATATGAAGCATGCCTAAAAAGCCTACACGAAAGCCAAAGCCAAGGGCTGCTGAAGTTTCAGGCTCATAAGAGATACTTGAGTCATTGAGCCTGAGTTTATCTAGGGCATCTCTGAGATCTTCAAACTTATCCGTCTCTATAGGATAGATTCCTGCAAAAACAAAAGCTTTAGCCTCTTCAAAACCACCAATAGGTTCAGCCGTAGGGTTTTTAAGACATGTAATGGTATCACCCACTTGAATGTCACCCACAGTTTTAAGTCCTAAAGAGACAATACCGATTTCACCTGCTTTGATACTTTTAGTCGCTACTGGTTTAATAGGGTGCGGATAGTTAAGCGTTAAAACTTCATGTTTCTTTTGGGTTCCCATCACAAGGACTTCTTGACCTTTTTTGATCTCACCGTCATAGACACGAACCAGTGCCAAAGCACCTAAATAGCTATCAAACCAACTGTCATAAATTAACGCTTTAGTCGGCGCATTTTCATCACCTGAAGGGGCAGGGATACGATCGATGATTGCATCTAAAAGTTCTGTTATCCCTATACCACTTTTGGCACTTACTTCTAAAGCGTCTGTACAATCAAGACCAATCGTATGCTCAATCTCATCTTTGACACGATCAGGATCAGCCGCAGGAAGGTCAATCTTGTTAAGAACTGGTATCATCTCTAGATCATTATCTAGTGCGATATAGACATTGGCAATGGTTTGTGCTTCTACCCCTTGACTGGCATCTACAATCAGTAGTGCACCTTCACTTGATGCGAGTGAGCGACTCACTTCATATGAGAAGTCAACATGGCCTGGAGTATCTATGAGGTTTAAGATATAAGTCTGCCCATTTTTCACATAGTCAAGTCTTACACTTTGTGCTTTAATGGTGATACCACGCTCTTGCTCAATATCCATAGTATCCATCATTTGGGTACTCATCTCTCGATTGGTGACAGCACCACACTCTTGAATCAATCGGTCTGCTAAAGTACTCTTTCCATGATCAATATGTGCGATAATTGAGAAGTTTCTAATAAGCTCCTGCATCTATGAAAAAAGTCCGTTCACACTTTCGTTGTGGTAGATTCTACGGATCACTTCACTAAAGAGATGTGAGACTGAAAGTACAGTGATCTTTTCACTCTCTTGTGAAAGAGGTATCGTATCTGTAACAACTAATTCATCTAAACCACCTTTTTCAATCCTATCATAAGCTGGACCACTAAGGACAGGATGTGTACAAAATGCCATAGCAGAGTTTGCCCCTTTAGATTTGAGTGCTTCAGCCGCTTTGACCATTGTACCTGCTGTATCGATCATATCATCAATAAGAATAACATCTTTACCCTCTACATCACCGATGATGTTCATCACTTCACTCTCATTGGCTTTTTCACGTCTTTTGTCAACGATCACAAGATCAAGACCCATTGTTTTTGCAAACTCTCTTGCACGTGCAACACCACCAATATCTGGACTTGCAACGATTGGGTTTTTGAGATTTTTTCGCTGCAGATAATCACGAAAGACGATAGAACCATAGAGATTATCCACAGGGATATCAAAAAAGCCTTGGATTTGACCTGCGTGAAGATCAACTGTAACGACTCTGTCGATGCCTGCAGTTTCAAAGAGATTAGCCACAAGCTTTGCAGTGATTGGCACACGAGGTGCTGCTTTTCTATCTTGTCTTGCATAACCAAAGTAAGGAACAATGGCAGTGATTGAGTTAGCAGAACTTCTTTTAAGTGCATCTGTCATGACTAAAAGTTCCATCAAGTTTGCATTAGCAGGGGCACATGTAGATTGGATGATAAAAACATCGCGTCCACGTACACTCTCGGTAATACGTACACCAATCTCACCATCACTAAAACGTGTAACTGTTGCTTCTGAAAGCGGGATTGATAGATACTTTGCAACTGATTTGGAGAACTCTAAATTTGCTGTTCCGGAAAAGACTTTGTAGCCCCTCATGATATATGACCTTTGAAGTTTTTTGGCGATTCTATCGAAAGTGTGCTTTGAGGCTGTTGTATTAAAAACGCAGGTCATGTATGATGGTTTAATTATTGAATTAAGCCCATTGATATTAATCGTTTTTCAATAGCAGAATGTAATCTCTTTTTAGTTTTCATCTCTAATCTATTTAATTCTTTTGTAGTTATTTTTCTTTTTCCGTCTTCCCAAATGATTGGGTCTATATCAATTCTCTCAGCGATGATTGTTCTACAAATTTCTTTCATTTCATTTTTATGAAATAATCGTAATCTATAAAAAATTTGCAGTTGTGAGTCATGAACAGATTTTAAAAATTGTCTTTTAAAAATATATATACCACTTTGATTGATATATGATCCTACAACCAATAAAATATAGTCTAATTTATTTTTTTGCATAATTGGTGCTAAACTCTTTTTAAGTCCTGAATCTATAAATTCCCATACTTCACCTTGTTCGTTTTTTAATGCTGTTTTATGACGTATCTCATCAATATTGTAGTTAATATCTATAGTTGTGAGATTTGACCTAGTTTTTAATTGGGTACCTACTTCATTGTTAATAAAAGATGATAAATTCCAATCACTTATATCTTGATATTTAAGTTCATTATTAAATATGGTTGTACCAATAAGACGAAGGGAGAGTTGATTACCATCTACAACTACAACACCAATTTTTTCTATTTTACTAAGTTTTTTAGCATTTAGTGGTTTCATACTTGAACAACTGATTAAAGTAAGTGAGAGCGATATAATTATTAAAATGTTAGTTATTTTCATTTTGTTCCTTTAAGTATGTTTACTACTTTCAGGAGGTATCCACAAAGGCTCTTCCTCTATCTTTGGAAAACCATCAAGTAGTTGTTGTGGTGTAAAGTTGGTTTTATAGGCAAATGCTTTGCAGCCTTCAACCCAATACCCAAGATAGATCCATTCCAGCTCTAGGAGTTTTGCCAACTCTATCTGGTAGAGTAGGGAGTAGGTACCTAGTGAGAGTCTTGCATAGTCTGGATCATAAAAAAAGTAGATAGAGCTTATCCCATCTTCAAGTACATCTATGAGGTCAACACCAATAAGTTTTTCATCTCTGATATAGAGTACCTCTTTTCCAAATTCTCCCGCACCCTCTACAAAATTTTCAATATATTCACGTGTAGTGATATCTTTTTGTTTCCAGCCATCTTTATCACTTTTAAAGTCATGGTATTTATTGTAAAGATCTAAATGCATATAAGAGAGGGTAGGCTTTTGCACGATGATACGTGTCTCTTTATTACGACTTTTTGATTTTTTTTGTGATTTTGAGAGTTTGAAGTCATTGACATGAATGCGCAAGGATTTACACTCATTGCAACCCTCACAGATAGGATGAAAGTAGTAACACCCAAATCGTCGCCATCCTCTTTTGATCACCGCACTGTTAAACTCTGGAGTTGCATGACGAACATATTTGTAGTTCATACGTACTTTATTTTCAGGAATATAGGCACACTCATAATCAAGCATGCAGAAATCCTTAGAAGCAGGGTTAAGCAGTTCTTGTGACTTATTGATCATGATGTGATTAGGCTCTACTTTCCCATAGAAGTACAACTTCAACATCATGAATATCACTGCGTCTTGGTTTGATGTAAAACTCTTCGATAGTGTAGTTATCGATATCAAACTCCTCTTCTAGAAGGTTGATCTCCTCTTCTAAGCTCTCGGCAAGTGTTTCCATCTGTGCTTCAATTTCTACAACTTTACGCTCAGCAACTGCAACATCATCTTTTTCACTATAGATCTTTCTAGCATTTCTAATGGTTGAGCCTGCACGTGAAGCGGTACTTCTTTTGACAGATTTTCGACCTAAAAAAGCATCTAGTATGGTCATCCCAAAAGAGAGTACGGTATCTGTTGTACGTGCACTCACATCAGCTTCCTCTTTTTCTAGTCTCTCTAAAGCTCTTTGGTATTTTGTTTCTAAGGAAGCTCTTTTTTTATTAAATTTGAGACGTAGTTTTTCTATGGCTTCATCTTGCTCTTCCCGTACTTTGTCAGTTACCCGTATTTTAAATTGTCTGAATGACTCTTCTGGTTGTGATTCAAGTTTAAGAGAAGAGACTTTATATAAGGTGAGTAGCTTTTCATGATAGAGATAGTTTGCAAACTCTTTTTCAATACTTTTAAAAGAGTTTGCACTGCTAATAAATGAAGGTAAGTTTGTATAGTGTGCATTTTCGCTAGCAGAGAGATCATAGAGATCAAAGTCATCACCATTATGATCTC
>JAHZKW010000053.1 GCA_022600175.1 Campylobacterota bacterium
CCGATCTTGCAAATATGATACAAGGTTACTTAGATTGGGTTTTAGAGATTCCCTTTGGTAAGTTCTCAAAACGAAAACTCGATATTAACCAAGTCAAAAGACAACTTGACTCTGATCACTACTCGTTAGAGAAACCGAAAGAGCGTATTGAAGAGTACTTTGCAGTTAAAGAACTCAAAGAGAAACGGGGGATTAAAGATCAAGATAGCAGAGGTGCCATCCTCTGTTTTGCAGGGCCTCCAGGTGTAGGGAAAACATCTTTAGCAAACTCAATTTCTAAAGCACTCAAACGAAAGTTGATTCGTGTGGCACTCGGTGGACTCGAAGATGTTAATGAACTCAGAGGTCACAGAAGGACATACATTGGTGCTATGCCTGGACGTATCGTACAAGGGCTCATTGAAGCGAAAGAGATGGATCCTGTTGTTGTTTTAGATGAGATAGATAAAGTAGCAAGAAGCCACAGAGGTGATCCTACAGCAGTTCTTTTAGAAATCCTTGATCCTGAACAAAATAAAGAGTTTAGAGACTATTATCTAAACTTTAACCTTGATCTAAGCCGTGTGATATTTATCGCAACAGCCAATGAGGTAGGTTATATCCCTGCTCCACTTCGTGATCGTATGGAGTTTATCTTTGTCAGTTCATACACACCTGATGAAAAATATCAGATTGCAAAAAAGTATCTAATTCCTCAAGAGTTAAAAAAGCATGGACTTAAAAATGCAGAGTTTGGAATCACAAAAGGAGCATTAGAACTGCTTATCTCAAACTATACACGTGAAGCAGGGGTTAGAAACCTTCGACGTAAGATTGCAGAAGTATTACGAAAAGTTGCTAAAACTATACTAGCAGATAGTTCAATCCTTAAAGTATCAGTGACCAATAAAAACTTAGATGAATTTTTAGACAAAGAAGTCTTTGCAATTGAAGAAAAAGATAAAAAAGACGCGGTAGGTATTGTCAATGGATTAGCATGGACCAGTGTCGGTGGTGATGTCCTTAAAATTGAAGTAATCAAGATCGAAGGCAAAGGTGGATTGCAACTAACAGGAAGTTTAGGCGATGTGATGAAAGAGTCTGTTCGTATTGCACAAAGTGTGGTGAAAGTACTGATAGATGAGAAAAAACTAGCTATTGATCCAAAGCTTATCCCTCTGGTTAAAAGTGAAAAAGAGGAAAAACGTACACCTAATGTCAATGAAATCTATCGTAGATTTGATCTTCATGTGCACGTTCCTGAAGGTGCTACACCTAAAGATGGGCCAAGTGCAGGTATTGCAATGTCTACAGCTATTGCCTCTATCTTTTCAGAGAAAAAGGTACGTGCTGATGTAGCCATGACAGGAGAAGTGACACTCACAGGTAAAGTACTTCCTATTGGAGGGCTAAAAGAGAAGTTGATCGCTGCACATAAAGCTAAGATCAAAACGGCGATTATTCCACAAAAAAATTATGATAAAGATTTAGAGGATATTCCTGATATTGTCAAAGAATCAATGGAGATTATCGGAGTTAAAAAAATTGAAGAGGTGTTAAAAATAGCACTTATCTAAAAAAGTCCCTTTGAAAAGGGACTTTTTAACACACTATCTTTCAACATCCTCAAGCACACCACAAGAACCTTCATAATAGTGATACTTCGTTACTTCATTTGTGTTACCATCATTATCAAACACTTTTAGAGTAATGATTTTATAATCTAACTGCTCACCAATGAACTTTGGCTCAGTAGCATTACTTTCACCTGATACATTATAAAAACCATCTCCATTTTTTGTACCATCTGGAAAACTTACAAATGTTACTGGGTGAACATCATTAGGACCATCATCATCAACAGCTGTAATACTCCACTCACATCTTGTGATATTTTTATCTGTTGCACTTACACTTGATTGATTTACATCATCATTATCATAACTCTCACCACAAGTAACTCTAATCTCACCTTGTACTATATTATCAGCACTACACTCTAGTGCAGTGATTACAGCAGTTGGTGCTAACTCAGTTGGTGTATTGACAGTCACTGTTTTGCACGCACTATTTGTGCTTATCGCATTATCATTGTCTGTCACAGTCAAACAAACTTGTTGACTACCTGATGCAGGACAAGTATAGGTTACATTTGCACCAGATCCAGAAACAGAAGCAGGTGTCCAAGCATAACTACTAATCTCACCATCACTGTCAGTACCACTTCCTGTAAACTGTACCACTTCACCAGCATCACAAGTAATAGTCGCTGCTGTTGGCGCTGTAATAGCAGCAGTTGGTGCACGATTTCCTGCTGCGATAGTGACATCTTGACAAGTTTGATTCGTAAGGTCATCGTTATCTGTCACAGTTAAACAAACTGTATGTGTACCTGCTGCTAAAACGTAGTTTGTCGGATCTACCACTGTACCATCAACACTCCACTCCTCTTTGACAATTCTTCCATCATCATTATTGTCTTTACTACCAGTACCATCTAGTGTACCTGCTGCTAATGCAGCACTCGCAATCACTGCTGTTGGTGCCACACCACCAGCTCCACAACACTCTCCTTGATCACAACCAGTAAATAAAACTGTTGCCGCTGCTAATGCTATTAAAGAATATTTAACCATTTATAACGCTCCATTTATATTATTATTTCATATATTATAGTCTCTTCTTTGTTAAATTAAATAGTTAGAAGTAGA
>JAHZKW010000054.1 GCA_022600175.1 Campylobacterota bacterium
AAATCTCCCGTAAGAAGAGCATCAATGAGAGAATTAAAAAAAACATAGCAAGCATAAAAAAGAGTGAAACAAAAACTTTACTCTGAAAAGAGAAGAGAGCACCAGCAAATATACTTAAGATGACAAGTGCAACCATTAATCCTGTCGCAGTACAAAAAAAGATTGCTAAATTGGTATTAGTTAAGCGTTTAATTAAAAACTTTTTTCTATTTAAATGCTTTTCATTCTCTTCATCGTATTGATCTTTTTGAATTTGTGTATTCATATAGGTATCAAGTTTTTCAAGTCTATCCATAATACGTGTGAGTCTGCCAGTAAAGACATTTAAAAGTCCTGCTACACCTGCAAGTAAAAAAACAGGAGCAACAGATGATTGAATAATTGCTGAGATAGTGCTACTGCTATCAGGTGTAAGCATTTTTTTCACCCTTTTTTATAAAAGTATATCGCAATTGTACATAGATTTAAGCAAAAAGTAGTTGTAGTAAGTGACTAAAAAATAATCGTTTATAATGTAACATGAGTGCCTAAGCATAGTAAGGAGCGGGTAGAAAGATGCATGTTTTTCAACAAGAGATTATTTTATCACCAAAAACAAGAGGGTTTCATCTGATAGAAGATGAGATACTCCCTAAACTCTCACAGATAAAAGAGATTGAGGCTGGAATATTGCACCTTTTTTTAAAACATACCAGTGCGAGTCTTGCCTTAGGAGAAAATGCAGATGCGTCTGTACGGGTTGATCTTGAAAACTATTTTAATGATGTTGTGGATGAAAATAAAGCCTATTTTACGCATACTTATGAAGGCAAAGATGATATGCCTGCACATATAAAAAGTATTATGATTGGTGTTTCACTCTCTTTGCCCATTACTGAAGGGCGTTTGAATTTAGGAACATGGCAAGGAATTTATTTAAATGAACATCGAAATCATGGGGGTAGAAGAGTAATTGTAGCAACTATATATGGATATTAAAATTATAATATTTTGTAAATTATAGAAAAAAAGCTATAATACTTGCGATGATAGATGAGGTTTTAGTTTATCTTTGATGTGTGATGCACTTCTCTAGACCAAATAACTTCGTATTTTTGATTCCGCTTCATATGAAGTGCATTTTCTAAAAAAAGGTAAGACAATGGCAGATTTGCTAAATGGAACAGTAAAATGGTTCAACGATGAAAAAGGTTATGGATTTATCCAACAAGAAGATGGTGGCAAAGATATTTTTGTACACTTTAGACAAGTAAATAGAACAGGTGACGGACGTGTCTCTTTGGCTGAAGGTCAAAAAGTAACATTTGAAATCGGTGAAGGACAAAAAGGTCCTCAAGCTGAAAACGTTACGCCACTGTAATTAGTGCTTATATAGGTATAGGCTTTTTGCCTATACCACTTCTTTATTACTCTCTTTTTCAAATATCTCAAATTTGACATATATCAATACCCCATACTCTTTTTTTTAGTACACTTAATCTATAAATAAAAGGAGATTTTATGGCTTATTTCCCTGCATTTTTAAAATTAGATCATCTTAAAATATTGATTGTTGGTGGTGGAAATATCGCAACAGAAAAGTTAATCCATATGCTTGAATTTACGACCAATATCAGTGTGATTTCTCCTAAACTCTCAGATACAATGTTACAACATATTGCACAAAATAACCTAACCTATACCAATAGAGTTTATCAAACAGGTGATATTGATGGTTTTGGAATTGTGATTGTGGCTGTTGATGATGTTACCGTGCAAAAAGAGATCTACGAAGAGGCACAAGGTAAAAATATACTCTGTAATGCGGTTGATTCGGTTGCATATTGTGATTTTATCTTCCCCTCATATATCAAAAAAGGTGATCTCACTATGGCGATTTCTACTTCAGGTTCTTCTCCAGCTGTGGCTAAACAGCTTCGTCGCTTTTTAGAAAAAGTGATTCCTGATAGTATTGGTGAGTTTTTACAGGAGATGAAAACATTTCGAAAAACGATGCCAAAAGGCAAAGATCGTATGAAGTTTTTAGAGCAAAAAGCTAAAAACTACTTTGATAGACTTAGCTAATAATAAGCTGATGATAAAATAATACTCAATACCATTTAAAACTTGATACGTATCAACCTCTTAAACTATGATTTGTCCTAAAATTACAGTGCAGGATATTATTACATAAGGAGGATTATTATGAAGTCGTTAGTAAGCAAACTAACAGCACTTGCCCTTGGTATTGCTGTCACTGCTTCTGTGAGTTCTGCTGATTCAGCACTTGAGAAAGTGATGAAAGAGCGAGGGCTCAGTCAAATAGACTTATTAGCAGCAGCAAAGACCTATACCCCATCTGGTATGCATGACAAATATGTTGTCTTTAGTTCAGGTGGACAATCTGGTCAAGTGATTGTATACGGTGTTCCATCAATGAGAATCATCAAGTACATTGCCGTATTTACCCCAGAGCCTTGGCAAGGGTATGGATATGATGAGGATTCTAAAAAGGTGCTTCGACAAGGAAACATTCGTGGACGTGAGATCAATTGGGGAGATACACATCATCCAGCAATTTCAGAAGTTGATGGAAAATATGATGGTAAATATCTTTTTATCAATGACAAAGCAAATCCAAGAATTGCAGTTATCGATCTACATGATTTTGAGACAAAGCAAATTGTTGTCAATCCAGTTTTTAAATCAGAACATGGTGGTGCATTTGTCACACCAAATACAGAGTATGTCTTAGAAGCGAGTCAATATGCTGCTCCATTTGACAATAACTATCATCCAATCGAAGAGTACAAAGAGACTTATCGTGGTGGTGTAACACACTGGAAATTTAACAAAGAGAGTGGAAAAATCGAGCCAGAGAACTCATTTACACTTGAACTACCTCCTTATATGCAAGATTTAACAGATTCTGGTAAAGGTGTGAGTGATGGTTGGGCATTTACGAACTCATTTAATGCAGAGATGTATACAGGTGGTATTGAGAAAGGTCTTCCTCCATTTGAAGCAGGAATGAGTCGTTACGATACTGATTACTTACATGTTTATAATTGGAAAAAACTAGCAAAATTAGCAGAAAATCCTAAAAATGTAAAAATAGTCAATGATCATCGTGTGATTCCTATGGATGTAGCGGTTAAAAATGAGGCACTCTTTTTAATCCCTGAACCAAAATCACCACATGGTGTTGATGTCTCTCCTGATGGTAAATATATTACTGTTTGTGGTAAGCTTGATACACATGCATCAGTTTATGATTTTGATAAGATTAAAAAGCTGGTCAAAAATAAAGAGTATGCGGGTAAAGATCCATATGGTATTCCAGTGCTTGATATGAAAAAAGCACTCCATGGTCAAATTGAGTTGGGCCTTGGGCCATTACATAATCAATACTCAAATGTTGATGGTGAAATCTATACCTCCCTCTATGTTGATTCACAAGTAGTCAAGTGGAACTATAAAGATCTTAAAGTGATCGATAAAGTTAATGTTCACTATAACATTGGACACCTTTGTGGTATGGAAGGAAAATCAGCGGATCCTCAAGGTGATTTTGTCATCGCGCTTAATAAGCTAGCGATCGATAGATTTACACCAGTTGGACCACTGCACCCCCAAAATCACCAGCTTATCGATATCAAAGATAAAAAGATGCAGCTTCTTTATGATATGCCGTTACCACTTGGTGAACCACATCAAGCTGTTGCAATTCGTGCTAGTAAGCTTCATACGCATGTACGTTATAAAATGGGTACAGATTCTAAGACTGGTAAACCACATCCTGGTAAGACACTAGCAGGTGAGGAGAGAATTGAGCGAAATGGTAATAACGTTACAATCTTTGCGACAATGGTGAGATCTCATATCAACCCAGAGCGTATCACAGTTAACAAAGGAGATAGAGTCACTATTCACTTGACAAACTTAGAGCGTGCACAAGATGAGACACATGGTTTTACCGTAGATCATTTCAATATCCATGCCTCTTTAGAGCCAGGTGAAACATCTACCGTGAGTTTTGTTGCAGATATTGAAGGTGTATTTCCATATTACTGTACTGAGTTTTGTTCAGCCCTTCACTTAGAGATGATGGGATACTTGATGGTGAAAGATCCAAGTAAAAAGTATACCAGTGCAAAAAAACTGAAAATGGCAGCAATGAGTCCAGAGCAACTCAAAAAAGAGTATGAGCAAACAGTAGCGGTCAATAAAGCGACTGATGATGTTATTCAGAGTGTTGTGAAGTTCTTAAAAGATAACAAGTTTGGTGATCATCCAACAGTTGCAGCACTTGTCACAGATGCTCTTGACCAATATGGAAAAATTCCAGAGCAGAAAAAGCAATCTGATGCAGCACTCGCAGCAGGTGAAACTGAAAAAGCGATTCTTTTTGAGAATATGATTTGGCAATATATGGTGAAAAC
Organism: Campylobacterota bacterium; assembly: GCA_022600175.1. GTDB lineage: Bacteria > Campylobacterota > Campylobacteria > Campylobacterales > QNZT01 > SZUA-1433. The sequence continues at coordinate 4,422 of JAHZKW010000054.1, forward strand.
AGCGGATGTTGGAATCCGTGCTAAAGATCTATTGGTGAGAAAAATTGCAACCAAACAGTCTCCAGCCGCAGCAGCAGGTGAAAAGGCGTTCCATGAAGGTGGATGTTCTGGTTGTCACGTTATTGGTAAAGTGAGTTCTGGTCCAGATCTTACAGGTGTGCTTAGTCGTCACGAAAATGGTGAGAAGTGGGTATCAGACTTTATTAAAGAGCCAGAGAAGATGTATGAAGATCCATATGTTAAATCTATGATCAATTACTTTAATCTTAAGATGCCTAACCAAGGTATGAGTGATCAAGAGACAAAAGATATTATCGAATATCTTAAGTGGATTGATTCTAACGCAAATCTATTTTAAATAGATATTTTCAAAGGGGGTTTTCCCCTTTGAATTCCTAATACCAAGTTCTTTCATAGGTTGGTCTCCCCGAATAGTTAACAAATACTAATCTTGAAAGAATTTGGCTTTAGGTATTGACACATGTCAAAGACTTTATGCAAGATACTTGATACCATTTGTTTAACATGATTTGCTCTTTAGGGGCAAATGATTTTAGATAATTTTGAGGGGAAAAGTGATGAATTCATCTATGATAAAATCAAAGATTTTTGCCATTATAGCATTAGGGATTTTTCTCTATGGTTTTGTGATTCCGACAGTTGTTTTTCATGGAACGCTTGAGAAGATTGAGCAGGGAAAAGAGGCGCAGATTTCACCATCTGTTTTTGGGTTGTGGAACTTTTATAACAAAGATCGTTATTTTAGTAACACTACGCCTAAAGTGGCAAAAGGTGATTTACAAAAGATGATTGATAATACTGCAGAGATTGGTGTTGCTTCTACACCTATTTGGTCAGTTTCATTAGAGGCACCAAACTATCCAAAAGAGGCATTTCCACAAGGTATTCCTGTCTTTTTTCATTTTGATGGATTTAGTGGTGAAGTACATGAAATGAATACCATCAACCACTATATTGGTATGGACCCAATGGAGCGTGGTGGACCGTATGAGAGACTACTAGCACCTTATGCACTTGTCTTTACAGCATTTGTCATGTTCTTATTTATCATCTATAACAGTAAGTTTTATTCACTCTTTATGTTGATCCCAGCAGCACTGCCTGTGATTTTTATTGGGCTTTACTCTTATTGGCTCTACTGGTTTGGACATAACATGCATGATTATGGAGCATTTAAGATCAAACCTTTTATGCCAACAGTCTTTGGGGATGGAAAAGTTGCACAGTTTACAACACACTCTTACCCAGGACTTGGCTTTTGGTTATTGGTTGCAATAAGTCTATTGTCACTTTTAGCAATTCTCTCACGTGCAAAAGCACATAGAGTCTCTCACTGACAATCGATAGAACTAACGCGTTAAAGGGGGTGATATGCGTTTTGTGTTCATAATAGTACTGTTTGTAAATCTACTTAATGCCCAAAGTGCATTACAAGAGATTATCAATAGTGTAAAAGAGAATGCCATTATCAATCTACCCAAAGGGCTTTATAAAGGTAATTTGGAGATCAAAAAACCAGTAACGATTATTGGTCATCCTGATGGTTCTACTATTTATGGTGATGGAGAAGATACTGTGATCAAGGTGACAGGTTCTTTTGTGACACTCAAGAATCTAATTATCCGAAATAGTGGAGATATGCACCAAGATTTAGATGCAGGTATTACGGTACACGATGCAACGTATGTTGAGATTCTTGATTGTGATATCGATGATTGTCTGTTTGGTATAGATATGCAAAATGTGACCAACTCTAAAATCATTGGTAATAAGATTAAATCAAAAGATTTTGATTTAGGACTTAGAGGTGATGGGCTGAGACTTTGGTATAGCAATGATAACTTAGTGAAAAAAAATCACCTCCGTCACTCCCGCGATATGGTTGTCTGGTACAGTCATGGCAATATGATCGAAGAGAATTTTGGTGAGTATAGTCGCTATTCACTCCATTTTATGTATACGGGAGCAAATACGGTGCGAAATAATACTTATGAGCATAACTCTGTGGGGATCTTTTTTATGTATAGTCGAGATACGGTTGCTTATGGCAATGTAATTAAAAACTCGTTAGGAGCCACAGGTATGGGGATAGGGCTAAAAGAAGCATCAAACTTTACCATCAAAGATAATACTGTGATCTATTGTGCACAAGGGTTTTATATTGATTGGTCACCATTTGAGCCTGAGATGCCAAATCTAATAGAGGGCAATCACATACTTTATAATGCCGAGGGTATGCACTTTCATGCCATTAGTATCGATAATGATATCAAAAACAATAACTTTGTAGGAAATATGGAAAATGTTGTCAATGACTCTAAAAAGACCCAAATTTCACAAAATAGATGGGAAGGAAATTACTGGGATGACTATGAAGGGTTTGACCGAGATAGAGATGGTGTAGGAGATACACCTTATGTCAGTTTTGCTTATGCAGATAAGATGTGGCTTTATAATCCTGATGTGAAATTTTTTTATGGATCACCAGTGATTGCGATTATTGATTTTTTAGCAAAATTGGCACCATTTTCTGAACCTGTATTGCAATTAAAAGATCATAAGCCAAGGATACAACGATGAGTAATGAGCAAAATAACAGAAGGGATTTTTTAAAGCAACTCTCTGCATTGGGAGTGCTTGGAGGGGTGATTGCCGCGGGGGTTGGTGGAGCCTCTTATCTTGGGGCAGACCAATCCTTGATGCTACGTCCTCCAGCAGCTGTAGATGAAGATGAGTTTTTAGCACTATGCGTAAAGTGTGGACAGTGTCTTCAAGTCTGCCCTTATGACTCTATTATCTTAGCAGATGTACAGAGTGGTCATAGTGTAGGAACACCATTTATAGATCCTTTAAGACGTGGGTGTTATCTCTGTCCACTTTTGCCTTGTGTCTTGGCTTGTCCTACAGGTGCATTGGACCATCATGTAGAAGATGTCAAAGCTGTTGAGATGGGGATTGCGATTACGCCACGTATGCATGCCTGTATCGCTATAGAAAATAAAAGTGTAACTAAAGAGATGGTGAATCGTATTTATGATCATACAAAAACCCTCACTGATAGTGAGCTTCAAAGTTATACATTGGAAGTGTTTGCCAATAAATCAGATAAGCGTGAGCTAGAGGAAAAAGTATTACAAAAGCTGGAGACATTTGTAGACAAAGCATGTACGCTCTGTGCAGATATGTGTCCACTGCCTAATGCCACAGATGCAATTCATATGGTTGCTGATGAAAAGGGTGGACAGAAACCAGAGATTTTGTCTGCTTGTGTGGGGTGTGGTGTCTGTGTGGAAGTGTGTCCTACATCTGTTTTAGCCATTAAGCCACGTGTAACCTATGATGAATATTATGAAAAAGGATAAGTGATGCAAAAACATATCTATACACTAGTAATTGCCGTGCTATTGATTGGCTGTGGTGGAGGTACAGAGAAAGAAAGTTTGAGCCAAGCAACAGTTGAAGCAGATCTCTCTGCTATTAAGATCACACAAGGTGAGAAGAGAGAGAAACAAGATGAAGTGTTACATCAAAAGGAGCTGGAAGCAGATAAAAAAGGTTTTTATTATGCGTATAGTGAAGATGGTAAAGAGGATAATAGCAGTGAAGAGACCTTTACTAGAGTTGATGCACAGAGAAAGGTTAAAAATAGAGTGAAAGATGGAAGAATATTGGTAAGACCATCTGATAGAACGATTGATAACCCTTACCAATATGTACGGATCGATATCTTAAAA
>JAHZKW010000055.1 GCA_022600175.1 Campylobacterota bacterium
AAATATATTTACTATTTATAGGAGTTTTTTTGTTTTAATCCATAAGTAAATATTATAAATATTCACTTCATCCATACAATCTCCATAATGATTATTTATACTGCACCTTTTAAAATATAGGAGAACATATGAAAAAAGTAATAACAACCCTACTATCAGTTGCAGTCATCAGTTTTATTGGATGTGCAGAAAAGCCAGATACTTCAAGCAGTGTTGCAAACAAAGTATTGCCTGACCTTAAAATGCCAGTGACCAATTTATCATTTAAAGAGATTGAAGGATATGAGAACTACGCAATCGTAGCAACGCACTTTAGAACTGACAAAAATGAGTTACGCTACATACTTGCAAACCCTGTAGCATTTAAAGCACTCAAGGCAAATAGTAAAACTATCCCTGAAGGTTCAAAAGTTGTCAAAATAGGCTGGAAGGTTAAAGAAATGTCAAACTTTACCCCTGCATTAGAAGCGGATAAAATCCAACGTGTAGAGTATATGATCAAAGATAGTAAACAGTTTAAAGATAATCCTGGTGGATGGGGATATGCTAGATATGTCAAAGATCAGACAGATGGTACCTACTCAGCATGGAAAGAGAATCCTCAAGATTGTGTCTCATGTCATAATGCTGCAGCAGATAATAACTTTCTATTTACCAAATATCAGAGAGTTTTTTAATGATACACTTAGTTTAGTATCTTATATAGTGAGTGGAAGAGTTTTCTTTTACTCGCTTCTCATTCAGTTTAATTTTTTTCAAAATATATCAATCCCCATTAATTTAATATATCTAGTACATAAAATAAATATTTTGAGTCATATGTTCAAAATTCAGGTATACTATAACTACTACCATAATACTCGATCTGTATTATGCTATCGTTTTTGCAATCTTTCAAAAACATATACTAAACCTATTTACTAAGCCTAGATCTACGATAATTGACATTAACTGATTTTTGTTAGGCTTGTTATCAATGCACTTTTAATTTATAACGACAAAATATTATGAAAAAATTGATGCCCCTTTCTAAGGAAAAATATTAATGAATATGGAAATCATAACTACACCAAATGAGAAATTGAAAGAGAGTGGATTTGGGAGTCTAAAATCTTGTAACAGTGTCTTAGACGCTATTAAAAAAACTGACTATAACGTAATACTAACAGTATGTACAACAAAACAAGATTTGGCACAGGTCGTAAACAGAAAACCTGACTTAGTGATATTAGCGGTGAAATATTTATCATTTGAAAATGAAAATGATATTTGGCTCAGTGACTATTTTACTGAACACTTTATAAATTATACAGCTTCATCACGAGAGGTATTAAAGTTTGATTCAAATAAAGTACTTGCAAAACTACATTTAAAAGAGCAAGGAATTCAGACAGCTGATTATTTTACAGCCATTCCTGGGCAATATAAATCTGCAGAAGAGTTACCAATTTTATTTCCACTTTTTCTAAAACCTCTAGATGCTGCAAACGGAAATGGCATTGATGATTTATCATTTGTAACAAATTTCAAAGATTTTGAAAGTAAGCTATTATCATTATATGATACATTTAACCTGCCTATACTAGTAGAAGAGTATTTAAGTGGTAAAGAGTATACAGTAGCAGTTATAGAAACAGCCAATGGCGAATTAATCATTTCACCTATTGAAATAGTACCTTTAGTTTCAACAAATGGACTTAGGATTTTAGGACAACAAGCAAAAAAAGATGATACAGAGAAACTCAAAAAAATAAAAAACAATGCAATAAAAACTAAACTCATCAAACTAGCTTCTGATGTGTTTATTGGGTTAGGAGTCAGAGACTATGGAAGAATAGATATAAAAACAAATAAAAATGGTGAATGCTTTTTTATGGAAATAAATTTAGTGCCTGGTATGACGAAAGGTTCTAGCTATTTTCCAAGAGCTTGTGAGATTGACAATGCGTTAAGTTACGATAATGTTGTTACTCTCATGCTATCGCAAGGATTAAATCGTATAACTTCAATAGTATCGTCCAGTAAAAATAGACTACTGCCGCACAAAGGCATATTACCTTATGCAATAGACCTTTAAAAACATACCATAATATTTTATATATATGAAAGGGAAGGGAATTGTATAAAGTGGCGGACAGGGAGGGATTCGAACCCTCAGGATAACTGCTTTATAAACGCCTAAATATGGGCTAACATACCGAAATAACGGTACTTCTGGTTTACACTAAGTTGACATACTGACAACAAAATATCAACGAAAACTGCACAAAAACTGCACAGTTTTACAATTCTTTCAAATTACTTTTAGCTTTTTTAAAGCTCTGCTACCATCTGGAAAGATATGGTTCTTAATTTGTATAGATAGTTTAAAAAAACTTAGATACATATACTTATGGTTTATAAGTCTAACTATTTACAAACCATAAGGTGTGAATAGTTTTAAAAATATGGTATAATATAAACTATGAGTATAGAAAAAGAAGAAAAACTAAAACAACTATATGAACTGCTACCAGAAGGTGTTGTTGCACCTAGTAGTTGGCTAACTATCAAAGGCTACTCTCCACAGCTACTCTATAAGTATGTGCAAAGTAGTTGGCTGGATAAAATAGGACGCAGCGCATATATACGGCCCTCTAGCGAAGTGCAATGGCAAGGCGTAGTACTTGGCTTGCAACGGTTAGCGGATGAACCTTTTCATGTTGGTGGTCTTACCGCACTCAATCTTCAAGGGTTTGCTCACTATCTTGCTATAGGAGGAGAAAAGAAGGTTATGCTATATGGGAGCAAGAACTTCCCTGCCTGGATCAAAAACATAGCACTCCCCCAAACATTTGCTCTATCCAAAAAACCAGATTTAGGTACATTGGGCATGAAAAAAAATCCGACCAATATTCGTAACTGGCAGATAGAGATATCCTCACCTGAGAGAGCTATCTTGGAGCTACTTTATGAAGTAGAAAAAGAGGGTACAAGTTTTCAATTTGTTGCAGAGATATTTGAAAATCTCACAACACTTAGTCCAAGACTACTCAATCAACTATTAGAAAAGTGTGATAGCCTCAAAGTAAAACGTCTATTTCTCTTTTTGGCAAACTACTATGCATTTTCTTGGTGGAAACATATCGATACAGATGTACTAGATATTGGAGTGGGGAAGATGCAGGTTGTTAAAAACGGTGCATATGACAAAACCTATAAGATCACAGTTCCAAGGGAGTTCATATGATGGATAATACAAACATCTACTACAAACAAGTCCAGCTTCTTTTGGAAGTCTTGCCTTTTGTCTCTGAAGAGGATTGTTTTGCACTCAAAGGTGGCACCGCCATCAATATGTTTGTAAGAGATATGCCACGACTCTCTGTAGATATTGACCTCATGTATCTTCCTATTGAAGATCGGTCATCGAGCTTAGTACATATTTCAGAATCGCTTGAGAGGATTGCTGCAAATATTGAAACAAAAATGAAAGGTGCAAAAGTTTACCGATTGGATCAAAGAGAAGATAGTACACTTTCAAAGCTCCAAGTGCAAAAGAGTGGTGTCCGTATCAAAATAGAGACTTCACCTGTAATGAGAGGAACGGTAAAAGAGCCAATAGTAAACGTAGTAAGCCCAAAGGTAGAAGAGATATTTGGATTTGCAGAGACACGGGTTGTACATCATGATGATCTTTATGCCGGTAAGATATGTGCAGCATTGGATAGGCAGCATCCAAGAGACTTTTTTGATGTTCGAGGATTACTTGATCATGAAGGTATCAGTGATGATTTGCTCGATGTTTTTATCGTCTATCTAATCAGTTCAAATCAACCTATCGCAAAACTACTACAGCCAAATCTCATCGATATCAGTCAAACCTTTGAAGCACAATTTGTCGGCATGACAACTGAACCAATTACACTTGATACACTCACGGATACGAGAAATGAATTGATTAAATTAATACAAGATAAACTCACAGATAGGCACAGAGCATTTTTACTTGGTTTTAAAGAGGGAACTCCTGATTGGAATTTACTTCCTTTTCGTGGTATTGAAGAACTTCCTTCAGTGAAATGGAAAATGCTAAACTTGGATAAAATGGATGGGAAAATGAGACAAAAGGCACTTAAAAAATTGAAAAAAACTTTGGGTTTATAGAAATAATCTTTGTAGGAAGTGTTAAATTTTGGGACTTATTTATTTAGTATTATATGAGCTATAGCCACGCTGTACAATTAAATATTCAGCTTTTTCACACATAGCATAAATGTATTCATGTTTGTTTAGTGTAGTTGACTTTTCATGTGCCAAAGAAGTCCTGATTTGATAATCAAATAGCACTTTTGCTTTCTCCTCATAAAGATTCCAATAATCAACTATAATATCTTTTTGTTTTACAATGAGCTCAGGGGACGGTATCTTGTCAGATTTTTGACTGTTGATTCTTGGATCAGAAGGTAAAAGGTTCCACAAATCATTATTAGCCCATACCGAATAAGGCAAGAGATGGTCAATATCATATTGCCCATTTTTTAACGATTTATTACTCCAAACACAAGTACAATCTTCTGGTAAATACTGCCTTGCTATATTAGTATTTCGATCTGCAAAAATTGTTTTAAATATCATAGAATCAACTTCATCTGTTAAAAGTTGTTCTCTATTTAAGGAGTATGTTTTTTCTCGCCAACGTCTTGCAATAGTAGATATTCCAAATAAACTTTGTCCCATATAACGAAAAATATTGTAATGATCTTCATTGATAGAAAACATACCAAAACTATCAATTAGAAATTGTCGATTAAACTTATCATGTAAACTTATTTTACCGAAAGTAGTTTTTTCAGGCATGTAAATACTATATTGAGATTCACCTGAATATTTCATAGGCATTTTTGTGATAGTTGAAGCCATTTTTTTAGAGAGTTTCAACAAGATTTTTGATTGCTTATCATCAAGTTCTAAATTACTATATTTTGTATATATCTTTATATACGCATCTTCCCAAGTTGTGTGTCTAGAGTCTAAACACATACACTCAAATAGTTCATTATAAATTTTCTCAATTTCACTATTAAGTATATTGCCACTATTTTGTTGCCGTAATTGTCTAAATACGAATGGAAGATAGTCAAAAATCCAATTTTCAATAATAAGACCTAAAGGAATTTTGGCCATCTTATTTTCTATAGTAATCAAATTATCATAGCGTTGGCAGGCATCTATAGTACTTTTCAACAATGCAAATTTATAAGTACTAGATATCTTATCCTGCTCAATAATTTTATTGATTTGTGATAAGGCATTTAAATCAATCATTTGTTAAAACCCTTTTACTGCGATACATGTAAACCAAATTATCCCACTACGATCCAAACTATCATCTGTAACCTCTGTTTTTATAACCTTTAGTCCATATTTTTCACAAATCGATATCCATTCAAGTTCTCCTAACGATAAAAAAAATCGACCTTTATCATCTATTCCATATTCATTTACATCATCACGTTGTATGGATACAGAAAAAAGAAATTTTCCCTCTGGTTTTAAAAGCTGTACAATCTTTTCAAGACTTAAGTCAATTTCCTCTTTTGTCAGATGCATAAGTGTAGCGATAGAGTAAATGCCATCGAAAGATTCTTTTTCAAAATTTAAACCATCAGGTAGTTTTATCACATGTAAGTCTTGCGATAACTCTAAATGATGATTTTTAGCTTCCGTAATCATTTGTTCTGATGCATCAATTGCAGTTACATTGAAACCATTTGAAGCCATAAAAGAAGCATCACGTCCTGATCCACACCCAATATCCAATAATCTTGCACCTATTTTGAAAGTATTAATCATAAGAGTATGCATAGTATTCATCTGTGCAGATTCATACCGTTTAGCTAAATCTTTAGCATTATTTTTATAATAGAGTAAAGTACTATTCATTAATACCTTTCATTAAAATCATTAATTAATTTATTTTAGCTTTTTTGAAATAAATGTTAGAGCTAAGCTGTCTAGTTTTTAGTGGCATTATAGTTGATATGCTACCAGTGGTTAGAGAAGCGCTAAAAGAGCAATTCCGTCTGACCGGCTTGCACAATAATTTTGTCTTTATTACGCAATATAAAGATCACTATAAAACGGCACAGTCTATTTCTAAGAGTCAGTGGAAACCACTATTGCAAAAGTGTGGTTTAGAGGATAGAAGATTGTATGAAACTCGTCATACTTTTGCTTCCTTGATGCTGCAGCAAAGTGAAGAGCTTGTCTGGGTTAGTGCGATGATGGGGCATGCAGATGTTAACGTAACACTGAAAAGATATGTTCGCTATATTAAACGACCTCAGCATAAAAGAGCGACATTTGTAGATGATCTTGACTTGGATTGTGAAAACAAAACTGCACAAAAACTGCACACTGCGATTGCGTAAGTGTTTAAGGTGCCGATTTTAAGGGGTTTATAAGTGGCGGACAGGGAGGGATTCGAACCCTCGGTAGAGTTACCCCTACGCATCCTTAGCAGGGATGTGGTTTCAGCCAGCTCACCCACCTGTCCAATGAAGAACCGAGATTATACTAGAATTAAAATTATATTTTACTTAAAAAACGTTTTTCCATGAAGAAAGAGAAATTATTCTCTCTCTTGTCTCTACTATAGTTTATCTATTATTTTTTGGGCTACAGATTTTGGATCTTTAGCTTTATAAATCGGTCGTCCCACAACGATAAAGTCTACAAGCTCTTTTTGTGCAAATGCGATATCAGCAACTCTCTTTTGATCTCCTGCATCTTCACCAAAAGGTCTAATACCAGGAGTAAGCGTCATAAAGCTTTTTTCTGTATGCGTCTTGATCATAAAGCTCTCATGTGCAGAACAAACCACACCATCTACACTACACTCATGTGCGTCTTTTGCAAACTGCAGTGCTTTTTGCTCTATAGACTTCTCATAAACATGACTGAAGTTTTGCTCATCAAAGCTTGTCAGTGCAGTTACAGCCAATACAATCGGTGGATTTTCTACCCCTTGAAGCCTTTGCATAACTGTTTGCATCGCTACTTTACCACTAGAGGCATGTACGTTAAACATATCGATACCTAGCTTACTGATCTCTTCAGCAGCATCTGCCATCGTATTTGGGATATCATAGAGTTTGAGATCAAGAAAGATCTTAAACTCTGGATTGAGCGTTTTTAGCACATCAATGATCTTTTTACCATCTCTAATGTAACTTCGAAAACCAACCTTCAGCCAAATATCAAAATCTTTTAACTCACTAGCCAAAGCAATATTCTCTTCAAATGTAGGAAGGTCAAGTGCTACGCAGAGCTTCATTTAGACTTCTTTACGGCATCTAAAACACCATTAATAAACTTTGGTGCGGTATCACTCGCAAGTGATTTGGAGAGTTCTATAGACTCATTGATGATGACGGCATTATCAAGATCAGTCTTCAGTATCTCATAAGCCCCTAATCTCAAAATTGCTCTTTCAATATTTCCAATACTATCTAACTTATACTCTTTAAGATATTGATTGATTTCACTATCTATCTCTTCTAAGTTTGCTACAACCCCTTCGAAGAGTGATTGTGCAAACTCTTTTTGTTTATTTCTGATCTTTTTATCTTCAAAAATCTCATCCATAAACTTTTCGATATTTTCATTACCAATGTCTTTAGCATATAGCAGAGAGATGACACTCTCTCTGGATTGATGACGGGTAGCCATGATTAGAAGTTTCTATAGAGACTAAGCATTTCGATAAGGCCTGTCATCGCTTCAAAGCCTTTGTTCCCTACTTTACTTCCTGCTCTTTCGATCGCTTGCTCGATTGTATCTGTCGTAAGGACACCATAGGTTGCAGGTTTACCATACTTTAGTGTTACAGTCGCTATCCCTTTTGTTGCTTCAGCAGAGACATAATCAAAGTGAGGTGTACTTCCTCTGATCACTGCACCAACACAACATACCGCATCATATTTACCACTTGCTAATGCACGATCAAGTGCAAATGGTATCTCAAATGCTCCAGGGACAAGAATAAGGTCTAGATTTTCTTCGTTTCCACCATGTCTTATAAACGCATCTTTTGCACCCTCTACTAATCTATCTGTAATGATATGGTTAAATCTTCCATTAATTACAGCAATCTTTTCATCACCTTTAAGTGCCAAATGTCCTTCAATTATATTCATCTATTTTCCTCTATTTAATTATCCTCTTTATCAAAAACCATGTCTTCGATAAATTCACCACCATGAAAAGTTCACTTTTGGCGAGAATTTATTTACCAATAATATCTAAAGTTGCCCTAAAATCAATAGTGCATCTTTATATATCGGCTCGTCTATAAACCCATATCTCTCATGCATAAAACCTGTCTCACCTTCTGCTCTCTTTTTTTCAAAAATATTTTTAATTTCTAAAGCCCTTTGATAAGATTGAGTATCACTCTCAAATACTCTATTGGCAATCTCTACTTGTTTAGGACCTAAACAACTTTTAGCACTATACCCCATCTGCTTTTCGATTTCACACCATTTGGTAAACCCCTCAAGATCTTCATACTCTTGATAAGTAAATCCAATAGGGTAAATACCCGCAATTCTTGCATCAACCAAAAACCGACTTAGTATATGGTGTATAGTTGGATTATCAAAAGTAAGCAGGCTTTGTGGAAGTCCTAAAGAGTTTAACATATCCATAATCCCTAGAGAGCAACACTCTACTTTACCCTTTACATTTAATTTTGTAAGATTTTGAAGTGCCTCTTTCGTCTCTATAGAGATATGCAGACCAATATCATCATCAAGTACTTGAAGTACACGCTTCACATCTTCGGGTGTTTTGATTTTTGCAACCCTAATCACATCAGGCTTGACTTTGTTTAAAAGTGCTATCTCCTCTTCTCCACCCTCATCTATAGGGTTGACTCGTACAATGACGCGTGACCTTGACGCTTTAAGATGTGAAATAAAAACAGCTGCAAATAGTAGTGCTTTTTGTTTCATCTGAGGGGCTACACCATCTTCAAGATTGACGACAATAATATCGGTAGCAAGATTATCGATCCTATTAAGATGTTTCAGTTTAAGAGGATTTAGCATCATGGCAGATCTAGGACTACTGATATCAGCTTTAGTACGTTCAGATGTTATGATCATCTCTTTTAATGCCTCTTCATCCATCATCTCAAACCTAGAAAGATCATCAAATATCATCTCTTAATCCTTTTTGAAAAACTGATATAATAATAACATAAACCAAAACTATATGTCACAGATGGCAACGATAAGGATAAAAGATGGAAAAGATATTTG
>JAHZKW010000006.1 GCA_022600175.1 Campylobacterota bacterium
TCATAACCTGATTTCCCTTCAATCTCACGATGTAAAATCACCCCTGCAACAACAAGAGGTCCAGCCCAGCACCCTCTTCCTGCCTCGTCAATACCACACAACACCATTTTTTGTTCCCTTTCTTCACACTTCTCTCTTTTTAAAGTACAAATCATACAACAAGATATATCAAAATTTCTCAAATCCGATTTGAAAGTATATGAAGGAGCATAACAATGAAAAAGATCTTAAGTTTTCTACTCGTGTCAGGACTTTTACTCACAGGATGTGGTGGTGGAAGTAGTAGCACACAAACAACCAATCAGCCTGATACAGAAACCAAATCAACAGGTTATCAAGCAGATGAAAATGGTAAAGTACTCACTATTGAACTAGCTGGGACTGCTGAGAGTGTTGCCGTATCTGATGAAGCGCTATTTGTGGCAGAAGGAGAAGATGGTATTGAAGTCTTAAAAATTGGCTATAATGATAAACTCTCCTCAGAACTCATCACTAAAATCGATGGTATCAATGCAAAAAGTGTCTCCCTCTCAGAAGATGGCAAACGACTTCATGTCGTCAACAACGAAGGGTTTGTCAATATTATCAATATTACAAACATCTCTAACCCCGTAGTAGAGCGTACCACAACACAACAAGAGATCTCAAAAGCAGTCACCAGTAAAGATGGCAATTATGAGTATCTTCCAAAAGATAGTAAAGGATTAGAAATTTATGATGTTTCAAACCCTTCTAGTAAACTGCTCGTCTCTACCTTTAACAAATCAAGTGCTTATGGGCTTGTACTTGTAAACCAAGATACAAAAGCACTAGTTGCAGCAGGATCAACAGGTATCAATGTACTTGACATTGTTGAACCTACCACACCAAATAGCATTGCAAATCTCACACTAGATGGTAACATCAAAGGAATCTCACTCAATGAGAAAGAGGGACTATTATTTGTCGCTAACGGAGATAATGGTGTTTTAGTCTATTATCTTAATTTAGTACTAGACAAACTCATCACAACGAAGTAGCAAAACTCCAAAACGGTATACACTCATACATGATACCGTTTTGTTCAAATCCCTTTTCTACCTCCATTGTAACCACTTGCACCACTTTGAGTTCAGACTCTACAAAATAGTGGTGCAACCTCTCCAATTTTGCCACAATTAAATTTTCAGGCAAAAAAGGCATTGTCAAAATTGCTCTATGTTCCTCAGGAAGATAAAAATCAATGGTATCCGTATAAAAAACTTTTTTATCACGCTTCAATAACTCTAAAAAGATAATATTTTCAAAACGTTTAATAAAATCTTTCTCAAAACTTAACGCACTACGCAGTGCAAAATCAATCATGTAAAGCTTTTTTGCACTCCTAGAAGAGCCAAACTTCTCCACCAAAAAAAAGATATATTCCTGTTGCAACTTATTCGTATAAGCATAAAAAGTATCTTTTGAAATTTTATAGTTTTCTCTCAAAATCTGAAAAAGTGCGTGCATAGAGACGATACTGCCTTGATGCTTAGAGAGCAGTTGCAACATCGCCATCTCTAACGTACTATCTGCATAACGATATAAAAAACTTTGATACTCTTTGACAAATTCACTTTTTGAGATACGTTGCAGAGCGGGAAATGTTCCTTGCACAATATAGTGACTAAAAGTGGTCTCTAAGTTCAACTGTCTTGTTTCAAAAGCGATAAACTCTTCAAAATCTAAAGGGTAAAGTATCTGTGTTGTAAACCCTTCTAACGATTGCTGCCTATTGGTTGTAATAATCACTTCATCACACTCTGGCACTTCAAAATCAAAATTAAAATTTTCTAAAACTAGCAGTGAAATATTATACTTGTTAATAAAAGAGACTAAATTTTTTTCAACCTCAAGCTTTGTCAATCGAAAATCATCAAAATCAAGATAGAGAAAACTCCCCTTTGTACGCATACTTAAATAGTCAAAAATCATACTACTCTTACCACTGCCTTTAGGGCCTAATAAGATTGTTTTTTTTGCTTCAAGTGATACTTTTCGTACATGATATGCTACTTTTTTAAACTCTCGAGAGTAAAGAATCTCCAATATATCCATAACTTTAACTTTATTAAAAATCTTTTTTTAGTACAATCGCGAATCTTTATAGAGTCACGTGGACTCATTATACAAATAGATTGGAGAAAATTTGATTAATTTAAACAACTACAGTGCTGCCAATATCAAAAATGACTTACTTTCAGGTATGGTCGTTGCTGTAGCCTTAGTCCCTGAAGCCATTGCTTTTAGCTTTATTGCCGGTGTAAGTCCTCTTGTCGGACTCTATGCCGCTTTTATCATTGGACTTGTCACTTCACTACTCGGCGGAAAACCTGGTATGATCAGTGGAGCAACGGGTGCGGTGGCTGTGGTATTTGTAGGACTTGGACTTGCAGTCTCAAAGCTCTATCCAGAGCTTTCAGGAGAAGCCCTCTCCATGATGATCCTAAACTATATCTTGATGGCTACCCTCTTTGCAGGGGCTTTTCAAATCACTGTAGGACTCTTTAAACTTGGTAAATTCATCCGCCTAGTCCCTCAGCCTGCGATGTTTGGATTTGTCAATGGACTTGCGATTGTTATCGCTCTAGCGCAGTTAAAGTTCTTTAAGTCTAGTGACTACGATACGCTAACGAGCTGGGGAGAGATACTCTCTCATAGTTTTAGTGAAAATTATCTCATGTACATCATTACAATCATTACGATGGCTATCATGTATTTTATGCCTAAAATCACTAAAATGATCCCTTCAGGACTTGCCGCAATCATCTTACTCACACTTATTGTCTATTTTGGAAACTTAGATACTAAAACCGTCTCAGATCTTGCAGATATCAAAGGAAACTTACCAAGTTTTGTGATGCCTGATATGTCACTACTCTCTTGGGAATCTTTACAGATCATTATTCCTTATGGAATTCTTGTTGCTTTAGTCGGCTTGATTGAGTCTCTCTTAACCCTCTCAGTACTAGATGAGATGAGCGGTACGAGAGGAAGTGGAAACAAAGAGTGTATTGCACAAGGGTGTGGAAACATGGCAAGTGGACTCTTTGGAGGTATGGCAGGTTGTGCGATGATAGGACAAAGTATTATCAACTATAGCTCAGGTGGACTTGGCAGACTCTCCTCTTTTACAGCCGCTACACTACTGATCCTTTTTGTCGTCAGTCTAAGTGAACTTATCGGCATTATCCCTGTCGCTGTACTAGTAGGAATCATGTTTATGGTCAGTATTGGTACGTTTGAGTTTTCAAGTATCAGCCGTATCAAGTATATGCCAAAAGCCGATGCCTTTGTCCTCGTTTTAGTCACAATTATTACCGTACTCTTTGATCTTGCCATTGCTGTTATTGCAGGTATTATTGTCTCTGCCTTAGTTTTTGCTTGGCAACATGCTAAAATATATACACGAACCCATACAGAAGAAGATGGCACAAAAGTTTATGAAGTTGATGGTCCGCTCTTTTTTGGATCTGTCACCTCATTTAACGAACAGTTTGAGATAAGCGATGACCCACAGAAAGTGGTGTTAGATTTTAAACGCGCACGTGTCATGGATATATCAGGGGTTGAAGCGATTGATGCTATCACTAAAAAGTACCAAGACGCTGAGAAATCACTGACTATTAGACACTTGAGTCAAGATTGTAAAGTACTGCTTAAAGAGGCTGGACCATTTTGTAGCTATGAAGAAGATGATCCAACCTATAAAGTGGCTGCAAATCTATAACTATAAAACACAGGAGAAATAATGACGTCAATTGAAGATACTAAAAAAGAGATGCGTAAATATGAAGAGACAAGAAATGCCTTTTATGACCATTTTGATAATACTATTAAAAAGTTAGAGAATGGACAGTTTGACTTTTCCCAAGCGCAAAATCTAGATGCACAAGAAATTTACGAACTTTTTTTCAAACTTGATTATCAAGCACGTAAAATCAGAGGTCTATTAATCGAAGCACGTGATATCAAAGTTGGCTAGTGGCCTATATTGCGTTAAGTAAAGCCAACTACTTTCATAACCTCACTCTTTTAAGCCAAAAAGTGGGAGGCCGTGAAAAGTTAAGTGTGGTCTTAAAAGATAATGCCTATGGACATGGGCTTATTATTATGGCTAAACTCGCCGCTGAGTTTGGTATCAAGCGTGCTGTTGTACGTCATGTAGAAGAAGCTGAAGAGATCAGCGCTTATTTTGAACATATTTTAATCCTCGCACCTCGTGCAAATATTATGACAAACCCAAAGTACGCCTATGTGATCAACACTCTTGAGGCAATTGCACACTTTCCAAAAACCTGTAATGTCCATCTCAAAATCGATACAGGCATGCATCGTAATGGCATAGAAATTGATGAGATGGAAGAAGCATTGTTACAAATCTCTCAAAATGAACTTTCACTCGATGGTGTTATGACACATTTTCGCGCAGCAGATGAACTGGGAAGTAGCTTTTTTTGGCAATATAAACAGTGGCAAACACTCAAACAAAAGATCATTGAATTTACCACAAAAGAGGGATTAAAAACGCCTCTTTTTCATAGTGCCAATAGTGCAGCACTCTTACGTCTTCACCACTTTAAAGATGACTTTGCAAGGTGTGGTATTGCAAGCTATGGCTATCATGATCTCCCTACAACATTTTCACAAACACCACTCAAACCTGTACTCTCTCTTTGGGCAGAAAAAATTTCAAGCCGAATATTATATCAAGGACAAAGTGTAGGATATGGAGGTGTCTATACGGCAAAAGAAGATACCCAAATCACGACTTACGACATTGGCTATGGAGATGGATTCTTTCGCTATGATGGGAGCAAAAAATTGACCACGGCAGACCATAATCCTTTTGTAGGTCGTCTCTCTATGGACTCATGTGTAATCGCTTCAGAGGCAAACAATATATGCCTCTTTGATGATGCAGCTAAAATGGCTAAATTTTTTAATACGATCTCTTATGATGTATTAACAAAACTCTCAACAAGGATTTTAAGGGTTATAAAGGATTAGGTATCTCTGCACCCATCTCTGTCTCCCCACCAAATGAGACAATACCAGCGGAGAGATGAATCACATTTTTTAATCCCATGTTATGCAGTGCTGACATTACATATCCTGTACGATTACCTGTACGGCAGTAGAGTATCACTGGCTCATCTTTCATCGCTTCAAATTGATTGACATGTTTTTGAATCATAGAAGTGGGTATTAAAAGATCTGTACCTGTTATACTATTGTTTGTATACTCAAAAACCTCTCGTACATCTACCAATTTAAAATCAACCTCTCCTCTTTTACGTGCTTCAAGTAGCAACTCTAATGCACTTGAACCAAGCTGCGCTGTTTGCAGCATCTCCATTAATTCCTCTTTTGTATATTTCACAAATTTCCCCTATATGATAAAATGCATAATCTTAACACAGTTAGAGTACAATATCAAAATGTATCACTATAAATATGAAGAATTTATCCTCGATGTAGAAAATTTATACAACCAAACAACAAGCTATCAGCCAGATATTATTTTAGCCGTTGCACGAGGTGGTGTCACCCTTGGGCATTTTTTAGCAGAGCGTGCCAACCTAAGAACGCTTTACACTTTAAACTCTATTCACTACAATGATACAGAAAAACTAAAAACTGTTGAAATCTCCAATATCCCAAATCTTCCAGCGCATAAGAGCGTGCTTGTCGTTGATGATATTGTTGATAGTGGTGAGAGTATGCAAGCAATTATGAAAGAGCTTACACAGCGATTTCCAGAGACAACCTTTAAAACAGGTGCACTCTTCTATAAAAAAGATGCTATTTACCTACCAGATTATCACGTTAAATAAGCTCATAGTTGGATTGAATTCTTTTGGTCTACTTATAATTAAAAATAA
>JAHZKW010000056.1 GCA_022600175.1 Campylobacterota bacterium
CATTTTAATTAGGAGTGATTTACTCCTATATGGTATAATAGAACAGAACGCATCAAAAAGGTGTAGTAATGTTTAAAATATTCATACTAGGACTATTTATGCTCTCAAATAACAATGCACAAAATGCAAATAGACTCATCCATGAAGACTCTCCCTATCTTCTCCAACATGCGCATAATCTTGTGGATTGGTATCCTTGGGGAGATGAGGCTTTTGAAAAAGCAAAGAGAGAGGATAAGCTAATATTTCTCTCTATCGGATATAGTACCTGTCACTGGTGTCATGTGATGGAATATGAATCATTTGAAAATAAAGAGGTGGCAGCGATGTTGAAGCGGGATTTTGTCTCTGTCAAAGTTGATCGTGAAGAGTATCCACATATCGATAGACACTATCAAGATATTTATGTGTTGATGAATCGACGGGCTGGTGGTTGGCCGCTTACGATTGTGATGACGCCTGAGAAGGGGACATTTTTCTCTGCTACTTATCTTCCTATAGATGAGAGTTATGGACGAAGTGGGATTAAGCCTGTTTTACAGATGCTTAGTAATGCCTATAAAGAGCGTAGAGATGATGTGCAAAAAAGTGTCGACTCTATCAAGGCAGCGATGCAAAATGTAGGAAGAGTGCATAAGCAACAGAAAGTGTCACTTGATATCTCTATAGCTGATGATTTTGTCAAAAAGATGGCATCACAATATGATGCAATCAATAAAGGGTTTGGAAATGCTCCAAAATTTCCACATGCTACGGCACTTGATACCTTAGTAGATATTTATCGTATCACTGATAATAAACGTGCTGTGACAATTGCTACTGAAGTATTGATGGCGATGTCCAAGGGTGGGATTTATGATCAGATTGAGGGTGGATTTTACCGTTATAGTGTGGATGAAAAGTGGTTGATACCACACTTTGAAAAGATGCTCTATAGCAATGCAGAACTACTGGAATCTTATGCAAATGCCTATAAAGTGACTAAAGAGACTCGCTTTAAAACAGTGATAGAAGAGACGATAGCCAATATCAATGCACGTTTTTTGAAAGAGGGTATGTTTTACTCTGCAAGTGATGCGGATAGTGATGGGGAAGAGGGAAAATACTTTGTTTTTGACTATAAAGAGAGTTTAGCTGATCTTCGTAACGGTGGTTTATCTGCTAAAGAGGCGGAGGCAGTGTTAGACTACTACAGTATCTACCCAGAGGGAAACTTTGAACATAATCAGACAAACCCTTATCTTAGTGGCTTAGCAGTGCCAAAAGTGTTGGCAAAAGGGAAGGCTATCTTAAAGGCGAATCGAGAAAAGAAAAATTACCCGTTTATCGACTATAAAGTGCAAACTTCATGGAATGGGCTTTATCTCTATGGACTTTTGAAAGTGGCAAAGTATGTGGATAGTGTCTATGCTAAAGAGGCATTGGCGTCGTTAGATAGTGTTTTAAAAACACTCTATGTTGATGGAGCGCTTTATCATCAGGTGATTGTCGGTAAGAAGCCAAAGGTGAAAGGGTATCTAGAGGATTATGCTTTTTTGATTGCTGCGTTGATTGAAGCGTATCAGGTCGATTTTGAGACCAAGTATCTTGATATAGCAAAAAAACTTCAAGAAAGATCAGTGATGAAGTTTTATAAAAATGGTATTTGGTACATGTCTGATGATAGTTTTCAAGCAAAAGCAGAGTTTTATGACTCTTCGTATCGATCTGCACTCGCTGTCATGATCGAAAATCTCTTTAAAATTGCCATCTTAAGTGACAATCTGAGTCTTGATAGTTTTGCAAAAGAGAGTTTAGCGAGTGAGTTAGGGGCTATCAAAGCCAATCCAAACCAATACCCTTATGGGATAAAAGCTTACTTACAGAGTCTACTCTCTTTTGTGGTGGTCAAGTCAAAAAAGGAGAATCTCCAAAAAAATAGAGAAGCATTAAATGGTATCGATTATCCTTATGTGTTGTTAAAAACTACTGAGGATGCAAACTTTTTAGCTTGTAAAATCGATACATGTTTTGCAATAGAGCAGGAACTGGGTACTATTATCCAAAAAGTTGAAGAGAGACAGTGATGAACGGACAAAAAAGAGCAGATATCAGAGCAGGACTAAAGGTCAATATCGTTTTAAAACAAGATCAACGTAGTGGAAAGTTGACCGAAGGTGTAGTCAAAGATATATTGACCAACTCTCCTTCTCATCCTCATGGGATCAAAGTGAGACTGACGAGTGGTGATGTGGGACGGGTCAAAGAGATCTTGTCATGAAGCTTTATATCGATGGTGATGCTTTTCCAAATCTTTTAAAACCTATCGTATTAAAAGCAATTGAGCGGTTAAAACTGTCCACAATGGTAGTAGCCAATAAACGTATCAATATCGGTAAGTCAGCACATGTGGTGTACAAGATCGTTGAACTTGGTGCAGATGAGGCTGATCATCAAATCATAGAGATGGTCGAAGAGGGGGACTTGGTAATCACAGCTGATATCCCACTGGCAGATCGTATAATCTCTAAAGATGCGCATGCGATAGATCATCGTGGTGCGCTTTATAGTGTGGAAAATATCAAACAGTATCTTACGATGCGAAACCTTATGGCTGAGATTCGCGATAGTGGAGAGATGACTAAGGGACCAGCACCTTTTGGAACTAAAGATGCTCATGAGTTTGCCAATCAGTTTAACGCTTTTTTGACGAAGTATTATCGTTAGAGAGTGTTGGAAATCGTCTTAGTTAAAGTTTGATCATTTGGATTGAAATAGTTTTGTTAGGATAAATATCAATGTCTTAAAAAAGCCATTTACTTTCCAGTGTACTAAAAGTCAATGTTTCATACCTCCTTTAAGATTCAACTCAAATATGGCTTTTTTGCTATCCCTAGGATAGTTACATTCTCCGTTAATTGGAAACCATATCGTTTTGCTGAAAAACTTTTATAAGCTTCTTTGAGATTACCTAAAAGATATTGTTTATGAGCATCTTCATATATTTGTAGAAATCTTGTTTGTATTTTTCACAATTTTATCATTCTTTATGTAGCATTTTTAATGCTTTATTCATCCAAAAAAAGTTTTTTATCATATAAAGTAACATTTTAAATTTACCATTTTCTTCTTTGTATAAATTGATTAAGGCACGAAAAGCTCTTTTTTCTCCTAGCACAAAAGCCTTTTTATATAACATAAAAGCTTCTGTTCTATTTTGTTTATACCCGTATAATCCTTGATCATGTAAAATTGCCACATAATATAAAGCAGGTGGGTAGTTTAAATCTGTGGCTTGTTTGATGTATCGTAATCCTTCACTTTCACTTTTATTTTCTATGCAATAGGTACCATATATATAAGATGCTTCAGGATGATTTTGCTTTGCTGATTTTTGATACCAGCTATAACCTTGAGTTTTGTCCTCCTTGATACCAAGACCGAGTACAAGCATATTGCCTATCACATTTTGGGCGTTACAATCTCCTTCTTCTGCTAAGTTAAGAAAAAGTGTATATGCACTCGTATAGTTTTTAGCTTCAAATAGAACACAGGCTTTTTCATATTTACTACTTCGTTTTTTTTCAGTCATCTTTTTCCCTGATACTTTGTAAGATTAGTGTATAGTGTTATCACAAGTATTAATTATATACTTTGCATCATCTTCAGGTATATTTAAAA
>JAHZKW010000057.1 GCA_022600175.1 Campylobacterota bacterium
AAATTTTTTACCCTTTTTGTGTATAATCTTTTAAAAAAGTATACTCCAAGGATCGATCCATCAGCCTACATGACGAAGAATCAAAAGCCCTTTTAAATAATAAAAAAAAGCTTCTTACTGAGATCTATTTTGATCTGCAACGTTATTATGAATCACGCTATGGCAAAGATACGGTTGTATTGATGGAGATCGGTACTTTTTTTGAAGTGTATGAAGTCAATAATGAGAAAGAGCAGATTGGCAAAGCCAAAGAGATGTCAGAACTACTCAATATTCAGCTCACACGTAAAAATAAATCTATTCTTGAGAACTCTATACAAAACCCACTGCTTGCAGGAGTGCCTGCGGTTGCGGTTGAGCGACATTTAAATCGTATTATCCAAACTAAAAAATATACGATTGTACTTGCCAAACAAAAAGGTGAACCACCTAATGTCAGTCGTTATATCTCAAATATCATAAGCCCCGGTACCAATTTTGATTACCTGCAAGAGCCAAGTGAAAATAATATCTCAGCACTCTTGATTGATCAAAATGCAGGTGTTTACTCAGTGGGGTATGCTGCGATTGATGTCAGTACTGGTAAGACAATGATACATGAACTTCACGGTACGAGTGAAGATAAAACCTTTGCGTTAGATGAAGTCTTTACACTACTACAATCTTATCATACCTCAGAAGTGGTTGCGACATTTGGTAATGCTCAAATTGATCAAGATTGGGTTTTAAACTATTTAGAGGTGAAGGGAAACTATCACTATAGCTTTAATAAATGTCGTTTGAAGATTGCTTATCAAAATGAGCTTTTTCAAAGTATCTATGCGATTAAATCACCGCTCTCTTCTATAGAGTACCTTGATATTGAGCGTCATGCTTATGCGAGTGAAGCTTTAGCGATTTTATGTGATTTTATCATTGAACATGATCCTACTTTGATTGAGAAGATGGATAGACCAAAGTTTTTAAGTGGTAACCACTTTCTTTATCTTGGGAACAATGCTTTAGAACAGTTAGGCATTATCTCTAGACGTTCAAGTGACAAGACGTTATTAAGCCTTATCGATCAAACTTCGACAGCGATAGGAAAACGGATGCTGAAAGAGCGACTCTTAAATCCTATCTGTGATCTCAAAATTTTAAATGCACGTTTTGATTTGAGTGAAAAACTAAGTCCTCACTATAAACAGTTTGAGATACTCATGAAGCAGATCTATGATTTAGAGCGGATTTTAAGACGTATCAAGCTTAAAAAGTTGCACCCTTTTGAGTTAAGCTATCTTTTTACTTCTTTAGAGTCAGTTTTTGCAATTTTGAAAAAAGAGCGCGATGTTGAGATCTCTAGTGAACATAATCTTATCGATGAGACAGAGGATTTTATCCGTACTCTTTTAAATACGTTTGATCTTGATATGTGTGCCAAGGTCTCTAAGACTCAAATACGTGAAAACTTTTTTAAAGAGGGTATTTACCCTGCCATTGATATGTTAGAGCATCAACAACGTATGCAACTCTATAAAATTGAGATGATTTGTACTCATATTAATAGTATGTTTGAGAGTCAAAGTAGTTATGCAAGTGTTGAGTATCTTGATAGTGAAGGGTACTATATTGCACTTACGAAAAACCGTTTTGCATTGATCGAAGAGCAGTTGATGGGAAGTTTTATCACGATAGAAGATGAACACCACCACTTTTTTAAAGATTTTATGATCAAAAAACTCAAAAATTCGGTCAAGATCTCTTCTGCTCTATTTGAAGAGATCTCTTCAAATTATGTCTCTAATCAAGTGAAGATGATAGCCCTTGTGAAAAAGCGTTATGAAGAGAGTTTGGAGATGATCGAACAAAAATATATGGGTACACTTGAACAAGTTATCGCACATATTGGTACTTTAGATGTTGCCATTAGCAATGCTAAGTGTGCCACACTCTATCGCTATAGTCGTCCAATACTTTTAGAAAAAAGGGATGATGCTTTTTTTAGTGCTAAGGGGCTTAGACATCCTATCATCGAGTCTAGAGAAGAGAATGGTATTTATGTGCCAAATGATGTTTTTTTAGGGGCAATGGATGAAGAGGTGGAGAGAGAACATCCGATGTATAGTGAAGAGGAGATCCGAGGTATGCTTCTTTATGGCATTAATTCGAGTGGAAAATCCTCTTTGATGAAAAGTGTTGGAATTAGTGTTATCTTAGCACAAGCAGGATTTTTTGTACCTGCCCAAAATCTTCGTTATACAATGTTTGACAAGCTTTTTACCCGTATTGTCTCAGGAGACAATCTCTATAAAGGGCTCTCTACCTTTGCCGTAGAGATGTTGGAGCTTAAAAATATTTTTAACCGTACGACTAAACATAGTTTAGTACTTGGTGATGAGATCTGTCATGGTACGGAAACGGAGTCTGCATTGGCGATTGTGGCGAGTGCTATTTTGAAGCTTCACCAAATGCAGGCATTTTTTATCTTTGCTACACATCTTCATCAATTAACCAATCTTAAAGAGATTGAGACGTTGAGCAATATACTCTTTTTACATTTAGGTGTTCAGTATGATGAGATAAACGATAGATTGGAGTATAACCGTAAGCTAGAGTCAGGCAGTGGTAGTTCGCTTTATGGCTTGGAGTTTGCAAAGTCCCTGCATATGGATCGAAGTTTTATCGATGAAGCGTATAGCTTGCGTAAAAAGATGAGTGGTGAATATAGTGAAGTAGAGCTTTTGAAAAAGCAGAAAAAGAGTAAATATAATAAAAGTATGTTTCTCACTAAATGTGCACTCTGTAATGAAAGTGTTGAAGACGTACATCATATTAATGCACAATCAGTTGCTGATATGGATGGAAATATCGATCATTTTCATAAAAACCACCGTTATAATCTTATTCCACTTTGTAAAGAACACCATAAAAAAGTACATGAAGGAAAGATTTTTATCAGTGGCTTTGTTATGACAGAAGAGGGGTTGAAGTTACACTATGATGAGAAAAATTAGCAGTTATGTGTTTGAAGGTGTAGTGGGTGCAGGTTTGACCACTGTTTTGCTTTGATCTTTTTTCAGATAAAAACGATAACGATCTTTATCTGCTTTGATAATAGGAAGCACACCGTAACGTTCAAAGATATCATGTCCTAGTTTGAGATTGACCCAAAAAGGGTGCCATGGGTTATCTTGGTGCATTTTCATCTGCTGTTTTGTCATCTCAAACGGGAAAATATGTACATCAAATGTTTTTTGTGTCTCGTTGAGTGCCGCGTGTGCCATCATATAGATCTCTTCAATTTGCCTGTTATTCATCGCATAGCATCCTGTTGAGCTACATCCTCCATGTATCATCAAGTAAGTACCTGTTCGACCTTGATTTTTATCGTACTGGTTAGGGAAGCCAAGGTTAAAAGCGAGGTGGTATTTGCTATTGGGTTTGAGTTGGTTTTTTGTGATACTGTAAAAACCCTCAGGACTTTGCTTATCTCCTTGTTTTAACTTAGGACCAAGTTTTCCAGAGTAGGTACAGATCTTATAGGTTTTACAGTGCTTGAATGTTTCGTTAGATTTAACCCAAAGTTCTAACTTTTTCTCTTTTTTAAAAATACGGATAAAGATGGGGTCACCTACTTTAGCATCAATCTTTTCTAGTCTCTCTAATAGTGTTAAAGGTTGTGGTTTTGGAGGGGGAGTGGCTTGTGGTTTTTTGATAAGTGTAACAGGTTTAGTGGGTGTGGAGCAAGAGACCATAAAAAGTGTAAAAAAGGTGAGTAGAATAATTTTTAAATAAAGCATAATGTATTTTATCAGAGTATTGTTATAATCCTTAAAAAATTAGGGAGAAATCTTTTATGTTAGATGGATTTTTAGGGACACGTGGTGATTTTATAGTGGATCTGGTGATCACCGTATCGGGATTTTTACCATTTTTAATGCTTTTTACATTTTATTTGGCTGCTAAAGGTATGTATACACTACATAGAAATTTACAGATATTACTTTTTATTGTTGTGGTTGGCTTAGTAGTTGCATTGGAATATGATATACAGTTTGGAGGGCTTGCGGAGATTAGTAAGATGACTCCTTTTAAAGACTCTGTCGCATTACTGTTTGTATTTGCGATTCATCTGTTTTTCGCAATTACTTCCTTTGGTGGATGGCTTTGGTTGCTTATTAAATCCTCAAAGCGTTATCCAAAGCATTTTGAATTTAATCATAAAAAATGGGGAAAATTGATATTTGCAGATGTAGTATTGACTGCGATTACTGGTTGGATACTTTACTGGATGACATTTGCTGCATGATTTTTTCACAAATATAAGTTACGATAGCGGTAGAGATTTTTAAAGGAAATAGAGATGAAATTTTTTTTATATATTGTATTGAGTATCGTAACTATAGGTTTTGTAGGATGTGGTAGTAGTGGTGAATTGCCACAAGATAGTGAAACACAATTGCCACCTTCTGGAGACGTTGTAGAGAGCGTGGTGCCTGAAGTATTACCTTCAGAAGGTACTTCTGTCACATTTCAAGACTATCTATACCCTTATAACACACTTATAGATGGTGGAACAACGGCACAAAATGTATACCTCTATAATCAAAGTGCAGATGGTACACTCTATTATGATAGATCAATTTTAAAAAGTTTTAACAGAACTACTGATGCTGGTGGCAATACGGTGATTAATGAATCAGATGATGCGCTCTTGGTACAAACAGATGTGATAGAGAGTACTAAGATTACTGCTTTTATGCCAGATGGTGAGGGTGCTTATACCCAAGAAGTTTATCCTTATAGTCTTGCTAAAAATGATCAAGTGACTCGGGTCACAGCAGAGGGTGTAACCATGGTTTGTATCGTTAAAGATATTATATTTGGTTTACAAAATTTAGAGAGCTTAATCCCTCAAGATGTTCAGAGTGATCTTTTAACACATGTGACAGGGGGGGTGTATACTGCGGATCAATTTACTTATGTTAATACTATGCATATCTATTGTGGTGCGACAAATGGTACCACGATAGATAGTTACCATGTGAGTGGTTGGGGAGAGGTTTTAAGTATCACAAAAGAGCAAGATAACACCACACGTTATGAAATTTTAGATAAAAAGAGTATTCAATACTATTAAGTTTATTTAGAATAAACTATAGTTGCATAAAAGGAACAGTATGCATATAATGAAAATTGGTATTTTAGGATTAGCACTACTTTCGCTAACAGGATGTGATCCGATTGTTCTTGAAGATGATCCTGTGACTATTGATGGTGTGGTACCTGATATACTTGAGGCAATAGGTGAAGACATCAATTTATCAGCTTATCTCTATCCTGCAAAGACATTGGATGAGGGTAAGAGTATCTCAGAATATATTTACCAATATAAATATTCTACGGTGACTGCTGAGAGTATCGAGTATCAAAAAGAGATCATACGTGATTACTCAGGGACGGCAAACAGTTCAGTCAATATGCAAGAAGCTAGTCAGCAAAAACAGTTAGATACGGTGGAAAAAGGTAATAAAATTACAGTTGAGTTTAGTAATGATACATTAAATAGACCAATTCTCTCCTATAGTGATCGTCGTGCGATCAACGAAGAGTTGGCTTCTTATACGGTCAATAGTGTGTTAACACGCTGTATCATTAAAAATATCATTGAGGGTACACATGATCTAAGCCCCCTAATCCCTGAGGCTGTTCGTACAGATTTTCATGATCACAGAGCCAGAGAAGTGGTGGCGTTAGAGGATCGATTTGTCTATACAGATACGTTACAAGTCTATTGTGGTAGTGAGGATGGCAGAATGGAAGATCGTTACTATGCTAAAGGTATAGGTGAAGTACTTAGAATCACCAAAGAGTGGGAGACTAAAGAAGAACCTATACTGATATTTTTAGATCAAAACAGTACCCAAATTACGAGTCTGTAGTAGGGTACTTGATCACTTCTACTTGTAGATAGCCATGCCAATCATCATCACTAATGACTTCAATCACTCCATTTTCAATGGGAATGTCGACTTCAAGATTACCTATATTGTCACGTGTACTATCTAAGTAGAGTTCAACAATGTTGTAGGTGTTACTCCGATCAATCTCAAATCCATTCATGTTGAGTTTTAGACTTGTTTCATTTGATTGTACAAAGTCATCAAAGAGTACTTGATTCATAAAAATTTTATCGCCATCATTGTCATAGTCGTAGACAAAAAGTGCACCGCTATTATAGACTCTTTCACTGATAGCATCACTAATATTCCAGCGATCACGTACAGCTTCTGAGTATACACGACTTTCAAAAACAATCTCAGCATGATCATTGGCTAAGAAGTTTGAGTCCTCATGAATATCATCTACAGTAGCATTGACAAGGGTGATGCGTACACGTCTGTTAGACTCTAAAAATGTGGTGATTGTAGCAAGTGCACCATTGTCATCATCGATTCCAGTATGGTGTTGGTGAAAGATAGTATGTGTTGGTGTTTGTCCAAAAAATTGTGCTTCAGTGTCAATCTCTGCAAAGTATGTATCACGTAGCAGTTGATATCCATCATTGGGGATGTAGTCACTTTTATTGAGTTTTAGTAGATAATTGAGCCCAATTTGATCTTTTTGACTATCTGTAGAACTGATCTGTCCGATGAGGATATTTTTATAGTAAGGTGAGGTTGCTGTAGCGCGGTTAGGGGTGAGGTTTGCTTCGATCCAATCATAGTCCATATGTAAGGTATCAGGAGATGCTTCAAAGAAGTTATCAGCGATATTTATAAAAAGATCGTTACTTAAGGCATAGTTACCACGTATGACACCCTCAATTGTTAACCATTTAGCGATCTTTTTTTGGCTTGCTAAGTTTTCAATATCTTTTTCAATCATCCATCGTGTGATGAGTGAGCCAAAACTACCACTGACGATATTGATCTGATCTGCACCACTCTCTTTTAAGATATGTTTAGCAAACTTGGCAATGATTGTAGCATACCTTGGTACACCGCCGTTATAGCGTTGTGTGAGAAGTGCGATATCATTGATATCATCCTCTGTATAGTAAGATGGAGGCGTATCTCCATAGTATGAAGTCATCGTAAGGAGATTAGTAAATGTCTCTTTATCATAATTTAACATCGTAGGAAATTTGGTAAAGGTGGAGAGTTTGTTGATGATTCTTTCATGTTTGATATTGCCATAGGTTGCTTCTTCTTTATATCCACTAGGGTCATAGCCATGGACATAAATGGTGACTGTTTTTGACACTTTTTGTGGTGCTATAGATTGATTTGTTTCGTTTTGGTCTACAGTGAGATTATTTTCATTTGTTACTTCACCTGAGGTATCAAGGTTAGTTTCACTGGTACTCCCACATCCTACTAAAAGTATAGATAGGATAACGCCAAAAAGTTTCATCAAAAGTTTCATCATGTGTTTACTGTTTTGAGTTTTGCTTGTTCAAGTTCCCAATACTCCATATCGAATATATCAGTTCTTTGTAGTGAACGCCACCCTCCCAATTTTTGTGCTTTGAGTATGGCATTAATCGTATGGGAAATGATAGCAGTTAAAATGGTGGTCTCTTTTGTATCTTTACCAAATACAACAACTCCTCTGTTTTTAATTACTGCCCAACGTGGTGCAAGGTCTAACATCGTCTCATCTTTTGCATGTTCAAAAAAGTACTGCTTATATCCTTGTACAAAATCTTCAAGGTCTTTATTTAAGTCTTTATCCCCCATGAGTGCAAATGGTTTAGTTCTAATCACATGTTCGGGTGTGAGTGGTCCTTTGTGTAGTATGGTGTCTAGATTTTTGAGCGTGCTGAAGTAACACGTTTCGGGAGTCTCTATAATCGTGGCTGTAATCTCTGTACGTCTTAAGTGTGAGATACGAATCTCAAGCATCTCTAAATCTTCTTTAGTCAAAGCACACTCTGTTTTTGGTATTTCAAGATCTCCTAAAAATACTTCAGCTTTTGTGACAATATCGATCATCTTCTCATAAGCAACTTTTGCATCATCATCAAAGGTAAAAACGCCATGGTTTAAAAGGATGATACCTTCAAGTGTTGACCAGTCAATATCTTTTGTCTCTTCATAGATCTTTTTAGCAAGTATAAAGCCTGGCATGACATAATCGATGATAAGCATATTCTCACCATAGAGTTCTTGAATCTGTTTTTTACCCTCAGGGGTATTGGTAATAGTGACAACTGCATCTGCATGGGTATGATCCACATAGGTAAATGGGATAATCGCATGAAGAATCGCTTCGATTGAAGGATTAGGTGCACTTTTGTCTACCATCGCTTCTCTCTGCTCTGCAACCATTTGTGTATCACTAAGAGACGCTCTTGTCGCCATCTCCTTGAGAACTTTGATATCAACAGCAGGAAATCCCTCTTTTTCAATGGTATCAAGATTCCAGCCGCTCCCTTTGACATAGAGAAGGTTGTCTATTTTTACAGAGGTGTTCCCACCACCATGAAGTACTAAATCTTGTGAGCTTCCAAGTAGTCGTGAGGTGTAGACACGCATTCCCAGTGGATCATTTTGATACTTTTTGGCTTCATTTTCATTCCATAGACTCTGCATGGTTTCCTTTCAATACTTATATTGATTTCATTATATCATGGTGTGCTTACTTGCTCAAAGAAATTAAACTATTTGTAAAAATTGTCGATTTAGTTTATAGAAGAGTTATAGAAAGGAGTTTATGATGCAAGTTAATCAAGTAAGTATGCAGTATCAATCGGTAAGTTTAAATACGAGAAAAGAGCATAATCCGCAATCAACACAGGGACTCAAAGAGAGTTACTCTATGAATGCTAGATTTGTGACATTTACGATGCAAAGTCGAGGGATGTCTGGTGGTAATGTTTCTGCACAAAATGCACTTTTTAATATGATCAATGGCAATACAGATATCAAAGATTTTTTATCAGGTGTACAAAATGAGGGCATGTTTTCTTTGAGTGATCTTGGATATCAAGGGAAGCCTATTTTATCACTTAACCCTAATGAAGCAAGTAGCCTCTTAGAAGAGGGTGGTTTTTTCTCTGTTGAAAATACGGCACAACGTGCTATTGATTTTGTGTTAGCAGGTGGGGGCGATGATATAGAGCGTTTGAAAGCTGGAAGATCTGGAATTGTTAGAGGTTTTGAAGAAGCTGAACGTTTATGGGGAGGAAGACTTCCTGATATTGCTTACGAGACACAAAAGCTTACCCTTGAAAAGATTGATGAAAAGATTCAAAGTTTGGGTGGTAGTGCCTTCGATATGGCTGCATAGTTATACTTTTATGTGATTGCTTTTGAAGTATAAAAAGAGCAAAGAGATAAAGGCAATCACACCAGCACTTAAGAAGAGATACTCGCCATAAAATTGTCCTGCGATCAAACTTCCTGCAAAACCACCTAATCCAAACCCAAATCCATAATAGAACTGTGATGCAAGTTTTTTATTGCTATAAAGTGTATAGAGAAAGCTGAGTGTCGCTGTGTGATAGAGGGCAAAACTAAAAGCATGAAAGCTTTGTGAAATGTATGAGATCAGTAAGGACTCTGGAAATAGATAGAGCATTATCCATCGTACAGCGGTGATAAACACTGTGAATTTGATAATTTTTAAAAGGTCAAACTTGATGACATATGCTTGATAGTAAAAAAGGATAATTTCACATAAGACACCAAAAGCCCAGAGATAGCTCACTGTCTCAAGTGAGATCCCATGATCAGTTTCATAGATGGTAAAAAAGCTATAAAATGCACCGAAGCTCACTTGCATAAAAAAGATGCTGATCCAAAGAGGGATATGGCTTGTGAGAGAAAATGCTTCTCTTTGTTTCTCTTTTTTGTTGTCAAAGTGCCCATCATCAAGAGAAATGATGTAGGCAAATAGTGCACTTATGATGACCGATACTGCAATAAAGTGTAGTCCTATTTCATTATCAAAAAATCTTGCAAGTACGAGTGCTACAAGTGTAAATCCTATAGAACCCCAAAGTCGTGATTTTCCATAACGCTCTTTTTTTAAGACACTCAGCGAGTAGGTTTCCATATAGGGAAGCACTAATCCAAAAGAGATTCCAAAGAAGATATTGGTGAGTGCAAAAAGTATAAAGTCATTGATTGTGATATACAGTAAAGGGATAGATAAAAGCATCATGACTAGTGTGATATGCAGTACTTTTTGGGTAAGACTAAAGAGTTTTAGAAAGAAAAATGGTGTTAAAAAGCGCATCAATGGAGGGATAGAGAAGATAATCCCGATCTCTGTTGCACTATAGCCTATATTTTGCAGCATTTTAGGTAAAAAGATAACCCAGACCCCTACAATAGAGAAGTAGAAAAAGAAAAATGCAGAGATATTAAAAAATCTGCTGGTCATTTAGTTGTTTTAATCACAGAAGTACCGCTTAATAGGTCATGAATTCCTCGTTTATCTTGACGAAAAAAGCTAAAAAAGAGTCCTATAAAAGTAAAAAGTATAAGATTAAAAAAGATAAATCTTAAAAGGGCGAGTATGAGAGTTGGTTTTTGAATAGTGTTGTTGTCTACGACTTGAATATCATACGCTTTCATGCCTGGTGTTTGTCCTGTCATAAAGTAAAACAGTACAATTACAATTCCTAAGGGTCCTAAAATATAGATCCATCCCAGTATCATATCTTCTTGAAAACTTTCACGATCACCCATAACAAGATAGATAACAATATAAAAGATTGGCATAGAGAGCAAAAAGGTATCTGTGATAAAGGCTTTGATTTTATCTACATGTGATGCATAAGGTAAAACTTCACTGGATTGGAACTTCTCACTCTTTGCAGGAATTTTGTTCTGTTTTACATCTCGCCATCGCATATTGCTAACTTTCACTCTTTTTTTTATGATTATAGCGAAAAAGATTTTGAATTTGTCGATATGTCTATATCGTATATTGAAAAAGGATGTAGTGATGAGACAAAGTATGGTAGTGATTTTTTTAGTTTCATTGTTGAGTATTTCTCTTTGTGCCAAAGCACAGCCTAAGTTGGTAGAGGAGTATCTTGAAGTTTCAAGTGCAAAAAAAATTATATTGGCTTTGCCTCAGCAGATCGAGAGAGGGTATCTCAAAAGTGTTCAAGATGAGTCCTTAAAACAGATCGATATCAAAAGTAGCTTTGATATCGACCAAGCAATGACTTATGTAAGAGAGGTATTACAACATGAGTTTAATGATGAGATACTTGAACATATTATTATCTACTATAAAAGTGATTTGGGAAAGAAGTTTATGCAAAGTGGATTAAATGCAATGCAGCAAAAGGATATCGTTAAGCGAAAAAAGTTTTATGCAAAGCTCCAAAAAAATCCACCCTCTTATGCGCGTGTAAATGTGATGAATGCTTTTGTAGATAAGCTAGAGTTGACACCTGTTGCAGTGCATCTTATTGGAGAGCTTTTGGGATCAATTAATGCAAAACTAGTCACTTCAAAAGATACAGAAAAGGTGATGCAAAATGTGGCTTCAGAGATTAAAGAGCATATGTTTGAGATCTCTTTATATGCTTACAATGATTTTTCAGATCAAGAGTTAAAACAAGTCATGGAGTACTACTATACTACAGCAGGAAAAACAGAACAGTATGTGATTTCTGAGCTATTTAAAGAGCTTATTATGGAGTCATTTATGCAGATTATGGAGGAGAATCAGCAACGTATGGCTGATTCTCAAGTACGCTAAATCACTCTTTTTTAGAGAGTGTTTCTGTGAGCTTTTCAAAGTAATCTTTAATCTCTGAAGCGGCATCCATCGCAAGTTTTTGTACTTTATCTTTTGATTCATTAAAGTCATCAGTGATTGTTTGACCTTTTTTATCCCAAAAATCTTCAGCTTCCATCTTTGCAAGGTGTGCACGTAGTGCTGCAGTATCTAGTTCCGTATGTGCTTTTGCTGAGACTTTTTCTGTGAAGTCACTAATCGTATCTTTGATATTCTCAAGCCTGGCATGTGCTTCCATGGTGCCAAGATGGGCTTGCAGATTAGCTTCATCACTTTTTTGATCAAGGTCTTTTGCCGCGGTTTTTAACTTTTCATTGGCTGTTGAGAAGTTGGTTTTCATATCATCCCACAGTGCTGAGGCATCTCCCGAAAACTCTTCTGTGAACTCTTCAACTTTATCTTGTAGCTTTTCAATCGCTTTGCTCGAGGTTTCTAACAATGCTTTAAACTCTTTATCCATGATATCCTCCTTGAAGTAATGTATTAATGAATTATAACATTTTCTTAAAGAAGGATTGATAAAGTGTTAGATAGTTTTTGCAGCTGTGATAAAATCATCAATAATATCTTGAGGGTTTTCTAGACCTACAGAAATGCGTATCAATCCATCTGTAATACCTAAAATTTCCCAAGATTGTGTATCAAAGTCTCGAAAGATCGTACTTTTCATATGTAGTGCAAGTGTTCTATTGTCTCCAATATTGGCAGTTTGTGTGACAAGTTTGGTTGCATTGATAAGTTTAAATGCACGTGCTTTATCTCCAACATCTAATGCAAGTAGAGAGCCTGCTCCTTGGGGATAGAGTTTTTGGTAAAGTGCATGATCGGGATGTGTGGTGAGTGCTGGGTGTATCACTTTAATCCCTACCAATGCTTTATCAAGTGCTAGTGCAATAATTTCTGCACTTTTTGAGACACGCTCGATGCGAAGTGAGAGAGTTTCAAGTCCTAACATAGTGATAAAAGAGCCAAAAGCATTCGCACTCATCCCATAATCACGCATCGCTCTTTTTTTACAAATGGCAAGCATCGCTTTTGTACCCATTTTATTGATGATTTTATGAAGATGTACATATTTTGGTGCTTTTAGTTTATCGTTTGGTGTGACACTTCTAAAGAGTGCGGCTCCACCTAGTGCACCACTATGTCCACTGATATTTTTAGTAGTTGAGTAGATGATGATGTCTGCTCCCATTTTGAGTGGTTGTATTAGGAGTGGTGTGACAGTATTGTCCACTAATAGGAGTGTATTATAGTGGTTGCATAAATCAGCAATTTTTTCAATGTCAGGAATGTTCAGACTTGGATTTGAAATACTCTCTATAACGACAATAGCAACATCTTTTTTTAGCCGCTCTTCTATCTTTTCAAAGTCATTGGTTTGGCAAAATGAAGCAGTGATCCCTAGTCGAGGGAGTGTTTCTGTCATAAGTGCGTAAGTACCACCAAAAAACCCTCCAATACATAGTACTTTATCACCACTATTTAAAAAAGCAGTTAATACCATAGAGAGTGCACCCATACCAGAAGCAGTGACAAGTGCACTATCAGCATCGTCTATTTTGGCTAAAACAGATTCAAGTTTTGCATTGGTAGGGTTTCCCATTCTTGCATAAAGTGGTTTTGCCACATCCCCACAAAAGATCCCTTCTGCTTCTTGTGCATCTGCATATCCAAATGCAGCTGAAGGCGTAATGGTAGGTGCAATAGGGCCATTTTTTGCCCCGATAGCTTGCGGAAGTAGGGTATGAAAGTATTCAAAATCAATCATCATAATCCTTTTAAATAGAGTAAGATAAACTGCCTAACATCCGCTGTTCATATTTTTCAAAATCACTTAGTGGGATTTTGAAAAGTTGCTCAAATTTTTGTGCAGCATCTTGCCAGTATAGTTTTAAAATGGGATTTTCAGTTTTGCATTCTACCTGAAAAAAATTATCTTCAAGAGTAGTGATGATCTCATAAACCTGAATATCTTCTGTTTTTTTTGCTAGTTTATAGCCTCCATGTGCTCCTTTGATACTTACTAGGAGGTTATTTTTTTTAATTCTAACAATATTTGTTCTAAAAAATTTTGAGGGATATTAGCATTTTTTGCAATATCTTTAATCTTAGTAGGTTTATCAGAATTTTTTTTGGCTAATTCATACATTGCGGCTAAGCCATACATTGATTTTGTAGAGAGTCCTAACATAGTTATTTTCTTTGAAAATGGTTAAGGATTTGGTAGATTTTACACCCTACACAAAACTCAAATAGTGCTTCAAGGGTGGCACAGACAAAAAGGATAAGTGTCAATACAAAAGCAAGTGTATGTAGTGAGAAAAGTATAAATGCAGCAATTAATATTAACATGACCCACCCCATTACCAATGCAAATCTTTTAGGGGCTTCATCACAAAGTTTGGGTTTGACTGGCAATACCTGTAAGATGGTGGTACTTAAAAAGCAAAAAGGGCTTAGTTTTTGTTTTCTAAAAAGGCGTACAGAAAAGTCAAATAGGAGTAGTAGGATAAAAAAACTGTGATCAGTTAGTAAAAATAAAAGGGCAGTTGCTGCTGTGAGTGTTGCAATAAAGCGTACAACATTTGCATCAACACGTTTTTGTGAAATAGGGCATGATTGTGCCATAAAGTATCCTTATAATAAGAAATATTTATAAAATAGTAGCACAAATACTCTTTTAAAGTCAAGTAAATCTATTGATTTTATATAAATTAGAAAAATAGATGAAGAGGGATAGGGGTTTGGTACCCTAAAAAACGACGTTATAGTGTCGTTTTATGATGGGTATAAATTACTATTAAACACTTTCTATTTGTAATTGTTCTGCTGCTACTTCTTCAAAATGCGCTTTATCAAAGCCATATTTTTCTACTAGTGCTAATGCACCTTCCATATCTGGTACTTTTCCAAAATTATGTGTAGAGAGTAATGTTTTCACAACTTGTAGGGCTTGTGCATATTTCTGTAGCTCTTTATCTGCTTTTTCAGGATTATGTAGGTTACGGATTGCGTTGAACATTGCTGCATCAAAGTTCCACTCTTCTAAAAGTATTGCTGTAATCTCTTCATTAGTGATCCCAAATACTTTGAGTTCTAACTCTCTAATTTGTTCGATGGATTCTAATTCATTGATATGTGCTTTAAATTCATCTGTCTTTTGATGTTCAACCACAACGCTTGCGAGTACAATCTTTCCTACTTCCATTAAGAAAGAGGTGAGCAAGAGGATATCAAGGATATCTTTTTTCCCTTTGAACCATTTCGCTACAAAAGCATTTTGTTGTTCAGAGATAGAGGCAAAATCTCTGGCATCAATACCATAAGGGGCGAGATTTAAGTCTGGTTTTTTTTGTAAAAATGATGAGAATGCAAAACCTTTAACTGTATCCATTCCAAAAATTGATACAGCTTGTGTGATACCTTTAATCTCTCTACTAAAGCCATAAAGTGGGCTATTCGCGGCTTTGAGAATATTTGCAGTTGTCATTGGGTCATTTTGCACAACTTTTGCTAAGTCTCCAACAGATCCATTGATGTCATTACAGACTGCCATAACTTTAGTGACTGTATCATCAAGTGGTGGAAATGCTTTTACTTTTTCAAGTATATTTTCAGTTGTCATTGCGTATACCTTTAGTGTTTAATATTTCAGTGTTAACTTCAATATCGGCAGGGTAGAAAATAATTTTAGATTTTTAATGTGAAAAAGTGACAATTAAAGGTTTATGATCAGAAGTTTTAATTTTATGCAAGATGGTCTGTTTTTTGGGCGTTAATCCTTTGTAAAAGACATGGTCTAAAGCATGTGCAAAATAGCGTTTTTTATGGTGGTTGATTTCAAAATCAATTTGCGTTAACCCAAGTGCTTTTGTCATCTCTTGGAGTAGGTGCATTCTTCTTGTATTCCAAGTATTAAAATCACCAGTTAAAATAAGTTTTTGGTGATCTTTGCAGAGTTTTTCAAGTTGTTTGATCTGTGCAAGGTATTTATCACTCTGTACAAAATTGATCATGTGTGTGTTGATTATAGCAAGCTTTTGACCATCAAAAAGTTTGTATTGGGTGAAAAGGCTAACTTTGGGTGTTTTAATGAGTGGTTCAAGATGTTGACTATAAAGAGGGTTACAGAGGTCTATAAGACTTTTAGAAGCGTTTAGCAGTCCATACTCTTTGCCTCTCATTTGGATATTTGGGAAAAAGCCGTATCCATAGTCTCTATTTTGATCTAAAATACTGCGTTTACTTTTGGTTTGGTACTCTTGAAAAGTGATCAAATCAGGTGAATAGTGGTGTAAAATATGATGAAAGTCATGTAACCATTGAAAACTATGATTATTTTTATGGACATTCCAATTTAAAAGGGTAAAAGTTTTGTCTTTTAAATGGCAATTGTCAATAGGTTTGATACAAAGAGGTGTTTTATAAGGATCAATGCACCATGGAAGAAGTTTTCGATACATGGTATATACTCCTTTTATATGGTGGTAGAAAATGACACTTTTATCTCTTAAAGTGCTGGAGAGAGCATTTTAAAAATATTTTCACTTAAAATACGTAATTTTCCAGCAGGCTTTAACCCTTTTGTACATGTTTTTAAAAGTGTTTTTATCCATTGTTCCACGACTATTATATCTTTTTTACTATAGAGAAAACTCATTACTTCAAAGTTATAAAAGAAGCTTCGTGCATCAAAGTTGGAACTGCCAACTAAAGCAAGCTCATCGATGAGAAGTGCTTTTGCATGTAGCATTTTAGGTGTGTAAAAAAGAACCTCTATGGACTCTTTTTGTAAATCTCTTAAAAATCCACTACGACTGATATCTGCAAAAAAATGATCAGATACAGCTGGTAAGATCACTTTCACTTCAACACCTCGATGCTTTGCGATGATAAGTGCATCCATTAATGCACCATCGGGTACAAAGTAAGGGGTGACAATCCAAATTCGTTTTTGTGCTAAAAAGAGTGCGTAGAGAATAGATTCATAGAGTGCATCGTTGTTGACATCTGGACCAGAAGGTACAACCTGTATGATACTCCCACTTTTTTTGTGAGAGGGTACTGTTTTTTGAGTGTTTATGAGAGATTGTCCTGTTTGTGATTCCCAATCATCTTTAAAAATTTTTAAATAATGTTTTGTTGCTGCACCTTGGAGTATAAATGAGAGATCTTCCCAGATGGTATGATTATCATTTTTGGAGAGATATTTTTCTGAGAGGTTAATGCCTCCACTGATGACTGTGTCATCATCAATGATGATCATTTTTCGATGATTCCTAAGGTTAAATTTATTTGCAAAAGGTTGTTTGAGTAGGGACATAAAAAAGTGATACTCTCCTCCTGCACGACGAAGGGGTTTTAAGATTTTAGGATAGAGTTCAAGAGAGAATGAACCAATAGCATCGATGAGTATCTTAACTTCAATACCCTCTTTTGCCTTTTTAGTTAGATGTATTAAAAGTGTTTTAGTGATTGTATCATTGCCAAAAATATAGGTAGAGATATAGATAGTATGTTTTGCATTTTGTATATGGTGTATGATTTTTTGGTAGGCTTCTGATCCATCTTTACAGAGATAAAAATGGTTCTGTTTTGTTGCTTCAGCGATACCTACACAGTTTAAAAAATCTTCAATTGGAGAATAGAATGTTTTACTATTCTCATCAATATTTTGAAGAGAAACTCTCTTTTTATACCGTCTATTTTTGCCGATTTTTCGCCCATTAAAGAGTACATAAAGCAGGACTCCAAGATAAGGAAGGGTGATAATTGCTACTGTCCAAGCGATCATGACAGAGGGCTTTTTTCGCTGGGAGAGCATATGCGCAATAGTTATAAAAGAGATAAAAAAAGTAATAATAGTGACAATATGAAGTGTTAAATATTCTGTGATGATATCTAAGTTCATAACTCTACCTCTTTGAAAATAATTGTATCATATAAGAGGGTAAAGAAGTGATAAATTATCTCTGATTTAGAGTAAGTTATGTTCTTTAAAACTATAAAATCCTTTTTTTGAGATGATAAGGTGATCAAGTAGTTCAATACCCATAATTTGACTCACTTCATGAATTCGTTGTGTGACGAGTTTATCTTCTAGGCTGGGTCTTAACTCCCCACTAGGATGATTATGTGCGATGATGATTGAGGCAGCTCTATCACTGATTGCATAAGCAAAAATTTCTCGTGGATGGACTAAGGTTTGATTTAATGTTCCAATAAAAATAACTCTTGTATCAATGATATGTGATGCACCATCTAATGTGATTGCAATGAAGTACTCTTGTTTTTTATTGGTGAAGTCAAGTAGCTCTTCATAGATATCTTTTGCATGTTTAATACGTCTGTTTTGTTTGATGAGGTATCGTCTAGAGAGTTCAATAGCGGAGAGAATTTGGCTTGCCTTAGCAAGTCCCAAACCATGAATATCCTGTAGCTTTTCTAAATTAAGGGTATCAAAATCTTTTTCAAAGAGTTTGATAATTTCTCGAGAGAGTTTAAGTACATCTTTGTCTTTTGTACCACTCCCTAAAAGGATGGCTAACAGTTCATGGTCTTTGAGTGATTGTGCACCTTTTTGGGCTAACTTTTCTCGTGGTTTGTCATTTTTATAGAGTTGCTTAAGTTTTGTCATATAGTTATATCGGCTAAAGTATACAGAGATATATTAAAAGTGGTATAATTATAATATTAAAAATATGGAATTAAAATGCGAAAAGTGCTATTAGTTATCATATTGACACTTTCTCTCGTTGGTGAGTCTAAATATGATAACCATCAAATTCTCTATACAAATATTATAGGTAGTGCAACAATCATTACATGGGGTGTATTTAATTGGGATTATGGTAAACGCAGTATGCATACCTCCAGTGAAGGGTGGTTTGGTAAAGATACTAAAAATGGTGGCGCAGATAAGTTAGGGCATTTTTATACAACATTTGCATTTTCTCACTATTTTGCATATCTTTATCAAGGTTTTGGCTATACACAACATGAAGCTAGTAAGCAAGGTGCAATCTCTTCACTCCTTTTAAATAGTGTGATGGAAGTTGGGGATGCTTTTAGTACTTATGGATTTTCTTATGAAGATTTTTTGATCAATGCATTAGGTTCATATTTAGGTTATTACCTTTTGATGCATCCTTCTGTTAATGAAAAGTTAGATATCAGACTTGAATATAAACCAACCAAACGTATTACCCAAGGGGATAGTTATGATATTTTCACAGATTATAATGGTATGAAGTTTGTGGCTGTGCTGAAGTTTGATGGATTTGAGATGGGTAGAAATAATTTTCTAAAATATTTTGAGTTTCATACAGGTTATTATACAAGAGAAAAACAAAATGGTATTCAACGTCACCCTTATCTAGGAATAGGAATCAACCTCTCGCACTTATTACGTCCAATAAGCAAAAAAGCAAGTAAGTTTTTTAACTATTATCAGATGCCTTATAGCTATATTTCACATTAACTATTAAATTCTTTTATATATTGTCGATATTAATTAAAGATTTAACTTATGGCAAGTGGGGCAATGGATTATCTAAATATTTTGACAATTCTTTATGTTGAAGATGATGAAAGTGTACGTAATGGTTATACTAGAGCATTAGAACGTTGTACAAAAAGGCTTTTTGTCGCACAAGACGGTGAGGAAGGATTGGTTTTATATAAACAATACAAGCCAGATCTTGTGATAAGTGATATCAAAATGCCTAAGAAAAATGGTGTCGAGATGGTTAGAGAGATTAAGGAGATTAATCCTGATCAGGTTGTTATATTTACCACAGCACATAGTGAAAATTATTATCTCACAGAGGCTTTAGATCTTCAGGTAGAGGCGTATTTGAAAAAACCTGTTGATAAGGATAAGCTTAAAAATAAAATAGCATCTATTGCAAAAACACTTTATATCGAAAAAGAAAATCTTGAACAAAAGAGTATTTTACAGCAAGTGATTGATCATCAATCGAGTTTGACAATTTTAACAGATTTTGAGACAATTTCATTTGCTTCTAAATCTTTTTTAGAGTTTTTTGAAATGAGGTCACTACAAGAGTTAACATCCAAATCTTTTAACTTTCTCAATCTATTTGTAAAACATCAAGAGTATTTATATGGAGAAAATAAAGAGACATTTTTAAAAAAATACTTTCGAAGTGATCCCTCTCAACGTGTGGTTTCAATAGTGGGTGGTGATTTTCATCCTAAAGCATTTCAAATTGATGTGACTAAAATTACCCATGATAATAGAGCACTCTATATTATCAACCTTAATGACATTACACTCCTTAAAGAGAAAAATATAAAAGCAGAGTATCGTGCAAACCATGATAGTTTGACAGGGATTTATAACAAAAGTAAGTTTCAAGATGTTCTTAGTTATGAGTTACAAAAAAAGCAACGTTATCAAATACCTTTTTGTGTAGCGATTCTTGATATTGATTATTTTAAACGTGTCAATGATACTTATGGGCATCTGGTAGGTGATGAGATATTAAAACTTTTGGCTGAGACGGTTGAATCAAATGTACGAAAAACAGATACTTTTGCTAGATGGGGTGGTGAAGAGTTTTGTCTATTGATGAGTGAAACAAGACTTGCAGAAGCAAAGATTGCCTGTGAAAAAATCCGAAAGTTGATAGAGGATATCTGTCATGTTCAAGCAGGAAAGATCACTATTAGTATTGGGGTGACGGAAGTTTTACCAGATGATACTGCCCAAAAGCTTTTTGTACGATGTGATAGGGCACTTTATAGTGCAAAATCAAATGGTAGAAATCAAGTACAAGCTTTGGTTGATGAGAGAGAAGCGATCGTTTTAGCATGAAACAGTGTATAGAAGATGTACTTTTAAAGTTGCAAATAGAAAATAAATTTCTACGTGAAAAGCTCTCTTTAAGAGAGGTAGAGAGTCAAATTATCTCACTCTTTAATAAAGGTGATAT
>JAHZKW010000058.1 GCA_022600175.1 Campylobacterota bacterium
ACCAATCTTGCCTTGGAGCACTCAACCCTTCCCATTGTTCCTAATGTTGCTGTTATTCTTTCTTCTACTCTTTCTCTATTTTGATAAAAATTTGTGCACCCTCACTGCCATTAAGGGCGTAGATTTTTCCTAGAAGTTTACTCTCAATAATCAACTTAGACATATAAAGCCCTAATCCACTACCCCCTTGCTCTTTTTTAGTAGTAAAGTAGATATCAAAAATCTTCTCTAAAATAGGGTCATCAATACCACCAGCATTATCACTTACACACACGGTGACAACCTCATCACTATATGTTGTTTCAATCACAATTTTAGGATCTTTGATCTCTCTTGCTAAGAGTACATCTTTAGCATTGTCTAAAAGATTCAAGATTACTTGTGAAAACTCACTAGGATATCCTGAGATAGTAATAGGTTCTTTAGGAAAAATCACTTCAAGCATAATATGATGATAAGTCAAAGAGGCATGAATAATATTGATCGCATTGTGAATATAAGTCTCTAAATCAAAACACTTTTTACTACGATTAGGCTCAAAAAAGTGACGAAAATCCTCTATAGTATGGGACATATACTTGATAAGTGCATTACCATTTTTCACACGCTCTTTAAAATATGCTTTTGTCAATTCATCAAACTCATAAGCAGAATCCAAATTCATAAAAATTCCACCAAGTTGCGCTAAAGGTTGACGCCATTGGTGTGCAATATGTCCTATCATCTCTCCCATCGTTGCTAACTTGGATTGTTGCATCAGAAGGTACTCATTCTCTAAACGTTTCTCGATCTGCTTCTCAATCTCAAGTTGTAGTTTACGTTTTGTCTCTATATGTTCAGTAACATCTTTAAAAATAAGTTTAATATAACGATTATTTAAATTTTTAGAGAGTGTTCCTGAAACTTCAAAGTTTTGTTCACCAATATGGACACGTCGATTGATAATAGAAGAGGTACTATGCATCGCATGATTGATATCGGACCAATCTTGCTTATTAAAAAGCTCTAAGACCTCTTTGTCAATTAATGACTCTCCAAAAAGAATTTTTGCACGTCTATTCATCCAGTGGATCACTTGGCGATTATCACTTTCAAAAACCTCAACGATCGCTTCTGGCAATAGATCCATGATCTCTTGCGCATGTCTGATTTTAATCTGTAGTATACGGCTATAATTGCCTTTGATATGCTTTAAAATATCACGATTGGTCAAAATCGCGATAATATTTTCACCCACATCTGTCACCAAAATACGTCTAATCTTCTTGGATTTCATCAAAGTAATCGTACCCGTAACAAGATCATCCTTAGAGACAGTCACCACAGGAGAGGACATATGCGTTACGATAGGCTCATGCATATCGATTTCAAGGTAGGTTAATTTCAAAATATCTTTCTCTGTTAAAATGCCAACTAAGAGCCCTTCCCGCATAATCACCACTGAACCAATATGATAAGTTTTCATCAAACGAAGTGCGGAGTATAAAGTCTCATTACTATTTAACGTTAAAATATTCTGTGGCG
Source organism: Campylobacterota bacterium (assembly GCA_022600175.1). GTDB lineage: Bacteria > Campylobacterota > Campylobacteria > Campylobacterales > QNZT01 > SZUA-1433. The sequence continues at coordinate 1,525 of JAHZKW010000058.1, forward strand.
TTTTAATGATATCTGAGATTTTCAAATCAACCTTATAGACATCTTCTTCAAGATAATCAAAGAGATCTTCTTGTCTAACAACTCCTGCAAATCGCCCCTCATCGTTCACTAAAACAATACGTCGTATATTATGTTCACTTAAAAAACTAAAGGCAAACTCAATGGGTCTATTTTCATTAGCCGTGATGACTGTAGTGGTTGCACTTAAAAGCGCTGGATTGTTTAAATCTATCTTTTCACCCAAGGCATTGACGATATCACTCTCTGTTAAAATCGCAACAGGAATCTCTTCTTTAACAAAAATAACAGAGCCATCTCTATTTTCACGCATTTTATACATCGCTTCTTTGAGCGTAGCACTATCTTCTAGGTAGAAGTTATCATATTTTGCGATTTTTTTAAGTGCAATCATCTCTAGTCCAAACTTTTAAATTTATACCCTATCCCACTGATATTCTTAAACAGCGAAATAGGGATTTTTTTACGAATATTTCGTATCTGACTGCGTATCGCATCACGTGTCATGACACTTTGGCTCCATAATATTGTTTCAAGTACTTCATAACGCACCACCTCTCCCTCATGTGCGATAAAATACTCTAAAATCTCTGCCTCTTTTTTACGAAGTACAACCTTCTCTTTATCATTGAACACAGCACTTTGTGATCTATTATAAAGATATCCTTCTCCTAGTACAAATAGATCACTGGAGGATAACTCACCTAAACACTTCTGCAGTGCCTCTATCAATTCATCACTCGTCACAGGTTTCACAAGGTAGCGTGTTAAACTAAGTTCAACCGCACGTAACATGAACTCTTTGTTTGTATAGGCAGTTGAGATTAAAATACGTGTCTCTTGATCTCGTTCACGGATATAAGAGGCAAATTCTATTCCATTTTGTCCAGGGAGGTTAATATCCAATAATAAGATATCTGGATGGTGTTTATGATAAAGTGTCTTTGCCTCTTCACTATTATCACTCGTATAGATTGTTTTACAGTAGCGCTTTAAAAATTCACTGATATAGCGTCTTATTTGAGGATCATCCTCAACATATAAGATACTATAAACAGACATCTTCTGTGCAAACTCTTGATGGTTCATGGGGATATTCTCTTTTGGATATAAGTTTTTACCAAAGTATCTCTATGTGCAATATTGGCAGGGATTTGCTTCTCATACGATCTGATCATATCCATCAGTACCTGATCATCTTGATAGTGATTTTTTATAATAACCAAAGGATCAAGATGCATTTTTTCTTTTCGCTTAATCTCAAAATGCAGTTGCGGTGCTACAGCATTACCTGCAGGTTTGTCAATATGGGCAATCACCTGACCCGCCTTCACACGCTCCTGCTCTTTCACAAACACTTTATTGACATGAATATAGAGTGTCTCAACACCATTTTGATGTAAAACCTTGATATACGTACCTGAAAGCTTACCATGTGCGATAGTTTTTATCACCCCATCTGCGGCAGCAACGACATCGACATGACTCACATAAATATCATACCCTTGATGCACTCTTGTTTTTGATTTCCAATCATCACGTTTTGCACCAAAATGGGGTAACCCATCTTTCACTATTGCTTTAGGGATGTGCCCAATAGAACATTTGATAAACTCTTCTATGCACATCTCTTTTATCGGTAGTGCTAATTTCACACCATCAATATAACCTAGCATATCTGCACAAAGTACTACAGCACTACCCCATAAAAAAACAACTGCGCGTATCACACCTAATACGCTTTTAACCCATAAAAATAGCTATGAACTTTACTGACACTCTCCGTAATCAGCCTATCCATGAATCTCTCCATCTTATCCTTTTTCTTCCAGATAGGGAAAGTAACATCACTTTGCTTCTCTAGTGCTGTGGTTGCAGTATGTAGTGATCCCAGCTCATCAATCAAGCCTACCTCTTGTGCCATACGTGCAGTAAAGACATGTGCATCAGCATACTCACTGCTCTTATTGATATCAAGTCCTCTCGCATTGGCTACATCTGTCACAAACATATCATAGGTATCTTCAATCATCGTCTCTAACTCTTTTCGCTCATGGGGTAACCACTCACGTGTAGGCGTACCGATCTGTTTATATTTCCCTGCCGTAATAGTCTGCTCTTTAATCCCTAATTTATCAGCAAGCTCTTTAAAATTTGGAGATTGAAACAAAACCCCAATCGAACCTACCATAGCGCCAGGATTTGCAATGATCTTATTGGCATAGATCGCAGCATAATAACTCCCACTTGCCATAACTCCACTGGCATAGGCAATCACTGGTTTTTTAGCACTCAAACGTTTAATCGCTAAAGCCATCTCAATAGAGGGTGCAACAGCACCACCAGGAGAATTCACTACCACCAAGACCCCTTTGATACTTGGCTTTTGCGCCTCTTCTAACTCTTCTAAAAATTTATTACTATCAAAAATAGGTCCACTGATATCAATACGCATCAAATTTGCTTTTTGTATCTGATCTCCGCTTGGTAGGCCAAAAATTACAATCAAAATTACTAAAAATAGTAACGACTTAAAATACTTTTGGATAAATGATAACGTCCAAGTAATCGGTGAAAATAGTCTTGCTAAAATACTCATCTATACACTCTCCCCTTTGATATATATACAATCTACTTTTTCTGTATGCAGTATAAGTTGTTGTGCAATCTCTTCTACACGTGCTAATGCATCAGGTAGCGTTACACTAATGATATCCGCATCATACCCTTTTACCAATCTACCTGTCTTTTGCCCTAAAGCATTTGCTCCATGTGCGGTGGCTGCTAAAAGCAGTTTTTGTGCTAGTGTATTGAGTGGTAGTGTACTATGCATCATCAATGCTCCACGCATCTCATCCCATAAACTTAAAGAGTTATTAGAACTTAATCCATCTGTTCCTAACGTAAACTCCTCTATACACTCAAGGGTTAAACGACCATTTCCCAACAATCTATTAGAGACAGGACAATGGGTAATCGCACCTATATTACACATATAGGATAACTCCTCTTGAGTTGCTTTGGTTGCGTGGGTAAATAATACCTTATTGTTTTTAAAAAGTTCAAGATAACTTTGTGCATCATTAACAGGCCTTGCATTAGGAGCAAAGTTTGCAAAGAAACCTTTAAACTCTCCACTAGCATCATCAAGCCAATCACGTTCAGCTTGAGACTCCATAAAATGAGTAGAGACTACCATGTCGCCTTTAGCGGCTACTCCTAACGCTTTTTTAGCCAAAATAGGATGGGTAGAGTAAGGGCTATGTATTGAAATCGCAGGAGTAAAACGATCATTGGCAAAACTTTGACTTGTTTCAAGACGTGAAAGAAAATCACTATAAAGAGCATCTACAGCAGCAGGGTTTGAACCTAACACCTCATTAAAATAGATAACATGCATCGGAGTTTTGACACAAGATGCCAAATCTGCACCAAAACTACTAATAGCACCTATCATCGTAGTACCACTTTTTTGCATCTCTTCTAAAGCACGGTCAATACAGTTATCATCACAACTACTATTTAAACTATCACGATATGCGATCACACTCTCTAACCAAGTGATAAAATCACCATAAGCTAAAGTCGTTTTATTGGCTGAAAATTCTAAGTGCACATGGACATTGACAAGACCAGGCATTAGTACACTGTTTGGGGCTAACTGCTCTACCTTTGCATTAGGATATTTAGCTGACAGGACCTCTAAGGTATCAATTTCAATGATCTTTTGATCAAAAACAACTGCACGATTTTCCAAGATCCTAAAGTCTTCATCGCAGGTGAGCAGATAATCACTACTTATTATTATCAATATAATTCCTTTTTACCAAAACTTCGTTATCATATTATGACATTTATATATTAAAAAGGAAAAAGATGAAAGTTGTTGTAATTCAGGGTCCAAACCTTAACATGTTAGGTGTAAGAGAACAAAATATTTACGGTCCAATGAAGTTAGAAGATATCCATGCACAGATGGAAGGTTATGCTAAGCAGAGCAATATTGAAGTTGAGTTTTTTCAATCAAACTTAGAGGGTGAAATTGTCGATAAAATTCAAGAATGTTTAGGGGATGCCAATGGTATTATTATCAATCCAGCAGCCTACTCTCACACTTCAATCGCAATCCGTGATGCAATCAAAGCAGTACAAATTCCAACGATTGAAGTTCATATCTCAAATATTCATGCAAGAGAAGAGTTTAGACAAACCAGTATGGTAGCCCCTGTATGTGCAGGTCAAATTAGTGGTTTTGGTCCATTTAGCTATCACCTTGCCATGGTTGCTATGGGACAGATCATGAGTGAAATTAAAGCGATGCAAGATGCACAAGCAAAACAGCAAGCTGTTCCACAAGAATGATCAACTATATTCTTAAAAATGAAAATGCCGTCTACCATGAGTGCGGCTTTTCATGTGACAATGAACTTTTTTTAAAACTTGGCAGTGAAGCCTATTTTATCACCGATCCACGTTATACGACTGAAGCAAAAGAACAAGTACAAGGTGCAGAGGTTATTGAAGCAAAACGAGACTTGAGTAGTGAAGCCAAAAAACTCCTGCGTAGCTCTAAAATTCAAAAGCTCTATTATGATCCTTCAGACTTTAGCGTTGCTGAATTTAACAAACTGAAACAATCACTCAAACTCACTTTTAAGAGTGCGCCAAACTTTTCACAAAAAAAGCGCATTATTAAAAGTGAAGCTGAAATAGAACTCATCAAAACAGCAGTCACTTTAGGAAGTAAAGCATTTGATGACTTTGCTGCTTATCTGAAAAAAAAAGGTTTCAATCAGAGTGAACAATATATCAACTTTGAAGCGATGCGCGCTATGCAACAACATGGCAAATATGATCTCAGTTTTCACCCCATTACAGCAGTCAATGCTAATGCAGCTAAACCACATGCCTACGCTAGTGAGCTTCCGTTAATAACAGGTGATCTCCTGCTGGTTGATGCAGGCTTAAAATATGAACGTTTTTGTTCAGATCGCACACGCACAGCAGAGTTTGGAGAAGCACTAAATTTTTCAAAAACACAAACTTTTAGTGATAAAACTAAACAGAAAGTCTATGATACTGTGCTTAAAGCCCAAGAAGCCTCTATCAAAGCAATTAAACCTGGTGTACGTGCCAATGAAATAGATAGAGTAGGACGTGAAATAATTGATAAAGCAGGTTTTGGATCCTACTTTATTCACTCTACAGGGCATGGTGTAGGACTCGATATCCACGAACTGCCAGTGATTTCTCAAAAATCCTCTACCCTCATTGAGGAAAATATGATTTTTACTGTAGAACCAGGCATTTATCTTCCTAATGAGTTTGGCGTACGCATCGAAGATATGGTACAAGTAACACAAATGGGAGCTGAGATACTCTAAATTGAAAAAAGTTTTAAATAAAAACCTTACACTCTTTTATGATCAAAACTTCCCCTACACCACCCCCTCTCACTCCACTAAACGTCACCTTGTGACGCTAGGGGTAGGTGGCAATATCGGCAATACTAGAAAGCGTTTTCAAAAACTCTTTCTCTATCTTATGCGAAGCGGTATTGTAGATATTGAGGCAACTTCTCCAATCCTTCAAAACCCACCTTTTGGCTATACCAATCAAGAAGATTTTTTCAATGCAATTATCATTGTTAAAACCAACCTTAACCCTCGCAACATGCTTAAGTTTGTTTTAAGAGTAGAACAGTTTTTTAAAAGAGATAGAAGTTTTAAAAATAGTCCTAGAACTTTAGACATTGATATAATCTTTTTCGATAAAATATCTCTACATTTCGAGGATTTGATCATTCCTCATCCATACTACACACAAAGGGAATCTGTATTGATACCATTGGCACATATCGTTAAAAGAAGAGAGAGATGAAACTATTTACCTTTACCGCTTCCTCTCCTGCCATAGCACTACAAAAAGCACAAAAGTCTTGTGGACGCGATGCACTTGTGGTGAGTACCAAACAGATTCGTAAAAAATCACTCTCTGGAGATGCCATCTACGAAATTGTAGTTGCAGTAGAAGAGAGTATCCCTCTTAAAAAAGAGTCTAAAACACCCCCTAAAAAACCTATCTTTGATGAAGAGATCTTAGAAAACATCACACAAACAGCAGAACAGCTTAGTCGCCTTGAAAAACTCAGTGACCCCTTAGAAACGACCACTACTCAACCTAGTAGACTTGAAAAGATCAATCAAGAGATTAAAGAAGATGAGTTTCACCAAATCAAAAGTGAGATAGGTGCGCTCAGTGATAAAATCAAAATTTTACAAACTATGCTGTGGGATGAAAATAGTGAAGCACAACGTCTCTCTATTCCACCTGAGTTTGCTGAAATCTATAGTCTGACTAAAAAAAGTGGTATGAAACAGAGCCACCTTGATGAAATCATGAAAAAAACATTAGAACTCATGCCACCTTATATGAAAAATAGTAGCCAAACGGTAAAACGCTATTTTCATGTACTGCTTAAAAAAATGATCCCTACACGCATTGAAAAAGAGATCCCTAAAGGGGAAAAAAAGATCATGATGTTTGTTGGTCCTACAGGGGTTGGGAAAACCACAACATTAGCAAAGCTTGCTGCACGTTACTCATTTTTAACCCACAAAAATAAAGTGGGTATCATCACCCTTGATACTTATCGTATTGGTGCACTTGAACAACTTTTTCAATACGCTAAGATGATGAAACTTCCCGTAGAAGATGTACTCGATACCATTGACTTTGAAAGAGCACTGGAAAATCTTAACCATTGTGACCTCATCCTCATCGATACGGTAGGAAGTTCCCAATATGATAAAGAGAAAATTTTAAAAATTGCAAACTTTATCAAACACACTGATCGCAAGATTGATGTCAACCTTGTCCTCTCTGCTACCTCAAAATCTGAAGATTTACAAGATGCCTATAAAAGTTTTTCTTTTTTAGATATCGATACCCTTATCTTCACCAAACTGGATGAAACACGTGGTTTTGGTAATATCTTCTCGCTTATTTATGATGCTAAAAAACCAGTCAGTTACTTCTCCATTGGACAAGAGGTTCCTGATGATATTGAAGTGGCTACAGGAGATTTTCTTGTAGAGTGTATTTTTGAAGGATTTTCTAAAAAGGTTTATAGTTGAATACACAAGCGGAAAGATTGAAAAAGATTATCGAAGAGAAACGCCCTAGTGCAAATAACATCTCAAAAACAAAAATCCTTGCCATCACCAGTGGGAAAGGAGGCGTTGGCAAAAGTACCATCACTGCTAATATAGCCAACATTTTAGTCTCAAGAGGCTATAAAGTAGGTGTCTTTGATGCTTCTATCGGATTGGCGAATCTTGACATTATCTTTAAAGTTACCGCTAAAAAAAACCTTCTTAATGTCCTTAAAGGCGAGTGTACTTTTGAAGAGATCGTGGTAGAGATCGAAAAGAACCTCTTTCTTATTCCTGGTGATAGTGGAGATGAGATCTTTAACTATGAGACCAAAGATATTTATAGTAGACTCATCACAGCATCTACATTTTTAGATTCACTTGATTATCTTCTCATCGATACGGCTTCAGGAATCAATACCAATGTGCAAACCTTTTTACAGCACGCAGATGAAGTGATTGTCACAACCATCCCTGATCCCTCAGCGATCACAGACGCTTACGCACTTATAAAGGTCACCTCCGCTATCAATGAAAACCTTAATCTCATCGTCAATATGGCCGAAAGCGAAAAAGAGGGGCGTTTTATCTATGAGCGTATTCGAAAAGTAGCAGAGAATAATTTAGAGACACCTCTGTTTCTAAACTATTTAGGCTTTATCAAAAACTCACGTGAGATCTCTCGAAGTCTCAAGTATAGACAACTTTTTAGTAAAACCTCACCCAATACATTGGTCTCTTACCAATTAGAAGAGATTGTGGATAACATCATTTTACAACTTGAACATCAAGCTCCACTAACCAAACGTAAAAATAGTTTTTCACTTTTTATCAAAAGATTGATCGAAAACTTTTAATTTTTTACCAAGAGTAAAAAGTCTTTATAAATTTCATTTTTCCTTAAACGCTTTTTTACCCCATAAAAACAGAGATATTTCAATAAACTAATCTAAAAACTTTAAAAAATGAAATTATTAAAATTTATCTTCTCAAAACTGGCACACTACTTGCTTATCTATTTTGCATAAAAGTTGTGAAGTTTTTATAAGGAGTTTAATAGTCAACTTTTAGTAAAATTTAATATTTTACATTTGAGGATAAGTTTTGAGAAGTGAAAATTTCGTTGCGTTCTTTACGATATGCGGTTTTTTCATAGGCATGATATTCTCTATTGTAAAATTTGATTCTGCTGAAGGTTTTCTTTTTGCTACCTTAACTATCACACTTTTTTTCTACCTGTTTATTCATGTAGTCTTAATCTTTTTTCTCTCTGCTAAAGAGGTTGAAGACAGACTTTTCGATAAGAAAGAGTTTGAAACAATCGCCAATGTGCAGATCTCAGAGATCAAAGAGCGAGAAGACAGAATAACTGCTCTTTTAAAGAGTATTCATGAGGTTGAAACGATAGAAAAAAAAGGAGTTAAGGGAAATGGGTACTGAGACAATTGAAAAAGGGAAATACGCAGAGACCAACGATGTCGTCATTCAATTCTTACCAGCTGTAAGAGCGATGTCTTTTAGATTAAAAGAGAGACTTCCTTCTTCGATTGATGTCAACGATCTAATCGCAATTGGTGTAGAAGAGATGGTAAAACTCTCCAGACGTTATGACGTTGAGCAAAACGACTCATTTTGGGGGTATGCCAAAAAGAGAGTTTATGGCTCTATGCTTGATTATCTGAGAAGTTTGGATGTCGTCAGTAGAAATAACCGAAGGTTGATTAAAGCGATTGAGCTTGAAACCAGTAAACACCTTACAGAACATAGTCGTGAACCCAGTGAGAGTTTCTTAGCAGAAAAGCTTGGTGAGAGTGTCGCAAAGATCCGTGAAGCAAAAGCAGCCGCTGAAATTGCTAATAATGTGCCTTTAAACGAACAGATTATGGCAAATCCAAATGAGAGTGTTGAAGAGAAAGTTGAACAAGATCAACTCATTGAAGCAGTCAAATCAATTCTTACAACACTCAGTGATAGAGAACAGACAATTATTCAACTCTACTATTTTGAAGAGTTAAATTTAAAAGAGATTAGTGAAATCCTAGAGATTAGTGAATCAAGAATCTCTCAACTTCACAAGAAGTTAATGAAACAGATCAGAGAAAAACTGGTCCAATAGGTTAAATAATGGCAGATATTTTAAGTCAGAATGAGATTGATGCGTTACTTGATAGTAATGCAGGCACAACGACAGCAGAGGCACAACCTGATGATGCTGATAAGATTATGCTTTATGACTTTAAACGTCCCAACAGAGTCTCTAAAGAGCAACTTCGTGCAATCAAAGGTATTCATGACAAAATGGCAAGAAACCTTGCATCCAATATCTCCACAGTATTAAGATCTATCATCGAAATACAACTTCAATCTGTAGATCAAATGACTTATGGCGAATTCCTTATGAGTCTTCCAAGCCCTACAAGTTTTAATATATTCTCTCTTAAACCACTTGATGGTAGTGCAGTCCTTGAAATCAACCCTTCAATCGCTTTTCCTATGCTTGATAGATTACTAGGTGGAAAAGGTGAAAGTTTTGATAGTGAAAGAGAGTTGACAGATATAGAGTTAAATCTACTTGAAACTATATTACGATTGATTATGAGTAAACTCAAAGATGCATGGACAGGGGTTACTGACCTCTATCCTATTGTTGAATCTAAAGAGTCTAGTCCTAATGTCGTACAAATTGTTGCACAAAATGAGATTGTTATCATGATTGTTTTAGAGATTACTATTGGTGAGACCAGTGGTATGATCAACCTTGCTTACCCTGTAATCTACCTTGAGCCTATCCTCTCAAAACTTGCCAATAAAGATATCATGTTAGGGGAAACAAGTGCAAAAAAAAGTCGTAATGATGAACTTCGTGAATTGATCAAACGTGCTGATATCATTTATGAAGGTATCTTAGGGGATACAACACTCAATATCAAAGATCTCTTAAACCTTGAAAAAGGAAGTATCATACGACTTGACCGCCCTGCTTCAGACTCAGCAATCGTTACAATAGATAAAAAAGAGGTGTTTGAAGCACAGATGGGTGTTCATAGACACCATAAAACACTTAAAATAAATAAAGTAATCAAAAATGATAAAGATGAAATAAAAGAAATTTTGCAAAAATATGAACAGCATAAACATGAGCGTCTGCAACAAATCAAAAAAGAAGTAGTCAATGAATAATTTTTTAAATCTCCTTACAGCAGAAACCGTCTCTGTCATCGAAGGCTTAACCGGTCATGCACCTGAACTTTCACTCGCAGGTGATAGTAATATCGATGCCTCACTCATGATAGAGCAGCCACTTGCTTTAGCCACACTCAAGTGTGAAAAAGGTTCTCTCGCACTTGCTATGGAAGTCTCTTTAGCAACCGCTTTGGGAGATATGATGCTGGGTGGTGAGGGTGAAGAACAAGCAAGCATGGGAGAGGATGAGCTTGATGCAGCAAAAGAGATCATCTCTAATATCTTTGGTGCCATCTCAACCGCACTCTCAGCACAACAAGACTTACCAAATCTTAGTTTTGAAGTAGAAGAGATTGAATTTCTAGAGGAAGGTTCAAACTTTGAAAACTTTATCAAACTCTATACTATACAGACTAAAATCGCTTCCACTAACGCAGGTCTTTATCTAGCAGGAAGTCAATCTTTTATTGATGCACTCAGTACAATTGAGATGACAGATGCAGAAGATGAGTCTGATGAACATAGAGAACCTCAACTCTCTCCTGAAGAGCTTAAAAATATGGAGCTTCTTTTGGATGTACCACTTCCTGTACGTGTACGAATTGGAACAAAAACGGTACTGCTTAAAGATGTACTGAACATGGATATAGGCTCAGTAGTTGAAC
>JAHZKW010000059.1 GCA_022600175.1 Campylobacterota bacterium
ATAAAGTACTATCTCTATAGCAAGAAAAAGTATAAGATAGAGTTTATTTTTATACAAATCATTTAGTTTTATCATAATAACTTATATCGGACAAAGCCACAATTGCATTAATCTTTTAAAATCATGTTAAAATGCGCAAAAAAATTATATAGAGGGGAACAACATGCTAGAACTGGGAACTCAAGCACCAGAATTTTGTCTACCAAACCAAGATGAAACAGAGATTTGTCTCAGAGATTTAAGTGGAAAATGGATCATACTTTACTTCTATCCAAAAGATAATACACCAGGATGTACAACAGAAGCTTGCGACTTTACCAATGCACTACCAAACTTTGAAGATCTTGACGCAGTTATACTAGGGGTGAGTCCAGATAGTCCTAAAAAACATAGAAACTTCATAGAGAAAAAAGAGCTTAAAATCACACTCTTAGCAGATGAAGAGAAAACACTCTGTGAACTTTATGATGTCTGGAAACTGAAAAAATTTATGGGTAGAGAGTATATGGGTGTTGTACGTACAACTTATATCATCTCTCCAGAGGGTAAAATCGCTGCTGCATGGGATAAAGTCAGAGTTAAAGGACATGTTGAAGCAGTAGAAGAGCAGTTAAAAACACTTCAGGGTTAAGATGCTTGTACATATTTGCTGTTCTGTTGATAGTCACTACTTTTTACAAAAGCTTCAACAGGAGTATCCAAACGAGAAGCTAACAGGCTTTTTCTATGACCCTAATATTCACCCACATAGTGAATATCAACTTCGTCTTTTAGATGTAGAGAGAAGTTGTAAAATGCTCGGTGTTAACCTTATTGAAGGAGAGTATAACTATGAGGGGTGGATGGAAGCTGTCAGAGGGTATGAAGATGAACCTGAAAAAGGTGCTCGTTGTGATATCTGTTTTGACAACCGTTTAGAGACCACAGCTAAAGAAGCGGCAAAAAGAGGTGAGAGGCAAATTACCACCACGCTGTTAACCAGTCCTAAAAAGTCAATGGAACAACTCAAGTCTGCTGGAGATGCACTATACACACGTTATGGCGTCTCATTTGTTGCTCCTGATTTTCGTAAAGGTGGTGGTACACAAGTGCAATTTGCCTTGGCAAAAGAGGATATGCTTTACCATCAAGACTATTGTGGATGTATCTATGCCCTAACCAAACAGCGTGACCAACAAAAGAAACTTGCAGATGAACTTTTTTCTCCTCTCTCTAAACAAATTCAACCTGAATCTATAGAAGAGCGGATTACGCTTTATAAAAAAAGAGTAGCACTTGAAGAAGAAGGCAAAAGTTATAAAATCATACGAGATAAGTTTTTAAACTATCGACTTTTACGCGCATATGTTATGGAAAAAACAGAGGTGATTCCCTCTTATGTTTTGACCTATTCTACACTCAAAAGAAAATTTACAAAATTTAAAATAGAATCAAAAATCAAAGATATTTATTTGGCAAATCGAGAGAGTATCAAGTTTATAACACTTCAGACATTTAATCAACTATTAGAATCAAATTACAAAAAAATTGAAGATATTATCAAAAATCCTCCAACAATTGAAGAAGAGCTTGCCATAAGAAATAAAATTATCAACAATTTGTTTACACTTTCTCCAATTATTGTGCTTAAAGATATTGATGAAAATGCAAAGTATCAACTCTATCTCGATGCCCAAACCTACGAAGATACAAGAGAGTCTTTAGTAACTTTTAGCTAATATCATTTTATTCTAAAAGCGGAGTTGATTTTATGATAGATGTTGTAGAAATACAAAAAATTATTCCACACAGGTTTCCCTTTCTTTTGATAGATAGAGTAACAGATCTGAAAAGTGGTGAGTCAATTCATGCATATAAAAATGTATCCATCAGTGAACATATTTTTCAAGGTCATTTCCCTGGACATCCAATCTATCCAGGTGTTATGATCGTAGAAGGACTGGCTCAAGCTGGCGGTGTATTGGCATTTAAAAGCATGAGTGAAGCAGATCAGGCAGAGGCATCAAGTAAGGTTGTCTACTTTATGAGTATAGATAAGTGTAAATTTAGAGCACCAGTAACACCTGGCGATAGACTAGAGTATCATGTCTCGGTTATCAAACAAAAAGGCGCTATTTGGTTACTCAAAGGGGAAGCATATGTAGATGGGAAACTCACTACAGAAGCTGAGCTCAAAGCGATGATTGTGGATAAGTAGCGAATGTCGTTAATTCATCCAACTGCCGTTATTGAAGAGGGTGCTGTTCTTGGCGACAATGTAGAAATAGGACCATTTTCAATAGTGAAAAAAGATGCAAAATTAGCAAATGGCGTCAAACTTCACTCGCATGTTGTTGTTGACGGTTATACAGATATTGGTGAAAATACACAAATTTTTCCATTTTCTGCTATTGGTACCGTACCACAAGACCTCTCTTATCAAGGTGAAGAGGTGAGATTGATTATCGGTAAAAACAATACCATTCGAGAGAATGTCTTAATTAATCCAGGCACCCTCAAAGATAAGGGCGAAACTATCATAGGAGATAATAACCTTTTGATGGGGTCAACACACGTCGCGCATGATGCTGTCTTAGGTAATGATATCGTTATGGTTAACCAATCCATGGTTGCAGGACATGTCATTATTGAAGATGGTGTTATCATCGGAGGCTCAACGCCTATTCACCAGTTTGTAAGACTTGGAGAGTATTCGATGATAGGTGGCGGTGGTGCAGTAGCGCAAGATATTCCACCTTACTGCTTAGCAGAGGGTAATCGTGCCGTCGTAAAAAGTCTCAATCTCGTTGGTATGAGAAGACGATTTGAAAAAAGTGATATTTCTGCTTTAACCAATGCCTATAAAATACTCTTTAGATCAGGGGAACCACTAAAAGAGAGTGCAGAGAAACTGATACAGACTGATGAGAATGAAAAAGTAAAATATTTATGTAAATTTATAATGACAACAAAGAGAGGAATACCATATGAGAGGAAATAAACATGTCTAAACATTGTAGCTTTTGTAAAGCACAAGAGAGTGTTGACAATAGACTTTTAGCTGGAGATAATATCTATATCTGTGAAAACTGCGTAATTTCAGCGTATAAAATCTTTTTTGGAGATGAAGAACAAGAGCATGAACATACTGATCTTGATATGAGTCTCTTTACACCCAAAGAGCTTAAAAAGGTACTTGATGACTTTGTGATAGGACAAGATGATGCAAAAAAGGTATTTGCTGTAGGCGTCTATAACCATTACAAAAGAATTTTTAAACAACATACAGTAAACGATGATACAGAGATCCAAAAATCAAATATCCTTTTGATCGGACCTACAGGAAGTGGTAAGACCTTGATGGCACAAACTTTAGCGAAGTTTTTAGATGTACCTATCGCAATTACTGATGCTACAAGCCTGACAGAGGCAGGTTATGTGGGTGAAGATGTTGAAAATATTCTTACAAGACTTTTACAGGTTGCTGATAATGATATCGCCAAAGCAGAACGTGGTATTGTCTTTGTAGATGAGATCGATAAAATTGCACGTATGGGTGAAAATAGATCTATTACCAGAGATGTATCAGGAGAAGGCGTACAACAAGCCCTCTTAAAAATCATCGAAGGTTCACAAGTGAACATCTCACCAAAAGGTGGAAGAAAACATCCAAATCAAGAGTTTTCACAAATTGATACTTCAAATATACTCTTTATTTGTGGTGGAGCATTTGACGGCATGGGTGAAATCATCAAAAAAAGACTTGGAAGCAACGTACTAGGATTTAACCAAGATAAAAGAGGAAAGGATGAAGAAGCAGACCTCTTTAGCCTTGTTGAACCAGATGATCTTGTACACTATGGGCTTATTCCTGAGCTCATCGGTAGACTTCACTCTGTCACAACACTCAATCAAATTAGCAAAGAAGAGATGGTCAAAATCTTGACTGAGCCAAAAAACTCAATTGTGAAACAGTATCAAAAACTTTTTGCTATTGATGATGTAGTACTGAACTTTGAAGAAGAAGCACTTTTAGCAATTGCTGAACTAGCACTTAAAAGAAAGACTGGAGCAAGAGGACTTAGAACAATTATGGAAGAAGTTATGGTTGATATCATGTATGAATTGCCAGAACTTGCAGGATATGAAGTTTTAATCACAGAAGATGTTATCAATAAAATTGCAAAACCTATTTATGTAAAACCAGCAAAAAAGAGTGCCTAATGTTAATCAGTAAAATCCTTGGTATGTTTTCAAATGATCTCAGTATTGATCTTGGTACTGCCAATACCATTGTCATCGTCAAAGGTCGCGGTATTGTGATCAATGAACCTTCTGTTGTTGCTGTACAAATCAGCGGTTCAGGAAAGAAAAAACTTTTAGCTGTCGGTAAAGAAGCCAAAGAGATGGTCGGTAAAACTCCTGAAAGTATAGAGGCAATTAGACCACTTAAAGAAGGTGTTATCGCTGACTTTGATGTCACCGAAAAAATGATCAAGTATTTTATTCAAAAATCACATGCACGAAACAGTTTCATTAGACCTCGGATTATTATCTGTGTACCTTATGGATTAACACAAGTAGAACGAAAAGCCGTTAAAGAGTCAGCGATGAATGCAGGTGCACGTGATGTGATACTTGTTGAAGAGCCAAAAGCAGCAGCAATTGGTGCAGGACTACCAATTCAAGACCCAAGAGGGAATATGGTGATTGATATTGGTGGAGGGACTACTGAAATTGGTGTTATCTCACTAGGAGGTCTCGTCAAGAGTAAATCAATCCGTGTGGGTGGTGATAAATTTGACCAAGCTATTGTTGAGTATGTCAAGAAAAAATTTAATCTACTGATCGGTGATAGAACGGGTGAAGAGATTAAAATTGAGATCGCTACGGCTGTAACACCAGATAAAGAGATGAAGATGTTTATCAAAGGTCGTGATCATGTCACAGGACTTTTAAAACGTATTGAGATCACCAGTAAAGATGTAAGAGATGCCATCAATGAACCACTTAAAGAGATCGGTGATGCTGTCAAACAAGTTTTAGAGGTGATGCCACCAGATCTAGCAGGTGATATTGTTGAAAATGGTATCGTCCTTACGGGTGGAGGATCACTCATCCGAGGTTTTGACAGCTATCTTAGTAAGCTTATTAAACTCCCTGTTTATATCTCTGAAGAGCCACTTCTTGCCGTTGCTAAAGGTACAGAGAAGATGCTTGAAGAGATAGAACTACTACAACAAATTCAAGCAAATGCCTAAGAACAAAATCGTTCTTGGGTTAATTTTTACGGCTATTTTATTTTTATCATTTAACTATTTGATGCCCATTAAAGAGCAAGTCCTTCAAACATCCAATCAAATGAAACTTTTTTTTCGACAAAATGTATCACAGATCAATAATGAAATACAAAGACACTTTAACCAAGCACAACAGATTCAAAATCTACAAAATGAGATTGAGATACTTAAATCACCAGCACAACTCTCAACTGTTTTTGCGAAAAAACTAAATCAACTTCTTGATGAAGCCAATATTACTACCTTTAATCCTAATCTGCATCTAAGCCGTGTCATTGCTTATGATGAACTTGATAACCCTTTACGTATGTGGATTGATTATCCACAATATGATGCAAACCATACCATGGGACTTGTACATAAAGGTTTTACAGCAGGTGTAATATATCCAAAACTTGGTCAACCACTTGCACACTTGCAACTTGATAAACGTGTTGTTTTTTCAGTACTTATAGGAGAAAATCAACAGTTAGGTGTTATCTTTGGTAATGGCAAAAATCTATTGATAAAATATATTCCTCCACAGGCAAATATTAAAGTAGGTGATGAAGTGATCACTAGCGGAAGTGATAATCTCTTTTATGAAGGAAATAAGGTTGGTAAAATTGTTGATATAAAGATGAAACAGATTTATAAAATAGCAACAGTTGAGC
>JAHZKW010000060.1 GCA_022600175.1 Campylobacterota bacterium
CGATCTTACCAAAGATTTTAAATAGCGTTGAACCTGAAAGACATGACAAAATTAAAGCGATGTTTACAGCAATCACGAACAGTGAAAACGGTTACTATCTCTTAATTGATTATGTCAACTTTAAAGGTGAAGGTACAAAATCCAGTGAACGCTATCAAGGAAAAGGGTGGGGACTTCTACAAGTACTAGAGTGTATGCAAAGTACTAAAGATCCCAAATCTGAATTTGCTAGATGTGCAAAAAAAGTACTCACTCAACGTGTAGAAAATGCACCTGCAGAGAGAAACGAAGCACGATGGTTACCTGGCTGGATAAAACGAATCGATACCTATACAAAATAACAAGGAAATTATATGATATTAACACTGTTACTACTTTTAACAGTACTCTTTTTGGCAATAGAAGCACAAAAATATTTTAAAATACCTTCTCCCATTAGTCTTATATTTTTAAGCTATCTTTTTTACTATAGCTTTCCTAACTTGGTATTCTTTTCAGAAGAGACTTTTGCAAATCTTGTGCTCTTTTTAATTCCCATATTGATTGCATCCGATGCCTTACAACTTAAACTAGATGATCTTAAAAAAAATGGCTTAAGTCTTTTTTATCTCGCTGTCGTTGCTGTATCACTCTCGATCATTGCAGGTATTATCGTAGCTAATACCCTATTTATAGAGTATGGATTAGGTGTAGGTGCTATCATCGCACTCTTTGCCATGGTCCTGGCTACTGATCCAGTCTCCGTTGTCAGCGTCTTTTCAAGCTTCAAAGTACCACACAAACTTAAAATCTTAGCCGAGGGAGAATCTCTCTTTAATGATGCAACAGCTCTCATCATCTTTAGCTTTGTCGCACTACCAATGATCAATGGAGTAGAAATCACAGGATTAGATATCGCTGCTGTTAGTCTCAAAGTGATTATACTTTCAGTGATTATCGGTCTTGGTGTAGGCTTTATCGGAATTATTCTCATGCGACTCACACAAGATGCAATGAGTGAATTAGTACTCATTCTCTTTACCGCTTATCTCTCATTTGAGATTGCTGAACACTTTCATGTGGCAGGACTACTCTCTGTGATTGTCGCGATCATCACACTCAACCATATCACTGAAAAGTCACTCAAAGAGACAGATAGACGTATACGAAAAAGTAGACGTATCATTGATAAGACCAATAGAAGCCGTAAGATTTTTTCCTCACGTTTTATGAGTGGTATCACCTATAAGCTCAAGACCGATATTACCAGTGTAGAACAACACAAACAAAACCTAAACTATATCGCTGTACTTGCCCTTTTGGCCAATGCCTTCTTATTTATCTCTATGGCAAGTATTGTTGATCTCTCATCACTGCTTAAGTATCAAAGTGAAATACTCTGGATGTTTTTAGTGACGACTATCATTCGTGCACTCATGATGGCTAAGTTTGCATTTGTCTCCAATAAATATCAAAAGATGACCAATGTCAGTTTTCGTTGGTGGAGTGTACTCCTTTTTGCAGGCATCAAAGGTGGACTTTCTATTGTCATGTTACAGATGCTTCCATCAGGTTTTGCACATAAAGAGCTTTTTAGTGCTATTGTTGTAGGGATCATACTCCTCTCAACATTTCTCTATGCTTTAACCCTAGTAGTGATTATTTTGAAAAATAAAAAAGTATTTGAAGAGGAGTATAATTTAGAGCATCATTAAGATGCTCTCATGTCACTCAAAGAGAGGCTACTTTAACATTGCCCCTAAAATCCAAAGCTCTTTCTCAAGGCTTGCGATATGATCATCTGAAAAAGCAACCGTTGTGCTATCACTAGCTTCATCTGCGGCCTCACTTAATGCTTTAAAAGAGTTAAGTAGATAATTAAAATCTTTTACGATATTTTCTACGACCTCTTTAGAGTAAAAAGAGTCTCTCATCTCCTCTTCAATCTTGCTACTTTTTACAAGATCACTAAGTGTCAAGTGTGGTTTACCACCCAACTGAATCACACGCTTAGCCGTGTCATCATAAAATGTTGCCATACTGTTATAGATCTCTTCTGTGTGCTCATGTGCTGGATTAAAGTCCATACCTTTAACATTCCAATGATAATTGTGTAACTTCACATATAACCCATGTGCATCTGCCTGTAACTATTTTAATAACTCTACTTTTTTCCCCATTCTGCTTATTTTTTCTATCTTATTAAAATCTTTAAAGTTTAAAAAGTATTAAACTCACTGCCATTACGAACATGCCTGCAGCCACGCCAAAAATGGTCGTGTGGTCATTTCCATAGACTCTTGCAGCAGGTAAAAGTTCATCAAATGAGATATAGATCATAATTCCAGCAACCACACCAAATGTAATCCCAAGTGTCAAATCACCCATCAAAGGAGCAAGTAGCATAAAGCCTACGACTGCACCTACGGGTTCAGCCAATCCCGAACCTAAAGCATATAAAAAAGCCCTCTTACGATCTCCTGTAGCATGATACACAGGCAGTGCTACTGCTAACCCTTCAGGGATATTATGTATCGCGATCGCCAAGGCAATTGCTACACCTGCAGTCATATTATCCAGTGCTGAAACAAAAGTAGCAAACCCCTCAGGAAAATTATGAATTGCGATTGCAATCGCAGTAAATACCCCAACACGAGAAAGTGCCGCACGATGTCTATTCAAAGCCCCAATATCATTTTGATCTATCCCCTTCTCTACATCCATAGAGTGATGAGGATTAATATTATCAGGAATAATCCCATCTATGATAAAAGAGATGAGAAAACCAACAAAAAATGAGGCTATAGCAAAACTCTCACCTACTATATCTCCATACTCCGCAACAAAAGCATCTTGAGACTTCACCAAAATCTCTGCAAAGGAGACATAGATCATCACACCAGCAGAAAAACCTAACCCTACTGATAAAAATTTACTATCTCTACCCTTACCCCAAAAAGCAATCAATGCACCCAAAGCGGTAGCAAGCCCTGCAAAAAGTGTCAACATAAATGCTGGTAACATCTGAGCTACGGTAAACTCACCCATAAAAACTGCCTTTTTTATTTCCCAAAAAAGTTACGAATACCACCCGTGATATTTGCCATCTGTACCACAGACATCCCTAAAAAGGTTTGTGCTTTTGTATCTGCACCACATTGAATCAAATACTCAACAATCTCTTTATGCCCAAACATTGCTGCAAACATCAGTGGTGTTTTACCACCACCATTATCTGCATCAATCTCAGCACCAGCCTCTAAAAGTAACTTCACAAGATCCAAATCACCTTTAAAAGCAACCCCGCCAAGTGGTGTCTGTCCTCTACTATTTCGTCTATCTACCATAGCACCTTTGGACAAAAGCATTTTAGTACAAGCAAAGTTACCACGATAAGAAGCCAACATAAGAAGGGTATTACCCTTCTCATCTGAGAGATTTTCACTAAGCCCTGCTTGGATCATACTCTCTAACGTCTCAGTATCACCATTTCTTGCAAAATCAAGTGCCATCATCTGAAGTTCAGCATAACGACGCTCTTCTTCCTGTGTAACCGTAATCGCTTCCATCATAGCTCCTTTATAAACCTAATGCTTTTGCAACACCTGACGCATAAGCAGGATCTACCTTTTCAAAATGTGCCAATTGTCTCTCCACAATCTCGCTAGGCACACCCTCCATCGCTTCAGCAATATTGTTAAAAAGTTGTACTTTTTGATCCTCATCCATAAGATCAAATAACGCTTTAGGCTGTGAATAGTAATCATCACTATCTTGGCGATGATCATACCTATCACCCTCTCCATCTACAGGAAATGGTGGCTCTTTAAAACTTGCATCCTCTCTTGGACCCTCAAAACTATTTGGCTCATAGTAAGCGTCATCACCTGTTGGTGCATCCAAACGCATACTACCATCCATATGGTAAGTATTGACCTCATTTCTAGGACGATTCACTGGCAACATCTCATAGTGTGTTCCTACACGATAGCGATGTGCATCAGCATAGGAGAGTACCCTCGCTTGTAACATCTTATCTGGTGACCAGCTAATCCCAGGAACTACATTTGAGGGACTAAAAGAGGCTTGCTCCATCTCTGCAAAGTAGTTTTCAGGATTACGATTTAGCTCCATCACCCCTACATCGATCACAGGATACTCTGCATGAGGCCATACTTTGGTCAAATCAAAAGGATTAAAAGACGACTGTTTCGCCTGCTCCTCTGTCATCACTTGTATCTGAACATCCCACCGTGGAAACTCCCCACGCTCTATCGCTTCATAAAGATCTCTTTGTGAACTCTCTCTATCTTTTGCGACTACTTGCTCTGCTTCCTCATTGGTCATACACTCGATACCTTGTTGGGTTTTAAAGTGAAACTTCACCCATACTCTTTGCCCTTCGCTGTTGATCATGCTATAGGTATGTGACCCATATCCATTGATATGTCTATACCCACGAGGCAAACCTCTATCTGACATCAAGATAGTCACTTGATGTAAACTCTCAGGACTCAGTGACCAAAAATCCCACATCGCCGTGGTACTTCTCATGTTGGTACGAGGGTGACGCTTTTGGGTATGGATAAAATCTGGAAACTTCAAAGGATCTTTGATAAAAAAGACTGGTGTGTTATTTCCAACCAAATCCCAATTACCCTCTTCAGTATAAAACTTCATCGCAAAGCCACGTACATCACGCTCTGCATCTGCAGCCCCTCTCTCCCCAGCGACAGTAGAAAATCGAAGTAGCATCGGTGTCTCTTTCCCTTTTTCAAACACCTTCGCCTTGGTATACTTGCTAATATCTTCAGTGATCTTAAGTACCCCATACGCACCTGAACCTTTGGCATGAACAACCCGCTCAGGAATACGCTCTCTATTTTGATGTGCAAGCTTCTCGATCAACTGATAATCTTGCATCAAAAGTGGTCCACGCGCACCCGCAGACAAAGAGTTTTGGTTATCACCTACGGGATTTCCAGCCGTAGTGGTCATCGTCTTTTTCATCATATCTCCTTTTATATAGCAAGCTTAGCCTACTGTGACATCTTTATTTCTCTTTTTAAAATACTCTTTATCCACCCTACACAATGGACAGGCACCTGGAGGTTTTTTACCACGATGTACATGACCACACACTTCACATACCCACTCTTCTTCCTCATCACTCTCAAAGAAACCTTCCGCTTCAAGTGCTGCTTTAAGTGCTAAGTACTCAGCCTCATGCTCCACCTCTACCTTTCCAATCGCTTTAAACATACGCGCAATCTCTTTAAGCCCCTCTTCTTTAGCAATCGCTTCAAAGTTTGGATACATCTCTTCATGTTCATACTTCTCGCCATCAGCGGCATACTGAAGATTTTTCTGTGTTGTATCTAACTCTAAATCATTGACAAGTTTGTTATAGGCTTTGTACTCTGCCATGGCATGATACTTTTCATTGTCCGCGGCTTCTTGTAAGAACCTAGCGATTCTATGGTAACCCTCTTCCATTGCCACATCTGCAAAAAACTCATATTTGTTTCTCGCTTGCGACTCACCGGCAAATGCTTTCATAAGATTTACTGCGGTTAAATTCTCTGTAATCATCTCCATATCTTGACCACAACAGACAAGTTTTCCACCACCTACTTCTTGCACTTCTACCTCATTACCACACTTATTACATCTATATGTTTCGTACTGTCTCATTTTATTTTTCCCTTTTATATTTTATTGTTTCTTTTAGATGAACAAAGTCCATCTAAAATTCATTGCACTAAAGCTTTGCCTTTGGCAAGAATTTTTTATTATTAATTATGCTCTACAAGAGTTTTTAATACTCTCAACAAACTCTGAGATATCATCATGCAGTGCTTGTAGATCCTCTTCATGTTCTACCTCATCTGCTAAGATCTCAGATACAATGTCATAAGTGACAATATCTTTATCTTTAACGATATCAGCGATCTCTGAATAGGTACTAATCGCACACTGCTCACCTTTGATAGAGTCTTCTAAAATTGCTACCACATCAAAGTCTTTTGGCTCTTCATAACCACAATTAGTATGGGTAAACCAATCCTGAGGATGTAACAATGGTGTACCACCTAGTTGAAGTATCCTATCTGCTACCATATTAGCATGTCTAAGCTCATCAGTTGCGTGTTGATCAAGCTCAGCAATCGCTGCATCTTTCATGATCCCTTTGACTACTTTTGACTCGATAAAATATTGATAGTATGCTAACCATTCATCTGCATATGCTTTATTGAGAAGTCTGATAACCTCTTCAATCTCTACACCTTTAATAATTGAATTTCCACGTTTTGCCATAATGTCTCCTTCTACTGGATAATTTTTATCAACAGAGAAATTATATTATAATAATTCTTAAAGGAAAATTATTTTCCTTTAGATTTCTCTATTTTATACACATATGATCTCAGAACAAAATTTAGTGAATGTGTAGTTTTACGTTCAAAGCATAAACTTATCAATGAAATCCAGTAGATTATTTTCAATATATCCCTGATAAAAATGTTATAATTTCAACAAAACTAATGTTACACATAAGGATCTACTATGAAAAAGATCACCTCACTTAGTCTTGGTCTAGCTTTTTTAATTATGAGTTACACAGGTATCATGCTCTTTCTCTGTCCCCATGGACGTGTTGCCTACTGGAGTGACTGGCATCTTTTAGGACTCTCCAAAACGCAATATGGAGAGTTACATACTACCTCTATGCTCACTTTTCTCTTTTTTGGGCTCTTACATATCTATTATAATTGGAAGCCAATAATCAGTTATCTCAAAGATAGCACTAAAAAAGTCTCTTTTACAAAAAAAGAGTTTCTTATCGCATTCTCATTAAATCTTCTATTTATTGTTGGTACACTTTTTATGATTCAACCTTTTAAAGGTTTCTTAGATTTAGGAGAGCGTATCAAAGATGGGTGGACACAACAATATGGTGAACCGCCATATGGACATGCAGAGGAGACAAAACTATTTGTATTTTGTAAAAAAATGGATATTGATCTTGAACGTGCAAAAGCGATTTTGACAGATAAACAGATTAATTTTAAAGAGACACAATCTTTAAAAACAATTGCAAACAATAATAACCTCACACCAAATGAGATCTATACACTTATCAAAGAAGACAAAATAGAGAAACCCGAAGGTGTTCCATCACAACTTGGACGAAAAACCCTTCAAGAGCTAAGCAATCTTCAAAAGATCGAACTTCAAAAAGCAATAGTCATTTTACAAGAGCGAGAACTCACAGATATTAACCCTAAAAGTAGAATCAAAAATATCGCAGATGAACTTGATCTAAAACCGTTAGAAGTCTATCAACTTATTAGCCAATAATCTTTATGAGCAATGGCTAATTTGAGACCTTAGCACATATCCTGCACCACTCGTATTTTGAATTAAATCTATACCAATAGCCTCTTTTAAACGATGCACCAAAGATCTTACCGTATTTAAAGAGCGTTGTTCACCCCATACATAAGTACAAATCTGTTCATTTGATACACTTGTATCAATATTTTTAGCAAGTAACTCAAGCAGTTTACGCTTTTTTTCACTTAATGGTACCTCTTGTCTATGATGATAGAGTTGACATTTATTAAAATGAAATGAAAAACCATGTGCCAATAAAACTTCTTCCTTTATTTGATCTGATAACACCGCTTCTTGTGAAAAAACAACAGCTAATGTTGCTAATATCTCATCTTCACGATAAGGTTTTAATAAATAAGAACTAGCCTGACACTGTGTTGCATACGCTACCATCTCTTGTTCAGCATATGCTGTTAAAAAAATAATTTTGCAGTTTTTTTGATTTTTTTTGATATAAACAGCTGCCTCACAACCACTCATTTCCCCATCTAAAATAATATCCATCAAAATTAAATCTGGTTTTAATTCAGATGCTTTTTTAATTGCCTCTTTACCATTGGTCACTGTTTTAAAAATCTCATAACCTGCGTCTTCTAAGACTTCTCGCAAGAATTGAGCAGCAATTATATCGTCCTCAACGATAAGAATTTTTTTTGCATCCTCTCTCATAGCAAACCTTTTATTAATTTATTGTACCATGATTTATGTCCATACAATGCGGATAAAATAAGTTAATAGTGTCTTTTTAGCAAAGGTGTTATTATGATTTACAAACTTACTCATTTTTTTCAAACACATCCTCGTAAAGAGAGTATGTTACTTACTATGATCTATACTTTCATATTTGTTGACTGTGTTTTTGTATTTACGTCTTTCTACCTATCTCAACACCTTAACATGATGCAAAATATCATTACACTTTTATTTGTACTCCTTATACTCAAAAGGTATCAAAATACAAAAGATATTAGACATACCGCCATACTTTTTTTAATCATCATGGAGATAAATTCAGGTATAGCACTAGCAGGAAATGAAACCCAAAACTTTGCAGCAATTTTTCCTTTCATCTATATCGCAGGATTCTTTTTCTTTTTGGCACTCAAAGAGGCAATACTAGCAACTATACTGCATATTATCTATTGGTCACTTATGGTAAAAATTGCTTTTGAAATCTTTCCCAAAGGGTATTCCATCATGCCTGCAAATGTTATCAATGATATCACCGTCGTTATCATACTTTTTTTCTTAGGAATCTTTTATCAGTTTACAACCGAAATGGCTTATACAAAACTAGAGACGGCACATGAGAGCAATAAAAAACTTCTAAAAGAGATACATCATAAGATCAAAAATAATCTTAACTTTGTCTCTGCAGTTTTAGGTTTACAAAAAAGACATATTATAAAATATCCCAGTGAAGATACGATAGATGTTTTACAAGATGCAAAACACCGTATCCAATCCATAGCACTCATGCATCAAGCAATCGACCAAACTAAACATACTTCCCAGATAAGTTTTGAACCTTATCTAGGAAGACTAATCACTTTAATAAATAACACACATAGAAAAAAAATCTCCTTAACATGTCATAGCAATAACATATCACTCAGTGAAAAGAGTATGCACAGATTAGGACTTATCATCAATGAACTACTTAACAGCTCTTTAAAAATGCCTCAACACCATCTATCTATTGAGATATCATTACAAAAAAAAGCAGACAAATACCATTTTTCTTATAGTGACAAAAATCTAGTAATGCAAACCGCTAACCTTCATTTTCAAGAGAAGTTGATCGCACTGATCATTGAACAGATGGAAGCGACGCTAGAGATCTCTCCTACTCAGGGGACTATATGTCAAGTGTGGTTTCAAGATGATCGATAAACTACGTCTAAAGTTCCAACACCTTTTACAACAAAAAACCTATAAGGCTGTACTATTTGAAGCAGTTATCTATCTAGGAATTGCTTTTTTTGCAATCATGTCAGTAATTACCCTATTTATGGGTCATTATGACTATATGATCATCAAAATCATCGTCTTTTGTCTCCTTATTGGAATACTACACTTTTACCAAAAAACCTCTCATATAAAACTAAGTGCACTTTTTTTGATTATTACTATTGATATAGAGATTGGTATAGCAATCCTTAGTGATCAAATTTTTCTTTTACCCACGCTTTATCCGTTTATAGCCATAGCAGGCTTTTTCTTCTTTTTTAACTTTAAAGAGGCAGTCATTGCAACTTTGATACACTATCTCTACTGGCTTATCATCTTTTATATAGGTCATACAGTGACACATCCTGAACATCCATTTTTTAGTTTAACCTACATCTTCAATATCTTTATCACTTCATTTTTTATACTGACATTTAGCATGGCATACTATTTTTCAACCAAAAGTACCTATGATGAAATCCAAACCATTTTATCAGAAAACAGATCTCTACTGAGAGAGATCTACCACCGTATCAACAACAATCTAAACTTTATTGCTTCTATATTAGGGTTACAAATCCATCAAGCACAAAAAACACCCCCAGTAAGCTATCAAGATCATCTTACAAACGCAAGACTCAAAATCGAAACGATGGTAACAGTACATGAGATACTCTACAACACAGATAATCTAAATGAGATCCAACTACAAGCTTATCTTGAAAACTTAACAGCACTCATCTTAAAAATCTATGGTACTCCACTTCAAATAGATATAGACACAAAGCATTTCACATTTGATCTCAACACGACTAATCGAATCGGGATTATCATCAATGAACTTGTAACCAACAGCATTAAACACCATTCAACACAACATATACCACATATTCATATCTCACTACACAAAAAAGAGCACCTCTACTCTCTTTGCTATCATCAAAGCGAAGAACAATTCATAGACCTTCAAAACCTTGAAAATTCAACATCTCTAGGTATGCGATTGATCAAGATGATCGTCGAAGAACAGTTAAAAGGAGAATTGCAGATTGTATGGGAAAACGGACTCAGGATAAAAATACTTTTTGCATAGTTTTTAAAAAATGCAATAAAAACAAAATTTTTTTCATTTATACTTCTCTTTAGAGTTACACAATATACGTTGAGAACTTTATGCACAGGAGGATGCTATGTCACAACTTACAATCAACGATATACCTTTTAAATGGATCAAAAAAGAACTGAAACTCCCCAAAACCATCAAAAAAGGGAGTAAAAGTGTTTATGTCAAATATATTCAAGAGTGGCTTGATTATCATGACTTTAAAACACCCATAGATCAAAAGTTTGGTATTGCAACTAAAACTCAAGTAAAAAAATTTCAAAGGCACTATGAACTCATACCCAATGGGGTCGTCGACTTAGAGACTTATCACTTACTCACACAACCTATGTTAGAAGCACTTTCACCCATTGAAGGTCAATTTCACTCATTTTCACAAGCCTCTTTAGCCTATGCTAAACAGCAAATGCACTATAGCCCCAAAGAGATAGGTGGAGAAAACCGAGGTCCTTGGGTCAGACTCTACATGAGAGGAGAAGAAGGATCAAATAAACCTTGGTGTGCTGGTTTTGTCACCTTTATCCTTAAAAAAACAGCACATTACACCCCTTTTAAATCTCCCATCCGTGGGTCAAGATCATGTGATACTTTAGCAGCACAAGCAAAAGAGAAAAAGCTTTTTATTTCAGAACAAAAATACAAAAAAGGGGAAATTGATCTTCCTTCTGGAACCCTCTTTTTAACAAGAAACACCTCAACCGACTGGACACATGTCGGTTTTGTGCGTCAATTTAAAAATCAAACTTTTGAGACTATTGAAGGCAATGAAACCAATAATAACGGTAGTCAAAATGATGTCGTCTGTAGCCGTGAAAGAGCTTACAGAAAAAGAGACTTTATCGTTTTACGATAACAGAAAATTTAAATAATTTACAAGGAGTCTATTATGTTAAAAAAATTATGTTTTCCCCTCATCTTCCTCGCGACAGTGATACAGGCGAAAGACCCCAAACCTGTTGAACTCATAGCGGACCTCTCAAAAGGAGATATGACCTACTATCTACCCAAAAGCTTTGAAAAAGGAGAAATCAACGTCACCATAACCAACATGCTTCCAGATGATAAGTATCAAATTGCATTTGATAGTGTACGTATATTTCATAAACCTTTGGAGGTTAAAAGTGAAACTAGAGACGTTGATCTTGATAAAGAGCAGAAGGAATTTACAATTTCCCCTTGTGACAAACTCAAAACTGAAATTTATCAACTTACAGATGAAGCCAAGCTCCCTGAAAAACTTTCAGAATATAAACAAGGGGGTTGCGATAAATCTGATCCTATCGATTTACACACAAAGATGTCCAAGCTCTTATACTTGAGTAGCAATGAAAACCTCACACTCTCTATTAACCGAAAAGAGGAGAGTAAAGATATTAGTTGGAACTACAAATGGAACGTCAAACAGACCAGTTACTGGATATACCATTTTGGGTTCTCTTTTACCTCTAAAAATAAGGATCAATACTTCATCAAAGCCAATGGAGATGATCACAATATCACTAAAAAAGAGGATAGAGATGGGTATGACTATCTACCATCACTGATGTTTAGTTACTATGATGAGAGTTGGCCTTCACTGATGAGAGGCACACAACTCGCAATCACCACTGGTCTTAACTTTGAAAAAGACAATATCGCACTATTTATGGGACCATCACTTGTAATAGGTGATAACTTTCTCTTAACAGTAGGCCCATCAGTGCGAAGGGAGAAAGTACTGGATGGAAGATATAACGTTGGAGATTCTGTAGCATCGGATTTTAGTGAAGATAAACTCTATGAAGATGCTTATAAATTTAGATGGCATATTGCACTTGGTTATCGCTTTGGTGGGGGTACACCCACTTCACATAAAGAGGTAAAAATCTTACAATGACCCACTACTTTACCCTCAAGTATTTTGAGGGTAAAAGTTTTGCCTACAGATCAGAAGCGAGTTTAAACATATCCCCAAAATCATTTTCAAACGTATGACATCGACTACAGATAAGCTCTCCCTCTGTATAAGGAAAAGCACATCGACATACTTTACAAACACGTAGATCATGTTTGATCAAGCTCTCTGCTCTATCAAATGCAAAAGTAACAAGGTCAAACTCTTTTTCATTATTGTCAATCACTGCATCAACTTTACAGATATGATTACAGATATCACAGTCGATACATTTTCCCATCTGATAGATGATCTCATCACTATTTGCAGTATACGTTAACGCCTCTGATGGACAAAACTGTACACATTCACCACAGTTGTTACAGGCTTTAGTGATCTCTTTATTAAGTAAAAATGGATAGCTACCATCAACCACCGTTGTCTCTAAATCTCCCAAAACTTGTTTGAGTGAATTTTTAAGCAGTGTCTGTTTAAAAGGTATTTTACTTTTGCTATCTTTGATAAACTCCTGAGTGATAGAAGTATCCTCTTGGATTTCAGAAACAGCACTTACCACTTTTTTAAACAGTGCTCGACGTGATGCAACCACATCCTCTTCAACAATCAGTTTGATCTCTTTCTCAAGTCCAATCTCTTTGACAAAACTATTAGCGCTCTCTATTCGACCGATGATAGTCTCTTTGATAAGCCCCTCATCATAATCAGAGATATCGCACACAATCTCTTTATCACCACGAAGCATCATAATGATGTAATGATCAACATCAAAAATAGCTAAACATGGAACATTTTGCTTTTTAGAGATCTTCTCCTCTTTACTATCTTGATACTCTAACACAAAACGATTGGGATCAAAAGACTCAACACTGAGTGCTTCAGTTGGACATCCACCTATACATGAGCTGCATGCCGTACACTGCTCCTCTTTAAGCGTAAGTTTGCCACGATAGATATGAAACGCCTCTTCAGGACAAATATCGATACAGAGCGTACATGCATTGTGAAAATACTCATTTCGTAGACACTTGAGCCGATCAAACTCAAATAATCCACTCTTTTGTGTATAGTTTTCAACTCTCATGATCTATCTCACTAGAGACCTGCTCAAAGTCTGCCATTAAAAACTCCGTTGTAAACTCACATAACTCTCTATAAAACGGTGTATCTGCAGATTCAGCAATTGTCAAAAGATAGGCAGGTGCCCACTTCATAATATGCTCTGATAAAAAGGTATATGCCGTTTTAGGGTCACCCTTTTGCAGTACATTTTGCATAAAACCAAACTCTATCGAAATATGATCTGGTGTTTGTAACTTTGAGTTTTGAAGATTTAAATCAAAACCATTTTGAAAATAAAATCCCATTACTGGATTTTGAAGCCCAATCAATACCTCTTCTTTATCATCCATAATAGACGACTCAATTGGTTGTTGAGAGTTCATCAAAAAAAGCGATGTAAAATCAATACTCAGTGCTTCAAGCACTTCTGTCTCTTCACTTTCATTGATCCACTGAAAAGACTCCTCACCAATCATCCCTAAAATATCACTCTTAGTTTTTAAATCTTCTAAAAGCTTTTTATCGACTTCACTCTCAAATAAACGAGAGAGAAAAGCGTATATATAAACGCGTGTATTTTTATCCATTTCCCCTACCTATATATCAACTATTCTTATTTTAACATGATTTCTACTTAAATGTTGTTACAGCAAATTTATGTATAATAAAAACAAATAACACTAAAAGGACTTATGATGACTAAAACAGTAGCTTTTTCACTGATTGCTTCGACTATTTTATTAACATCTGGTTGTGAAGCCAAAGTAGAGAAGAAGGTAGAAAACACTACCCAACAAGAGGTTAAACAACAGATCGCAAAAACTGAAACTAATACAACAAAAGTTGAAGTATCTCAAGATATAGTAAACAAAAATCTCCCACAAGTAACAATAGAAAAAGAAGTAGTCATCCCAGAAACACCTATTGCTATGATAGAGAAACCATCACCTCTCAAAGTTGCAAAAACAGACGCTGCTGTTAAAATCATCGACTCTGTGGAAAAAGTAGAAGAGGCACGTGCAGATACTTTAGCGCGTATGAAAGAAGCTGTCACTACGGTTGAAAGTGCAAGAGAAAAAAGTCCAAAATTAAATACCCATGATGATCCAGCAGTACAGATAGTAGAGACAAAAGCAATTAGTGATATCGCAAAATCTGTCGCACATGTAGAGATCACTAAAGCAGTCTCTGCAGGTGAAATCGCACACTCTGTTGCAGCAGTAGAAAAAGCCAAACGCGCTACATCTATAGAGAGTGAACTGCCAGATATTCGCGTGGATATGGCAAAAGCTAAAGCGTCTGGTGAAATTGCAGAATCTGTTGCGGCAGTAGAAGTCGCCAAAGCCAAAGCCGTTGCAAAAATTGCTGAAACAGTAGAGACTGTTGAAATTGCCAAAGCGATACCAACTAAAGAGATTGCTCACCCTGTTGAGGCAACACAAGTAGCTAAAGCGGTCTCTGCTGCAGAAATTGCCAAAGCGGTCTCTGCTGTGGAAGTAGCACGTGCTATTTCAGCAACTGAAATCGCTAAAGCAGTCGCTT
The DNA here is from genome assembly GCA_022600175.1 of Campylobacterota bacterium. GTDB lineage: Bacteria > Campylobacterota > Campylobacteria > Campylobacterales > QNZT01 > SZUA-1433. Next base: position 14,946 of record JAHZKW010000060.1, read on the forward strand.
CAGTTGAAGTACCCACAGCTATCGCACCTGCAGAAGTTGAAAAAGTCACCCAAGCTGCTAAAGCAGACTCTGCACAAAGAATCATTGAAGCTGTCAAATCAGCAGAGCTTGCAAAGGCTGATGCTGCCGCGCAAATTGTAGAGTCAGTTGAGGCAGTAGAAGCTACCAAACCTGTTAAACTCAAAATCGTTGAAGTTAATGATGTAAAAGCAAAAGCATCTGCACAGATCGCACAATCAGTAGCAAAAGTTGAAGTGACAAAAGCAAACGAAGCCGCAAAAATGGCAAAGTCTGTAGCAACTGTAGAGATCGCTAAATTAGACGGTACAAGTGCTGCAGCACAAGCAGTCGCTGTTGGAGATATTGCAGAGTCAACAGCCAAAGTAGAAAAAGCAAAAGCCCTGTCGATCAAAGAGATCGCTAAATCTGTAGAATCTGTAGAGATCGCTAAAAAAACAGTTGAAAAAGGTGATGCATCAAAAGGACAAAAACTTTATCTCAAAAAGCTAAAAAAAGCTTGCGGTATGAATGGTGCAAAATTTGCTGCACAACATACACAAGATGAGTGGGAAGAGATCAGAGAAAATGGCCAATTTGGTCAAGAGGTACAAAACCTATGTCCAAATGTCAAAAGTTTTAATCAAAGATGGGAAAAAGATATTTATGAGTTTTGCTATGAGTATGCAAATGATAGTGGCAATGTACCATCATGCTAAAAGTGATAAGTAGATCTTGATGATCTACTTATCCCACTACTCTACTAACTGAAGGGTGTTTAAGACCTTTTGCATATCAATAATCTTAAAATTTTGTCTGTTTGAAGGGAGATCTTCACCATCTTGCACTACCAAAATACCTTTTGAAAATTGTGAACCAATAGAAGAGGAAGTCACAGCGATACCATCAGTCTCACTAGTACCATCTATCTCACCATCTATAATCTGAAACTTGCCAAGATATTTTCCATTTTCTCGAAGGTAAACTGCATAACCATTCTCACCTTGTGATGAGGCGATGAGATACCCTTTGCCTTGAGGAAGCGTATAAAGTGCTAATCCCTCAACATCACTAACAAGATATCCATGACTATCTGTACCATCAATCATAATACGTGCATTAGAAGCATTTGGTTTTGCACTATATCGCCAGATTCCTACCTCTTCTTCACCAATATAAAGATGGTTATTTTCATCATCTACTACACAACCTTCTGTTTGTGTCCCTACATCAAACTCACGCACAAGCTTAGCATCGACTTGGTCTTCTTTTGCAAAGAGTTGAAACTGTTTTACTTCACCTGCTTTACTATTGACAAACACATACAACAGATCTGTTTTTAAATCTTTATACATACAAAGTCCATAACTTTTAGGCATCGTTGAAATTTTCTTCATATTAATAGCACTAAGTCGTAAACGTTTTTGATCTACAGCATAGAGAGCAAGACTATCATCACTTCGGTTGGATGCTGCAACAATATCTAAAGATTTCCCTGCCACACGCATACCATATCGAAGATCAACATTGTTAAATTTTCCATCTGCTAAGGTTTGAATCTTTTTCCCCGTAATATCATAGACTTCAAGGCCTCCACCTTTTTTATGTGTACCAATAATCAAACTTTTAGCACTATCTTCAGGATGCACCCAAATTGCAGGATCATCCACAACATCACCTTTATCTATAATAGGTGATGTTTCATAATCTGCAGTGACAGAGTGTGTAATTGGGGATTGAACGTACTTCGTACTACACCCCGTAACTAAAAAAATAAAAAGTATGCTCAATAACGTTTTCAATTTAGAAATTCCCCGAAAGTGTTAACATAAACACAGGTCCCGCTCGCTCAACTTGTGTCTCATAACTATCCACATCATTTGCTAACTTATCAGCAAGAGAGTCATAATTTTTCATATTTTCAGTAACATCAGCATCTAAAAGGTTATCTCCAGTCAAACGCAGTGTCATATCTTTAGAAACCTTATACTCGACATAAGCCTCAAGATTTGCATCATAAGAGGTGACCTCTGTAGTCACAGCATCTTCATAAGTTGATTCACCACGTTTTTGATAACTTACACCATAACTAAGATTCCAAGGTTTTAATGTATGGTTTAAACCGACATTATAAACATATTCAGGCTGATCATTAAAGCGTCTACTCTTCCCAGTAAATGGATCATCAATCTCAGAATCCAAGTAAGTATAGTTAGCAAATAAGTTAACCGATGGAACACCTATAAAAGATAAAGGGAAACTAGAATCAAACTCAAATCCATACACTTTACCATCACCTACATTGTCAAACGTATATCTACCACCTGTCTCAATCTCACCATCATCTTCGACTTCGTTTACGCTAAGATATTTATGTTCGATCTTATCTTTGACTGATCTATGAAAGATATTTGCACCAATAATTCCAAACTGATTCGCAAACGCATGCTCATAACCGATATCAATCCCTATTGATTTTTCTGGCTCAAGATCAGGGTTTCCTACTAAAAGATCGTAATCTGCTGGCTCGTCATCTGCTTCAAAAGGTACCATTTCATCAAAGTTAGGACGACGTACAGTTTGTGCTAAAGAGATACGTAACTTATCTTGACCTGTAAGCTGGTACTTAAGATGAATATTTGGATTAAAATGTGTATAATCATGATCAATTTTCCCCTCTGTACCCTCTTGTTCTACATCTGTATACTCAACACGTCCACCAAACTGAAGCGTTGTTTTAGGGTTTATCTTCCAGGTATCTTCCGCATACGCATCGAGTCTATTCTCATCAATTTTATGTGTACCAAGACTCTCTACATCAACATCTGATTTTGCACCATCTTCAACTTCATATGTTTTAAATGTCGTATCACGTTTACGCATCTGCCCTTGTAGTCCAACTTTTATCTCATGATCTTTGATACGATTATACGCATAGCCAACCGAAGTTTTAAACTCTTCATCATCTGTTTCAGTTAACTCTACCTCATGATCACCAGCTTTGATATTTTTAATATTTTTCCAATCATCTCTATTATTTGTACCCTCTTCTGCTTTAAACTCATCCAAAGTTCCTGAAAAGTTATCATAAGTAGCCGTAATCTTTAGTTCATCCTCAGAGGCAAATGTATGAAGGTATTCGGCATCAAGATTAAAGCTTTTTTGCTCGATATCTTTAATCTGGTGCTCGATCTCATCGAGTTCAAAATCTTCATCTACACTATCTCGCTCATTTTTAAACTCATACTGCTCCTCTTCACGATCAGTAAAGAAGTAGTTACCTGAAAGTATTAGGCTATCACTATCTGTCAAGTCAATATCTGCTTTGGCATAGAGTGAAAGATCTTTAGTATCACGGTTATCCCACTCATCTTCAGTATAGACCCAGCTGTTTGCATCGTCTTTACCATCTTCATGCTCATTAGTGATCTTATCTTTTGCATTGTAACGCTCTTGGTAATATCCAGAAACGGTATAACTCATATTCTCCAAATTTTCACCATAAGAGAGATAGAGATTTGGTTTATACTTCTCTTCTGTCCAATCATTATCTTCACCATTGCTATGTCTGCTCACCCCTACACGATAATAAAAACCATCCATAGAAGCACCATCTTTAAGAATGATATTAATCGTACCAGCTACACCTTGAGAATCAAGTTCAGAAGATGGACTTCTCACAATCTCAATACGCTCAACCATCTCAGCAGGAATACGATCAAGATTGATCTCACGATCAGCACCATTACCTAATATTCTCTTCCCATTGATGAGTACTTGCGTATAAGCACTTGCAAGTCCACGAAGTTGGATAAAGTCATATTCACCAACATCTCCTTTAAAAATAACCCCTGGCACACGCTTAAGCATTTCACCTGAAGTGATTGGTTCAAAACGCTCAAAAAACTTATTGTCATAAACTAAACTTGGTGTAACAGAAGAGGTACGGTTACGATATTTCTCTTTTGTATCTACAACCTCTACTACCCCTAAATCAGTATTGACAGCTGATGCATTATTGTCTGCGGAAACAATAGCAGTAAGTGCTGCAAGTGAAAACAGTGAACGTGAAATCAAATCTTTCATATTTTTCTCCTCTTAAATGTCTGAAATCGAACTATTACATATTCTGATTACATTATCATTACAATAAAAACAACTTATTTAAGTATGAAATCAATGATAATAGAAACATCTTTGATTGGCAACTCTTTTTTCAAATCTATAGGAACCACCATTGGAAAGCTCTTTAAAATAGACTTTTTAACTGCTTTTTTCAAAATATTTCTTGCACCACTGACTCGAATATTTGAGACACTACCATTTTGTGAAATATCAAATAATGCTTTCACACGCCCCTCAATATTTTGTCGAACTGCTCGTTTAGGGTATTTTTTATTAGCAACGATAGTCGCTCTTACACTTCCCAAGAAGTTTTCCTTCAAATTTTCAAGATCAGGAGTTGAAACAAATTGTGGCTTTGGAGCAACCACTACAGGCTCACTTACGATCTCCTCTACCATAATCTCTTCAGGTATAATCGGTTGAGGCTTGGGCTTCACAACCTTTTTCTTCTTCGGTCTTGGTTTAGGCTTTTTGATAATAGGTTTTGGCTCTATGATCGGCTCTGGTACGACCTCTGGTTCTGGATCTGGAGGTAAAATGATCGGTGCAGGTTTAGGTGAAGGTGGGGTAATCAGTGAAATCTTCACAACATTATCACTCTGTTTGATCGGTTTTTCTGTTGCACTAAAGAGATAAACAGTAGACAAAATCAAAATAGCATAGATCAAAAATGTAAACAGTAGGGAATATAGATATCTACTCATGTTGTGTAATAATCCCTAAGTTTTCATAATTATGCTTTTTAATAATATCTAATAGAAAAACAAAATGATCAAACGTTGCATCTTTATCACAAAAGAGATGAATCGTCGTCTCTTTACTATATCCAAGCAGTTGATTTTCAACATCCTCTTTAGAAACTGCTTCTTTTCCGAAAAAGATTTCACCCTCTTTCTTTACAGCAATCTTGAGCTTCTCTTTAGGTTCATCTTCACTCTCTGCACTAGAGTTTGGTATATCAATCTTAATCACACCAGTCTGAATAAATGATGCTGTTGTCAGAACAATCACAAGCAGAACTAGCATGATGTCGATAAATGGTACAACATTTATCGAATCAAATTTTTTGCGTTGCATCTGCTTCCTTTTGAAGGATCTGCCACTTGGTGATAATCACTTCACATTTGCGACTCAAATGGTTATAAAAAAAGATTGCAGGAATAGCCACAACTAAGCCCATAGCAGTCGCTTTAAGAGCAAGTGAAAGTGATGTCATAATGTTATTAACATCCATATTGCCACTTTGTCCCAAAGTATAAAATGTGATAATAATTCCAAGTACAGTACCTAGTAAACCAATATAGGGAGCGTTTGCACCAAAACTAGAAATAATTGCAATATTTTTTGTGATATCCAACTCTAATGCCTCCTGTGTACGATAACTATCAATCTTCACGCTACGATAATAAAGCAAACGCTCTATCCAAAAAAACAACACCAAAAAAGCCATCAAAGCTAGTAACCCCAGTACACCATAATCCACTAACTCTTGCAACAATTGCATATCCATATTTTCTCCTCAAAATTTATTATCTCTTTGGTGTGCACAACCCTTGAAGGAGTTGAATAGAAAGGCTATGCACACCAAAAAGATAATTTTCTAGGCTTTATAAGCCTAGAAACCTCTCTATTTTTTTAAACTACTTAGTGTTACACTTTCACTACGTACTAATTTATTATCCTCACTATAAATCTCAAAAGTGATTTTTGGATCTTTTACTTCCCAATCCACTTTTATAAACCCAAAATTTGGCTTATCATAATAGTCACCTACACGCACATTATTTGCAGGTATTTTTGGCCATCCTTGATTGATACCACTTGATGTAATCTCCCACAATGGATACTTTCCACAACGCTCTTTTTTCACTATCTCACCATAATGCACATCACCACTGGCTAGGATTACACCCTCTGCACCAGTAGTATCAATTAATTGATAAAGACGTTCTCTTTCGGTAGGGAACAATGACCACGCTTCCCATCCATTAAACTCAGCCAACACTTGAATACTAGAGACAATGATTCGAAGGTCAGCATCTTTTTTAAGTTCATCTTCTAACCAACTCCACTGCTCATCCCCTAGCATATTTGCTTCATAACCAGGATTAACGAGATAATCTCCTTGATTAAACTTGGCATAACGATCTTTAAATGCTTTTTTCTCAATTTTATATTGTGGAGTACGATTGAAACGTGTATCTAACATGATCACTTGGATACGCTTCCCTTTTGGACCATACATATAAGAAGTATAAATACCCCCTTTTTGAGTCCAGCGTGGAGTATTTTCAGGTTCACCCCAAAACTCTAAAAAGATTTTACGTGACTGTTCTTTGTAACGAAAATCTGCCAATACATCATTTCTACCATAGTCATGATCATCCCAAGTTGCGATAAAAGGTGTTGTTTTACGAAGTGCTTTAAACCCTTCATCATCTGAGAGCATTTTATACATCTTATGAAAAAATGCAATCATCTCTTTGCTATCATCTGGTTCTGCACCCTCTTTAAAAGGATCTCTGTTTCTAAAAGGGTTCTCTTCCCACTCTTTTTCATGTTTTAAATCACCCTCTTTTGGAAAATAATCACTATAAACATTATCTCCCATCATAACCATCAATTCTGGCTTATGTTTGATAATCTCTTTAAATGCTGGCATAGGGATCCATTGATTTGAACATGAACCTAGTCCAATAGTAGAGAGTGGTTTATCACTCGCAAAACTCAATGTACTTAAAATCAAACTTATTACTAAAAAAAGTCGCATAAAATCTCCTTTATCTGGGGGGGTAGGGGCATACGATTTTCATATGCCCCTGAAAATTAAAATGTTCCTGATAGACTCAGTGCATATGTTCTTGGTGCTGTAAATCCATAATAAGATTTTGTCTCTTTTGCTTGATACAGAAATTCATACTGTTCATTAAGTACGTTGTAAACGTTAAGTTGTAAACTCAATGTTTTAAGAAAGTTACCTTTCATTTTTTTATCATATCTCGACCTCGCC
>JAHZKW010000061.1 GCA_022600175.1 Campylobacterota bacterium
AAATATTAAAAAAATTTTCTAATTGCCGATATTGCCTTTAAGATAGAGAAAATATAAGGACTAAAGCGTGAATACTAAAGATTTGCAAACAGTTACCAATGATACTCTCAAAGAGGTTCGTAATTATGAAATCGTTACTCCTGATTTTTTTGCTGATACTTTTTATAATAAAGCGATGACTGTTGACCCTTCTATTGATATAGAAGGAGTCAACAAAGATAGTGTAGAGAATGTACTTGACAAGGTACTTCGTATTCAAAAAGAGACAAAAGATCATACCAGTGAACTCAAAGACAATATCTCATTGGCATCTGCTGCAATCGAAAACAAAGATGATGCAGGTCTTGGTCAAGTTAAAAATAAAATCGATGACCTCTATAATCGTATTTTACATTTAGAAGAGCAAGTTTATGTAGATGAACTAACAAAAGTACAAAATAGAAAATGGCTTTTTGAAGAGGTATTGGAGAATAATCATTTTAAAAAAGATGGCGCACTTACATTTGTAGATGTTGATAAGTTTAAAGTGATTAATGATAGTTATGGTCATGTTGCAGGGGATAAGGTACTTGTGATGATTGCAACACTCACTACAAAACTTGAAGACTCCAAAACTGTTAGATATGGTGGTGATGAGTTTATCGTCATCTCAGAAAGTGCAGATAAAAAATATCAACAAAAGTTCTTTGACAATATCAATAGCAATCTTGCAAAAAAAGATCTCACTTATCAAGGTCACAAATTTAAAGTCGGTATCTCATTTGGTTCTATTAACTATAAAGCAGGTGACAACTTTCATGCCATCATTGAAGAGGTCGATAAAATGATGTATGAACATAAAAAAGCGAGAGCTACTGCTGCAAAGTAGCTCTCACATCATCCAAATCCTGCATAATCTGTTTTCTCAATAACGCTAAATCTTCAAATTTTCTGTTTTCTCGTATATACTTGACAAAAAAGAGACGTACCTCTTTTTGAGTTTCATTAACCTCTTGATCTACAATATGTGTTTCTACTGAAAATTGACCATCTGTAGAGAGCCTTTTCCCAATAAAAGTTGCAGCAGGATAGCGTATCCCCTCGATTTGGGCAAATGTGGCATAAACACCCTCTTTGGGAATCAAAAACGTTTCTACTGCGAGATTAAGTGTAGCTACAAGTTTAGATTTACCTAAGCCCTGTCCTGTGATTACTCTTCCTGATAACTCATAGCTTCGGCCAAGCAGACGATTTGCATCACCAAGAGTACCCTCTTTCAACATACGACGAATCACTTTAGAGTGTACAGAGATATCATCTGCAAAAATTTCATCTACCACTACCACTTCACCCTTAAAAAGTGTTTCAAGATCCTTTGCACTTGCCCGTGCATTTTTACCAAAACGAAAATCATAGCCAACAACAATTTTTTGTAAATTTACAAACTCATTTTGGAGATACGCAATAAATGCATCAGCCGACATGTCTTTGATCTTATCAAAGTCTAAAAACATACATCCATGTGAAATATGACGACAGCGCTCGTCTCCAGGTGTCAAGGAAGCATTTTTTTTATCGATGACAACTACTACGGCATTTAAAGAGAGATGAGCGAGGAGTTTTTGATGTGCGATATGTAACCCATCAAAACCGCCAATTGCTAATGAATCAATTTTGTCGTTTTTTAAAATAGTAGAAAATCTCTTCATTCCCTTCTTTACCTTTTACCTCTGAATATACTTTATTGACCTGTTGCCAGCCTAGTGTTTTTGTGAGTGCTTCAAATTTTTCAAAAGCCAAAATGATAGCCTTTGCATCCTTAACAACACCCCTTTTATCACGCTTTGTATAACGTCCTACCTCAAATTGGGGTTTAAAGAGGATAATGATCTCATCACTAGAAAGGCGGTCAATCTCTTTAGCAATGTAGGAAATACCTACAAATGAGACATCACATGTCACCAAGTCAAATGTAGTCTCAGACTTAAAGTCCCGTATATCCGTCTCTTCAAAGCTTTTCACTCGATGTTCTTGTAAGAGCTTAGGATGCAGTTGTCCTTTTCCTACATCCACAGCAGTAACACTTTGTGCACCATATTCACATAACACTTGGACAAAACCACCTGTACTACTACCAATATCTAAACAGCACCTGTTTTCAATCAAAACAGGTTGTTTCTCTAAAAAAGTCTTTAATTTATACGCAGCACGACTCACATAAAGCTGTTCTTCTAAGATTGTAATCTGTACATTTTCAACTTGATAAGAGGATTTTGTGATAATTTGACCATCAACTTTGACTTTATGACTGTTGATAAGCTCTTGGGCTTGATTTCTACTACTAGTAAAATGATTTTTATAAAGGTATTTATCTAATCTCATATCTTGTACTTCGTAGGTATTTTGGTGATGGAGGGTACATATTTGTAACTATTGGTTATAAAATACTCTAACTTTTATTATAAAAAACTTAAATTGTACTAATTACACTAAAAACTCTAAACAAAAATTTGAATAGCTCGATTTAGTAGTATAACAAATTTCAAATATAGGGAAAAAGATGAAAGTATCTAACAAAGAGATCGCAGCTGCGATTAACAAAACGCCTTCGGCAATCTCATATCTAAAAAAGAACAACTATGATGAGTTTTTAATTTTAAAACTTGGTGTTCTTTGTCATAAACTAAACCTTGACAATGAAGATTTGATGGCGATGTATTCACTTAAGCAAATTGAGCTTAAAAGAGTAGCATCATAGTGTATTTGATCTTTGGGAGGGGTTGAGATCAATACTTAATGCGACTCAAATAGAGTCCATTAGGTTTTGCAAGATGTGTCGTATAACATTTAACACAAGAGAGTTGTTCTTTAAGCTCTTGCACTGTTCGTTTGCCCGCACTCACCTCTAGCAGGAAATGTACCATCATTCTAATTTGACTTCGTACAAAACTATTGGCTTCAAAATAAAAAATATAGTAATCACCATAACGATAAAATTTTGTCTTATAAATCTTTCTTACAAAATTTTCTTGACCACCTTTTGACTTTTTAAAGTACTCAAAGTTATGTTCACCTTCAAAATAACCAATTGCTTCTTGGATACGCTCCTCGTTAATCTTTGACACAAACAAGATATAGGGTGTCATAAATACGGATGGTTGCCTCGTTGAGACAATATAACGGTATACCCTTCTTTGTGCTCCAAATCTTGCATGAAAGCTTTGCTCTACGGCTTCAATTTTTTTAACATAAAGATTAGGCAATGCTTTGTGATTAATAAAGTTTTTCAATGCATCAAGATCTCTCCAATAATCAGGGATCAAGCAATCTACTACTTGATTAGTTGCATGTACTCCAGTATCTGTACGACCGCTCACATTGATTTTGCTCTCTATCCCTAAAGATTTAAGAATAGCAGTGAGTTTGCCCATAGCTGTTTCAACACCGCTATTTTGAATTTGAGAACCATGAAACTGACTGCCATCATAAGCAAGTGTCATTTTAACACGCATCAATATCTAGCCAATACTTTCTTATGAAAAACCAAATGTGACACCAGATAAAAGAGTACTAATACGATCCCTGTACCTAAAAGCGGAATCATTGTTGCCACTTGATAAACAATAAGATAAAAAATCAAAATGACAAAAAACATATTAAGATAGACATTGGGACTCTCATGACGAAGATTTGCAATACCAAAAGAGATAGCAAACAGATAACTGACAAGCGGAAAAAGTGCTACAGAGATTGCCAAAGAGAGGTCGCGTGCACGTGACTTATTGATTAAAGCAAGATACCAATATTCAAAGATTGCATTACTTTTGATCTCTTTTGTATCTGGGTTATAAGTGATTTTTAACTTTTCATAATCAATCTGCCTAAGTCTACTCTCTTCTAAACTGTAGACTGAGCCCTCAAGTAAATCAAGCGCTAAAAGTGAGCTGTTTTTATCAATTACTGCACTATCGGCTAAGATAAACGTATCACTCCCCTCTTTATCTCTTTCAAAAAGTACAATATCTTCATAACCATTTTTAGCATCTACTTCATTGACAAAAACATTCCATGTGGCAAATTTCTGTCCAAATTCACTACTTTTTAGATTGACTTTTGCTTCTATCTTCTTATGTTCAACAAAGTTTTTACCAAGCTGTTTTGAGATAGGAATAAAAAAGATAGCATTGATCAAAAGTAGCAGGGAAATCGCACTAGAAAAGTAAAAAAAGAGTCTAGAGATCTTAGTAGGACTCAAAGACATAGCAAAAAGAACTATCGACTCATTATCTTTAGACATTTTGAAAAGTGCAGTTGTTAAAGCGATAAAAAAAGTCACTGGTAGGATATAGGTAATAATCTCTGGAAGTAGGTACAGATACATTTCAAAGAGATCAATAAAACTAACTGAAAAGAGTGAAGTTAGTTTAGAGATCCGAATAAAAGTAATCACTGTTACCAGAAAAAAGAGTGTAAAAAAGAGTGATAAGAATGATTGAAAAAAAGCACTCAAAACATATTTGCTGACTTTAGTCATGTTAAACTATCCGTATAATTTTTCTAATACCTCTATAAAAAATTGATCAAACATATAGACAATAAAGAGCGCTAACGCCAAAAATGGGATAAAAGGCACTTCAAGATCTTTATCTTTGATAATCATAAATACAGGAAGCGCAATTATAGCAGATAAAAATATAGCTAAGGCCCCAAGCTTTAATCCTACCATTGCACCAATAGTAGCAGCAATCATAATATCCGCTTCACCCAATGCTTCTTTTTTAACAGCATAAGAGACATAAAAACGAAGCAGTGCAAAACCACCTGCATATAAAAGTGCATTAACAAGATTTGTCACGATCATAGGTGAAGCAAAAATTGCCAATGTCAGTGCGGCAAGATTAAGGCTATCAGGCACTGCTTTATAGCGAAGGTCAATAAGTGAAAGCCCAAGTAAAAGAGCAAAGACAAGTCCGGCAATAAACGCATAGGTGATATTACCAACTTTATAATAGATCACACCAAAAAGCAGTGCAGTCATAAACTCAATAATGGGATATTGTATGGAGATAGACGCTTTACAGTAGTGACACTTTCCACCAAGAATAAGCCATGAGAGTATGGGTATATTATGCCACCATTTTAATTTTTTATTACATGAGGTACAGTGAGAGCCTGGGAAGACAATGCTCTCTTCTTTAGGAATTCTTAAAATCAAAACATTTAAAAATGAACCAAATAATAGACCAAAAAGAACCAGTAATCCACCTTCAATTAACACTATTTCACACCTCCAAATCTTCGCTCTATGCTTTCAAACTCTTTAATAATATCATCAAATTTTTCTGTTGTAAAATCAGGCCAAAGCGTATCGGTAAAAAAGAGTTCACTATAGGCAGCTTGCCATAAGAGATAGTTAGAGAGACGTTTATCTCCACCCGTACGAATCAAAATATCAACAGGGTCTATTGCCTTTGTATCAAGTAGAGCATCAAAACTATCTTCATTCACACTCTCTCCTAACGCTATTGCTTTATTTACCGCTCTAATAATTTCATCTTTGGCACCATAATTTACCGCTAGTACTTGTGTCAATCCATCAAAGTGTGCTGTTTTTTCTTTCGTATACGCGATACGTTCTTGTAAGCTATCAGGAAGCTTACTCAAATCACCAATCGTCTCAAAACGTACATTATTGTCTAAAAATAAAGAGAGTTCATTTTTTAAGTATCGATCCATTAGTTTCATCAAAAAACTAATCTCAGCTTCTGGTCTTTTCCAATTTTCAGTACTAAAAGCATAGAGTGTTAAATATTTAAGACCTCTATTGGAGGCATGAATTGTAAGTTCACGGACACGTTTAGCACCCTCTTCATGTCCAACAATACGTTTTAAAAATCCTTGTTGTTTTGCCCAACGGCCATTTCCATCCATGATAATTGCAATATGTTTTAACTCATTCATATATTATCCCTTTAGATCTAAAAGTGAAGGTGCCAATTCAAATAGTGGCTCAATCGTCTTATTTTTATGATATATTACCCCTTCAA
>JAHZKW010000062.1 GCA_022600175.1 Campylobacterota bacterium
GGCATTGATAAATCTCTTTTGCACAGTTGATGCAGAGTTTTTTAAATCTTTTATTATTCTTATATTTATTTTTACATTGATCTATTGCATTATCTCTTTTGACTTTGAGTTTTGCTAATTTGGGTGTTTGACATCCTAGATAGGTAAGCTTCATGGTCTCTTTACCAATGCTTTTTTGATCTAGTTTTTCAGTAAGGGTGATTTTGATGTTTTTCTTTTGTTTACTCTCAATCTCCATTGGTTTAGGACTTAGAGATACAATACTCTCTTGCGTTGTTCCTTGACTTTTTGTGATGTTAATCTCTTTGGCATGCAAGGTAACACTAAGTGCTAACAGTAGCATGGAGATAAAAAATTGCTTCATGTTATTTTCCTCTTTACTATTTTTTAAAATAGATTGTATAAATAACATACTTACTTAAAACTATTTATTATTAATATTTTATTTTACTTGTTACTGTTAGTTACATTTTCACTCTAATCACCATATATTTTTGTTATAATGCCTATATGGAATTTTTTACAACACTAGAAACTCTTTTACAACTACAAGCACCACATGAGAAGATCTCACAGTTTCAAACCTTTTACAAAAATTATCTTGATAACACACTCTCTTTTGACCATACACAAAACTCTAAAATCTTTACAAATCCCTCTTATCAAAACCTTTGTGAGATCGTAGATGCTAAAAAGATGCCAAAACGAACAGCACTCTCCACTACAAAAGGAAAAGCATACCTTGTACATAATATCGCCCATATTGAATACTCGGCCATTGATCTAGCATTAGACCATGCCTATCGTTACAAAAATATGCCAAAATCATTTTATGATGATTGGTTGGAAGTCGCTGATGATGAGATTAGACATTTTTTAATATTAGAGTCACTGCTAAAAGAAAATGGCTACAGTTATGGGGATTTTGGCGTACATAGTTTCTTGTTTGATATCTCTATGAAGAGTTTAGACCTTGTGACACGTATGGCTGCAGTTCCAAGATACCTCGAAGCTTCAGGATTAGACTCAAATCCTAAAATGATTGAAAAGCTCTCCCATCATGAGGACAGTTTTGCTAAAGACATTATCAAGGCACTTGAGATTATACTCGCTGAAGAAGTGGACCATGTTAAAAAAGGCGATATTTGGTTCAAATGGGCATGCAAGAAAGAGGCTATTGATCCTCAAAGTTATTTTGATATTGTTGAAAAGGTACTACCAGGAGCAAAAAAGCAGAAGCCTTATGTCAATATCAAAGATCGACAAAAGGCTGGGTTTACATGTAGTGAAATTTCAGTTTTAACAGATGAAAGCTGTAAAGATTAACAGTACTCTGCTATTAATCCCGCTTTAAGTGCATTATGTGTCTCTTCCCCTACAAGCTGTTTAACTATAGAGAGGGCAAAACAGATTGCAGTCCCTGGTCCTCTTGAAGTAGTAATATTTTCATCTACTACAACCTTATGTGCATCGGTAAACTTCTCCGTCCCGATTCCCTCTTCATAAGAAGGATAACATGTATAGCTGTTTTTGATCACACCCGCTTCTGCCAGTGCCATAGGTGCTGCACAAATCGCACCAATAGGCTTTTTAGACACATCAAACATCTTGATCATGCTCTGTACTTTATCACTCTCTTTAAAAGTCACTGCACCATCATGACCACCAGGAAGTACCAACATATCAAACTCATTAGGATCAACATAGTCTAATTGATTGTTCGCCACGATTGTGATGCCATTTGCACCTGTAACATTTTGATCAGACTCCACGGAAGCAGTTGTGACTTGTATACCGCCACGTCTTAAAACATCGATAATCGAAACTGCCTCAATCTCTTCAAATCCTGTCGCTAATGGAACCAATACACTTGCCATGACAAACTCCTAATATTTAATTATTTTACTTTTTCTAAATACTCGCCTTTTGCTGTATCCACTTTAACCACATCACCTTCTAATACATGATAAGGGATCTGGATCACTGCACCACTCTCTAAAGTTGCTGGTTTTTTACCCCCTTGTGAATCACCCTTAAAATTTGGTCCAGTTTCTGCAATCTTAAGCTCTACAGTTGCGGGTGCTTCAACATCAATCGCATTTCCGTTGTGAAAAAGAATCTCTACATTCATACCATCAATAATCCAGTTTTGTGTATCACCAACCGCATCATGGGTTAGACCAATTTGATCATAATTCTCTGTATCCATAAATTGTAATAGTTCACCATCATCATAAAGATACTGCATCGTCTTTTGTTGAAGATCAGGCTTTTCACACTTATCACCTGCATGAAATGTCTTCTCTACGACTTTACCGTTTAGGTAAGATTTGATCTTACAACGAACAAATGCCGCCCCTTTTCCTGGTTTTACATGTTGATACTCTGTAATCTTATAAGGTTTACCGTCTAACTCAATTTTTAGACCTTTTTTAAGATCACTCATCGAATATGATGCCATTACTACTCCTAATGCTATTTGAGGCAGATTATAACAAAAAGAGGTTAAAATCGCTCAAAAGATATCATTAAGGATACATGTGAAAACACTCACCGTCATAGATACATTTGGATTTTTCTTTCGTAACTACTACGCCCTTCCCTACCTCAAAAGCAAATCAGGTTTCCCAACAGGTCTACTCACAGGTTTTATCAACTTTATCGCAACACTCAACAAAGAGCATGATACAGATTATCTGCTTTTTGCACTTGATTCTAAAGAGAAAACTTGGCGAAAAGAGCTTGATCCAAACTACAAAGCCAACCGACCTAAACCTCCTGAGGATCTTACTACACAACTTCCTGTAGCAATCTCTTGGATCAAAGAGATGGGATTTAAACAGATTGAAAAACCAGGTTATGAAGCAGATGACGTCGTTGCTTCTATCGTCAAATATGCCAAAGCCAATGATATCAAAGTCAAAATTGTCTCTCATGATAAGGATCTCTACCAACTTATAGATGATGGCAAAGTTGTCATGTATGATCCAGTTAAGAAAGTGGAAATCGATGAAGCACAGTGTCTTGTCAAATATGGTGTTGCACCAAAATATATTGTTGATTATCTAGCTATCGTTGGGGATGCTGCGGATAATATTCCAGGTGTCAAGGGTATTGGTGCAAAAGGAGCAAAGACACTCATTGAAGAGTTTGGTACCTTAGAAGAGATCTATGAAAATATAGAGAGTATTAGAAATGCCCGCACCCAAAAACTCCTAAATGAGAGCCGTGAAAATGCTTTTTTAAGTAAAGAGTTAGCTGAACTTCATCATGAGCTCATCGAAACTTGTGATCTTAAAGAGTTTACATTCCCAAAAGAGAACCCCATTTTAAACATCGCAGATGAACTGTTAAAATATGATATGAATGCACTCTTAAAACGTGCTGGTGCCAGCTATGATAAAAACCAACAAACAGAGGAAAAACCTACCAATCAATTTGAAGCGATCCTACTTGATACAAAGGAGAAACTCCTAAGTGTGATTGATGCTATTGCACCAAATAGTATTGTCGCTTTTGATACAGAGACTGATTCACTTGATAGTCGTAAAGCCAATATCATAGGATTCTCTTTTGCGACTGAAGAGAGTAAAGCTTACTATGTCCCTATCGCACACAGCTATCTAGGGGTGGGTGATCAAGTGAGTAAAGAAGATGCTTTTGCTGCACTCCAAACACTTATGAAACATAAAGTAGTTGGACAAAACCTCAAATATGATCTTGCTATCCTCTATAACAACTTTACATTTGAACCCATAGAGATCTATGCAGATACGATGATCATCTCTTGGCTTTTAGACCCAAGTCTCAGTGCGGGTCTTGACAATATGGCAAAACGTTACTTCTCACATGAGATGGTCAAGTTTAAAGATGTAGTCAAAAAGGGCGAGAACTTCTCTCATGTTGCACTCGAAGAGGCTTCAGGGTATGCAGCAGAAGATGCTTGGATGACACTCAAACTCTATCACTATCTCTCATCTAAACTCAGTCAAGAGCTAATGGATGAAGCTTCAAAGGTAGAGTACCCTTTTGTCAATACACTTCTCAATATTGAAGCAGAAGGTATCAAAATCGACATTGATTTCTTAGGTACACTACTAAACAAGGCCAATAAAACCATTGAGACCCTCACCAAAGAGATCTACCAACTCAGCGGTACAGAGTTTAACATCAACTCCACACAACAACTAGGTGTGATTCTCTTTGAAAACTTAGGGCTTAAAGCGGGGAAAAAGACAAAAACAGGATACTCTACAGATGAGAAAGTGTTAACAGGTCTACTTGATGCACATGAGATCATCCCTAAGCTTTTAGAGTATAGAGAGATCTATAAACTACGTTCTACTTATATCGATCCACTCTTAAAACTTGCAAACAAAGAGGAAAATCATCGCATCTACACCTCATTTTTACAAACAGGAACGGCAACAGGAAGGCTTAGCTCTAAAAATCCAAACTTACAAAATATCCCTGTAAGAACTGAATTAGGAAGAGAGATTCGTCAAGGTTTTATCGCAAAAGAGGGTTATATCTTAGTAGGGATTGACTACTCACAAATTGAGCTTAGACTATTAGCACACTTTAGCCAAGACGGTGCACTTACCGATGCTTTCAAAAATGATAAAGATATTCATCTTGAAACTGCCATCAAAATCTTTGGAGAAACGGATGCTACGAACAAACGAAGTATCGCTAAAAGTATCAACTTTGGACTACTCTATGGTATGGGTGCGAGAAAACTTGCACAGACGATTGATGTCACACAAAAAGAGGCTAAAAGTTATATCGAGAGTTATTTTGCCTCATTTCCTACAGTCAAAAGCTACCTAGAACAAATTCAAGAGAGTGCCAAAGAGAAAGGGTATGTTGAAACGCTACTAGGACGTCGAAGGATGTTTGATTATGAAAATGCCAACGCCTTTATCAAAGCCAGTTTTGAGAGAGAAAGTGTGAACACGGTCTTTCAAGGTAGTGCAGCAGACCTTATGAAACTCTCCATGAATGAGATCGAAAAAAGGTTAGATAAGTCAAAAGGAAAAATGTTACTTCAAATCCATGATGAATTGATTTTTGAGGTTAAAGAACAAGAGGCACAAAACTTTGCAACAGAAGCTAAAACGATCATGGAAGAGATCTATGACCTCAATATTCCACTAAGATGTTCAGTAAGTATCGCAAAACACTGGGGAGGATTAAAATAGTGAAGATTACTATCGAAGATGCAACCTTTGATACTGATGATATTCGTCAACTCTATCCTGCTGCGATAATTCCTAGTGGTTACGGTGATGAATTGACCCAAATTTCATTAGAGTGGTATGATACTAAAGACAACGATGAGATCATTGCCAAAAAGTATGGCATCTTCATCCACCTGAGTGATAAATCAGTGCATCCCTTCTATTATGAGAACCGTGATGCACTCGAGGATGCTATGCAAATTCTTGCAAAACAATTAACCTAATTTTTACATATAACTTTTTTTTTAAAACTAAAAAAAATTTTAGAATATTCGATATACCAGTATAAGAATCTTATACAGGAAAAGCATGCATTGCCATAACGTCTCACTTAGCACTCATCAAATAGATGACTTAGACAAATGTATTGATCTGATGGATAACATTGGGGGTAATGTCGTCAGCTTTAAAATCACCCTCAATAGCAAACCAAAAATTGAAAATATCTCATCTAATATTGTGGAAGTTTTAGGCTATTCCCAAGAAGAGTTATTAGATCAAAAATATACATTAGAGACGTTAATCTATCAAAAAGATATCAAATATATCTATATCACAGTCTATCAAGCACTCTTTGCACGCAAACGTCAACAACAACTCTCTTGTCGTATCTTAGCCAAAGATAATACTGTAAAATATATCACCATACATTTTTTAACTTACCGCGAAAAACAGACACAAAAGCTCCACATGATTGGCTATATGAGTGATGACACAGAAAAAAAATCTTATAAGGAAAAAGTAGATTATCTCTCCTATTATGATACACTCACAGGTCTTGGTAACCGTGCTTATATAAAAAAAGAGATCCAAAAAGATATAGAATCTATCATCTCATCACATAGTGCCAGTGCCTTACTTTTTCTCAATCTAAACAGATTTAAAAATGTCAATGACACTTTAGGGCATAAGATTGGGAATCGTCTTCTCAAACATGTCTCTCATCGTTTAAGAAGTTGTATTAAAGAGGATGATACATTAGCACGTATAGGTGGGGATGAGTTTGTTATATTACTCTCAAGACTCAATCAAAAAACACTTCGTACACATGTTGATATTATCGCGAAACGTGTCTATAATATCCTAGAGAGACCTTTTAGTATTGATAGTAACCTTCTACATACAACAACCAGTATTGGCGTTGCTATTGTAGGTATTGATGGTAATAGTGCTGATGAACTACTGAAAAATGCAGATACGGCTATGAGCTTAGCTAAAAAAGATCAAAATCACTACCTACGCTATTACCAAAGTACGATGCAAGAAAATGCAGCCACCCACCTTGAGGTAGAAAATGATATCAGAGTCGCACTCAAAGAGGAGCAGTTTGAACTCTACTATCAACCACAGGTGGATATCAAAAGTGATCAAATTACAGGAGCTGAAGCATTAATTAGATGGAGACATCCAGAAAAAGGGATTATTTCACCACTAAAATTTATCCCTATTGCTGAAGAAACAGGTCTGATTATACCTATTAGTGAGTGGGTACTCAAAACCGCGTGTCAATATATCAAAGAGTTAGAGAAAGATGAAAACGTCCCCTCTTCTTTTCATAAAATATCTATCAACATCAGCTCAAAACAGTTTAAACAACCTACCTTTACAGCAGATGTCAAACGGATTATCAAACAATCAGGAATTAATCCTGCTTCATTAGAACTTGAAGTAACAGAAGGAGCACTGATCAATGATCTTGATGATGCCATTGAAAAGATGCTCATTCTCAAAGAGTTGGGTATTCAATTTGCTTTAGATGATTTTGGGACAGGATATTCATCTTTGACATATCTTAAAAAACTGCCTATCGATATCATCAAGATCGATAAATCATTTATTATGAATATGCATACAGATAATGATGACAAGATCTTAACACAAACCATCATACAGATGTCTCAAAACCTAAATTTAAGTATCATTGCAGAGGGCGTGGAGAAGATCGAACACTTAAACTTTTTACAAGAGAGAGGCTGTGACACTTATCAAGGATACTTCTTCTCTAAACCTTTAACACTTAAAGCATTTAAAAGGTTACTGTTACTCACAAAACAGCAACCTTTACATCTGCTAAGAGATACCGCTCAAGCGTAAAAGTGCATCTGTATCTGGCTTTTTACCACCACTAAATGCGATAAAGCTCTCCATCGCAGGACGACTACCCCCTTTAGCTAATACCTCTTCAAAATAACGACCTGAAATATCTTCATTGAAAATACCTTGGTCTATAAATTGAAAAAAGGCATCCGCACTCAACACTTCTGCCCATTTATAACTATAATATCCTGCAGCATAACCGCCTGCAAAAATATGCCCAAAACCCCATTGAAACTTATTATAGCTTGGAGGTGTGATAACAGCATATGTATTTCTCACCTCATCTAAGATCTGCTGTACCTCATCTGCACTATATTTATTCATATGAATTTTCATATCAAAAAGTGCAAACTCAATTTGACGCATCATGCCAAGTGCAGATTCAAAGTTTTTAGATATTTTGAGTTTTTCAATCATCTCATCACTTAACGCTTCATCACTCTCTATATGCAAAGCAAACTGTTTAAGGATCTCAGCTTCATACGCAAAATTTTCCAAAAATTGACTCGGAAACTCTACAGCATCCCACACTACGCCATTGATACCACTCACAAAAGGCTCATTCACCTTACTTAACATATGATGCAGAGCATGTCCCATCTCATGGAACAATGTCACCACATCGCTTGGACGCAGTAGTGATGGATTCTCTTTAGAAGAGGCTGCAAAATTGGCAACAATATACGCTACAGGTAAAACCTTCTCATTTTTACTATTGATATGATGTGTCACCCAGTTATTCATCCATGCCCCACCACGTTTTCCTTTTCTCGCTTCTAAATCAATATAAATCCGTGCAACTGGTTTTTTATCTTTATAGAGATCATATACTGAAGCACTCTTATGCCAAATCGCTGTCTCTGTTTTTTTAAAAGTAATACCTAAAAGCTTCTGTACAAAATCAAAAAGTCCCTGTACCGTACGCTCTTTTTCAAAATAAGGCATATACACTTCATCAGCAACATCTAAAGAGGCGATTTTAAGCTTCTCTGAATAATAAGCAATATCCCAAGATTGAAGTTTTCCCTCAAATCCCAAACGCTCTGCAAATGTCTGTAATACTTCAAACTCTTTAGTAGCTTGTGGTTTACTCTTTGAAGCCAACTCTTCTAAAAAACCTGTGACATCTGAAGGTTTCTCTGCCATCTTAGAAGCAAGACTCAGTTCTGCATAATTTTGAAAACCAAGCAATTTAGCCTCTTCATCACGTAATCCCAAAATCTCTTCAATTAAAGCATCATTTTCAGGGGCTCTTGTGGTATAAGCTTTATAGAGACGTTCTTTAAGTGCTCTATTTTTACTATAAGTCATAAAAGCGATAAATGAAGGTTGTTGCAAAGTAAACTTATAGACCTCTTTCCCCTCAATCTCACTTTTAGCTGCTTCAAGATCTGGTTTTGGTAACTCTTTGACATCTTCAAAATCTTCTACAATCATCTCATAGGCATCTGTTGCTTTAAGTAGATTTTGTGCAAAACTTGTTGTCACATTACTCAGTGCTAAATTGATCTCTGCCAATCGCTCTTTCTTCTCTTTTGCTAACCCCACACCACTTAATTCAAAAGATTGGATTGCATCAATGAGGACTTTATTTTGTTCGTCATTGAGTGTTTCTTGCTCACACTTTTGAATCTCTTTAAAAGCATTATAGATCTCTTCATTTTGACTAAGCTTCGTACCATACTCTGTTAGCACTGGTAAAAGTGCATTATAGATCTCTTCAGTCTCTGGTGTATTGTTGACATAATTTAAATGCGCTACAGGGGTAAAGTAGAACTCTAAAGCCTCTGAACACTCCTGATAAGGGGTGACAAAATTTTGATAATTTTTAGATTGAATCGCAAGTAGTCGATTTACTTCTTGTTCATTTTCCTCAATCAGTGTAAGAACTTTTTGCTGTTGTGACGGTAAATTTTCATTGGTTAAAGTAAACTCTTGAAAGTGCATAATAATGAAACCTTTTTTATTTTGATTATGACACATTTTGTACAATATACAAAATATAGGAGTAAAATCGTCCAAATTTTTGTGCTATTCATTTTTTTTTCACAATAAAATGCTAAGATGGTGCCTTTACTATAGGAGCTTATATGTTTTATAAACTATTTTTATCAACTATACTTATTTTTTCGACACTCCATCTACAGGCTAAAGAGTATGAAGATGTCTGTGTTAAAGAGAAAAAAGAGTTACCTAAAGATGCACTTTTGATTGACGTTCGTACGCCTGAAGAGTTTAAATCATCTCGTGCAAAAGGGTCAATCAATATCCCTTATGAGTTAGATGTAAATG
Source organism: Campylobacterota bacterium (assembly GCA_022600175.1). GTDB lineage: Bacteria > Campylobacterota > Campylobacteria > Campylobacterales > QNZT01 > SZUA-1433. The sequence goes on from JAHZKW010000062.1 coordinate 9,630, forward strand.
GTGAAAGAGTTGTCAATAAAGACTTTATTGATAAAATCAATCTACTCACTGATGATGATTATGAAAAAGATATCATTGTTATCTGTCGTATTGGAGAACGTTCTATTAAAGCGGCGGAAATACTATCAGATGAGGGGTATGAAAAAATCATTAATATCAAAAAAGGCTATGTTAATGGCTGGAGAAAAGCAGGGCTTGCTTCAGAAAAAAGATAAAAGTGTATCTTTTTGTTACTATAACAAAATAAAAATATCACTATTTTAACTTAGTAATTATTTTTTAACATAAGTATTAATGATCATATATAGATTCCGATCTTCACTAAAATCAGGTGAAAAGGTATCTATATATGAAATCTCCTCTCAACAATATTGCAGCACTCTCTCTACTTCTTTTTTTAACAACAACAATTTGTAAAGCAGAAGAGTTCTCTTATGAAAAACTCTATCAAAAAAATAACGATAGCGAGTTAAAATTTGCAAAGGCCTATGCCTCAATACAAGAGATGCTAAAAAAAGAGCAACAAACACAACAACCAAGAGTCGCGCTCAAAGAAGTTAAAGAAGTTAAAGAAGTTAAAGAAGTTAAAGAAGTTAAAGAAGTTAAAGAAGTTAAAGAAGTTAAAGAAGTTAAAGAAGTTAAAGAAGTTAAAGAAGTTAAAGAAGTTA
>JAHZKW010000007.1 GCA_022600175.1 Campylobacterota bacterium
AGCGGCTGCTGAAGCTGCACCTGCTGCAGCTGCTGTAACAGCAAACGCTGTAACTGTTGCTGTTAACACGGATGCTAATGGAGCAATGATTTCTGCTTATTCAGTTATCGCTGCTGTTGTTGGTCTTGGTTTGGCTGCTCTTGGTGGAGCTATCGGTATGGGTAATGCAGCTGCTGCAACTATCGCTGGTACTGCACGTAACCCAGGTCTTGGCGGAAAATTAATGACAACTATGTTCATTGCTTTAGCGATGATCGAAGCACAAGTTATCTACGCTCTAGTTATTGCGTTGATCGCTCTTTATGCTAATCCATTTCTTGGATAGTTAAACTTTAGAGATCTGTTATACAGATCTCTAACCCCTCATCTTACTAAAAATTCTAGTTGCGCACGTGGTGGAACGGTAGACACGCTACCTTGAGGGGGTAGTGCCCTACGGGTGTGGAGGTTCAAATCCTCTCGTGCGCACCATCTTTATTTAATGATTCTACTAGAAATTCCTACGATTAATAATATTTTTGAAAAATCCGATATACATTTGTAAAACTATTTTCCTAAGATTTATGGTATGAGGATTAAAAATGGAAAAGTATCTCAAACAAAAACTCAATCAGTATAAACTCTCCACTATGTTTTCTATTGTTATTTTTATTGTTGCTTTGATTGTGTCAACGGCTGTACAGACTATAAAATACAATGAAAGTAAAGTCAATCTTGAAAGGAACTTACAATCTAAAGCAGAGTCAATTTTAGATTTTGCAGATGTATTACTTGAGAGTCGAAATGAGAAGTTCTTCTCAAATGAGAGTAGTGAAATACCACAAGTAATTCAAAATGAGGTATTTGATAAGTTTACAGAGGTATCGGAGGGTAAAGTACTTTTTAAAGAGGCATCACGTACTCCAACAAATCCTAAAAATCTTGCCACAGCATATGAGGGTGAGGAGATAGACTTTTTTAAAAACAATCCAGACACTAAACAACATAAGCGACAGATTGAAAAAGATGGCAAAGAGTATTATATGCTTTCTCGTCCAATTTTGGCAGAAGAGAAGTGTATTATGTGTCATCCTACTTGGACAAAAGAGGGTGAAGTAATTGCTATTGAAGATGTATTGATTGATATGAGTGATTTTTATGCTGCACTACAAGAGAGTTTGATGAGTTCAATACTCTTATGGATAGTTAATATCACGATTTTATTAACAGTGGTACATATACTTTTCAAAAAGTTGATTTCAAACCGTATCAATAAAGTTTTAGAGATTATTTTTCGTGTTGAAAAGGGTAACTTTGTGATTGATGATATGCTTGAAGGTGAAAACACACAAAAAGGGAGTTCTAAAAATGAGATTGATAGAATCCTGCGGCATCTTGATATTATGGTGGGGAGTTTAAAACCAATCATTGATAATGTTGTGGCACAGAGTAAAGAGGTTGTTTTTGAGTCTATTTATGGGTATACTAAAATCAAAGAGAATGTCATATTAGCAGATAAACAGACAAATATAGTAGAGCATTCAAGTAAAAGTATCAATAATATATTATCCATTAATAACCAATTAGATGAGAGCCTTAATAACATGATAGAGAAGTCTGATAGTTCGGTAAGTATCATAGATAGTGGGCAAGAGATCGTACAAAATAACTTAGATGCATCTTCTAAAGCATCACAAGAGATGCAAAATACTGTTGAATCGATTGATGAACTTAAAGAACACTCTGCAAATATCTCTAAAGCAATTGAATCAATCACAGATATCGCTAATGAGACAAATCTCATCTCTCTAAATGCGGCTATTGAAGCTGCAAGAGCTGGTGAACATGGGCGAGGCTTTGCCGTCGTGGCTGATAAGATACGACAATTAGCAGATGTCTCATTAGAAAATGCAACCATGATCAATAAAGTACTTAAAGAGATTCACAATAATGTTGAGAAAGTTTCTCATAATGCTATTAATACAAAAGATGTGATTGATCATCTCACAGAAAGTTCAGTACGTTTGAATGAAAACTTTGAACATATTAATAATGCAATAGTTGATAATAGTAATCTTTTAACCTATGTACAAAAAAACTTTGAGGATGAAAAAAATGCGCTTGAAGAGGTGACAGATGATTTAGAAGCTGTTGTACAAAGTAGTAATGCACTTAATCATAACTCACAAAATGTCGAATCCTCTGTCAATCATATCACCAGCATGAGTGGTGAACTTAAAAATCTTGCAAATGGATTTGATTTGATTTATAATAAGAGAGAATCAGTGAGAGAAGTTATCGTACCCCCATATAAAGCAGACGTACTCATCGGAAATATAAAGATTCAAGGCTATTTATATGATATCTCCGAAACTGGTATCTCTGTCATTATTACTGAAGTATTTAAAGATACACATCTGGTTTCTGGTATGAGTGGAAATATTATTTTAGATCGCGAATTAGAAGGGCAAAAGCAATTTCCTTTTGAAATTGCACATGTGAATCTAAAAAAAGAGAATGGTACAAGACAGTTTGGGGCAAAGCGTCTATGAGCGATAAATAAGCCCTTTTGTAGTAAAATCACCCAAAAACAGAGTAAGGGTGATAATGCAAAATTTAGATGAGATTCTAAAATCCCACAAACTAACAGATGAAGATTATGATCATATTAAAAAGATTTTACAAAGAGAGCCAAATCTTTTAGAGATTGGTATTTTTTCCGCGATGTGGAGTGAACACTGCTCTTACAAATCGAGTAAAAAATACCTACGTGGTTTTCCAACTGAAGCACCATGGGTGATCCAAGGACCAGGTGAAAATGCGGGTGTTATTGATATCGGTGATGGTATGGCTGCAGTCTTTAAGATGGAGTCTCATAATCATCCAAGCTTTATCGAGCCTTACCAAGGTGCAGCAACAGGTGTTGGTGGAATTTTGAGAGATGTTTTTACGATGGGTGCAAGACCAATCGCAAATCTCAATGCGCTGCGTTTTGGAAATATTACACGAGATGATAAAATCGGTAGCCATCAAAGATATCTAGTGCGTGGTGTAGTCGCTGGGATTGGTGGTTATGGAAACTGTATGGGTGTTCCAACAATCGGTGGAGAGACCTCTTTTGATGATGCCTACAATGGCAATATTTTAGTCAATGCCTTTACCTTAGGTACGTGTAAAAGTGATGAGATCTTTTATGGAAGAGCTGAAGGTATTGGAAATCCAGTAATTTATGTTGGAAGTAAAACAGGTCGTGATGGTCTTGGTGGTGCTGTGATGAGTAGTGATAGTTTTACTGAAGAGAGTAAGTCTCTAAGACCTACGGTACAAGTTGGGGATCCATTTACTGAAAAGTTACTTTTAGAAGCATGCTTGGAGCTTTTCCAACATGACTATATCGTTGGTATTCAAGATATGGGTGCTGCTGGACTTACTTCTAGTTCATTTGAGATGGCAGGGCGAAGTGGTAGTGGTATGAAGATGGATCTTGGTCTTGTTCCAGCTCGTGAAGAGGGTATGACACCATATGAGTTTATGCTTAGTGAGTCTCAAGAGAGAATGCTTATCTGTGCGAAGAGTGGATATGAAGAGAAAATCATAGAGATCTTTGAAAAGTGGGATCTTGATGTTGCTGTGATTGGTGAAGTAACAGATACAGGTAATATGGAGCTTTTATGGCATGGTGAAAAAGTAGGAGAGATACCCGTTGACCCTATCACTGAAGAGGCACCAGTACTTGACCGTCCAATTCAAAAACCTGCATACCTTGATGAGATAAAAGAGACAACAATTGATGATTTTGATAAAGTGAGTAATGATGAAGCATTTGATAAACTTTTTAGTGCTTTAGAAGTTGTGGATAAGTCATGGATCTATGAGCAGTATGACTCTATGGTACAAACCAACACCGTAAAAGCGCCAGGGAGTTTAGATGCAAGTGTGGTGCGAATCAAAGAGAATGGTAAGGCATTGGCGATGAGTAGTGACTGTAACCCAAGATATTGTTATATAGATCCGGAAGGTGGTGCTGCGGCAGCTGTCATGGAGAGTGGACGAAATGTCGCGATGAGTGGTGCGACACCATTGGCAATTACAGATTGTTTGAATTATGGAAATCCTGAAAAGCCAGAAACCATGTGGCAGTTTGCAATGGGTTGTGAAGGGATCAAAAAAGCGTGCAGTGCACTCAATACTCCAGTAGTTAGTGGAAATGTTTCACTTTACAATGAAACAGATGGTGTAGGCGTTTTCCCAACACCAAGTATCGCGATGGTAGGACTCAATGAAGATCAAAACAGTACGCTTGCTTCTGTTTTTCAAAAAGAGGGCAATGCGCTTTATCTTTTAGGAGAGACAAAAAGTGAATTTGGTGGAAGTCTTTATATGAAGAGTCTTTTTGACAAAGTAGCGGGGAGATTGCCTGAGATCAGTTTTGAAAAAGAGGCTGCGCTTTGGAGCTTTATCGTCAAAGCAAATCAAGCTGGACTTTTAAGCAGTGCTAAAGACCTTAATGTCGGTGGTATCGCTATCGCACTCGCGAAGATGTCGGCAGTGAGTGGTAAAGGTGCTGTTGTAGGTGTGAAACTTGATGATGAGAGAGATATCTTTGCTGAGAGTTTTTCACGTGCTATCGTAGAGGTGGAAGATACGGAAGCGTTTGAAAGTTTTGCTAAAGATGCTGGTATGCAGATCGATCGTATAGGTAAGATCGGTGGTGATATGTTAGTTTGTAACGAGATCAAGAGAGAAGTAACATCGTTACAAAGTGTCTACTTTAATCGATTTCAAGAGGTTGTTGAGCAAGATATTTAGTCTTGCTCAACAACGCTCTAACGTAGGCAGATCTCTAATCGCTTTTTTATTCACATCGTGCATAATCCAAGCTGTTGAGAGCGCCATAAAAAGTAGAAATGCTAAAATAATACCCATAACAAGATAGAAACTCATAAAATTTTTGTCGATGGTCATCATATCTCCTTCTCTTTTTTCTCTTAGATACTTGTAATATACTGAAACAGTATGTAGTTTTTGTGTAGCTAATGGAAAATATTTATCATATAAAACTCTTTATTTGACGATAATAGATTTATATGCTATAATAGTGCTAAATAGAGGGAATATTAAGATTTATCTACTTGTAATATTGGGTAGAGTAGGAGAGGGAAAATGGAAAAGTATATAGAACTTTTAAAAAGTAATCAAATTAAAGTAACCCCACAGCGTTTAGCGATCGTATCGTTAATGGATATGCATGGACATATTAGTGTAAGAGAGATATTTGACAAGATCAAAGCAAACTTTCCTTCGCTATCGCTTGCAACTGTCTATAAAAATATCAATGCGATGCTTGAAAATAATTTCATCAAAGAGTTAAAGATAGTGGGGCAAGATGCTAAGTATGAACTGATCAAAGAGGCGCACTCTCACATGATCTGCCAAAAGTGTGGAAAAGTAGAAGATATCATACTCGATACACAGAAGTTAGCGATGGCAGCAGCAGATAAGAGTGCGTATCAGATAGAAGAGAGTACCGTACAGATCTTTGGTGTTTGTCCAGCGTGTCAATAAAAACTTGACATATACTTTATAAAAGTATGATATAAACGATATATTCTTAAATTCATATTTATTTAGGAATATATCATGATACAAAGTGTACTGCTGTTTACAGCAATATTTATTTTCTCTGTAGAGCTACATAGTACAACTGTACAACAAGCTTCACCAGAAGTGATCAATTGGCATACTCTCCCACCTGAACCAGATCCAACTATAAATAATGCTACTTTGCTTGGGATTGATAGTAATGATAATGGGGTAAGAGATGATGTGGAGAGGTGGATATATAACAAGTATAAAAACAAACATCCCATTCATATTGATATCGCGATGCAGGCAGCTAGAGGTTATAAAAAAGTTTTAGAAACACCAGAAAAAGCAAAAGAAATTCATGATGAAGTCAATGCTCCACTATATTGTGAATTATATTATCAAAGTTGCATTGAAGATATTAATATTAATGAAAAACGATTTTTATCTAAAAATGAAGAAATTATAAATCAATATTTCAGAGAAAAAATATATTTTAATACACAAAGAAGGCTTGATAATTATTTAAAATATGATGCTTTACTAAGCGGTGATAGTTATACACTTGTTAGATGTAGTGAACGTAAAGAACTATGTAATTTTAACACTGATAAATATGAGGAATAATAATGAAAAATATATTCTTATTTCTTTTTATTTTGCTAAATCCAGTAATAGGCTTTTCAACAATTAATGAATGTAAAACAGATATCTATTTTGCTAATGGCATATTAACCAAAGAACAAGATGCTATTAGAAATACTGATTTATTAGAAAAAACCATAAGAAATAATAACGAACAGGAAATGTACAAAAATATTGGTAAAGTAGACTACGCCTATAACAGTACAGTAGGGATGTTCGGTGATTTACTTGAGTCTGCAAATCAAATACTTGATCTTAACGAACTTGAAGAACAGATAGAAAAAGATAAACAAACCATACATGATACTGATTTAGATCTCCAAGTGAAAAAGTATAAAAAGAGTATCTTAATTTTGCCAATGGTGTAGATACAA
>JAHZKW010000008.1 GCA_022600175.1 Campylobacterota bacterium
TATCTATCGATTTCACCAAATACGATATTTAAATTACCGATAATAGTAACAACGTCTGCTAAATAAGTGCCTGGCAAAATCTGCTGAAGCAAACTTGTATGCCAAAAACTCGGTGCTCTCACTTTTAATCTATATGGATAAGGATCACCTTGAGAATTGATATAAAAACCTAACTCTCCTTTTGGTGATTCTGTTGCAACATACACTTCACCAACTGGCGGTCTCATACCTTGCGTTACAAGTACAAAATGTTGCATCAATGCAAAATTATCAGTCATCAACTGCTCTTTTGGTGCAGAGATAAACTCAGGTACTGATGCCATTAACTTTGGTTCTGTCTCTTTATACATAGGAATCAACTGATGTAAAATTTTTACACACTGTTTCATCTCTTCCATGTAGAGTTTGTATCTTCCATAGCTATCATTATGATCACTTACTGGTACTTCAAAATCGATCTCATCATAAAGCTCATATGGCTCTTCTTTTCTAAGATCCCATGGAATACCACTACCTCTTAATGTTGGTCCTGTACAACCCCAATTAAGAGCATCTTCAGATGTAAGTACACCTACATCTTCAAGCCGCATTTTCCAGATTCTATTCTGATCAAGAAGTGCCTCATAATCTTTAATATCATTTGGAAGTTTTGTGATATAAGAAGCTAAACTCTCTAGCCAACCTTGCGGAAGATCTAAAGGTACACCACCAATTCTTACAGCACTATGTGTTAATCTTGCACCACAATAATCTTCCATAAGATCCATTGCAAATTCCCGCTCTCTAAAACAAAATAAGAAAACACTCATTGCACCAACATCTAGAGCATGTGTTGCAAGCCAAAAAAGATGTGAAATAATACGATTAAGCTCAAGAAGCATCATTCTGATAACCTGTGCACGTCTAGGTACTTCATCTTCAATACCCAAAAGCTTCTCAACAGCCAATGCAAACCCGTAATTATTTGAACTTGCAGCAATATAATCCATACGATCTGTCGTTGGCAAATATTCATTATAGATCATGTTCTCTGCCATTTTTTCCATACCACGATGTAAATACCCTACATCTGGTACAGCTCTTACTACCTGCTCACCGTCGAGTTCAAGAATCAATCTTAACTGTCCATGTGCTGAAGGGTGTTGTGGACCAAAGTTGACAATCATGTGATTATCTTCACGCTCAAATACTAAGTTTTCATAAAATGGTTTTAGTCTATTAGGAGTTTGCATCAATTACTTCCTACTCTTTAATGTTTTTTGTCTATCTTTTGTAAATCTTGTAATAAATGGTACACCACCATCTTCTTGGAACTCTGAAAAATTTGTTTTTTCATTGGTAGGTTTTGCACCATATGGTACTTCAGCACCTACTCTTGAAAACTGTGTTGTATCTTTTGGATCAACACGTTTAGTATCTCTAATTTCAGGTCCTACAACTTCTCTATGCTCTTTTCCAAAAATTGTATCAATCTCATACCATTGTGCAGCTTCATCACCTATCAATGGATATGTTTTAAGCAGTGGGTATCCTGTCCAATCATCAGGCATGATAAGACGTTTCAGATATGGATGATTATTGACATAAATACCAAACATATCATACATCTCTCGCTCAGCCCAATTAGCACTATTGAAAACAGAAACAATACTCTCGACAGCATCACCATTATTGATCTTATACTTAACTCTTAAACGTTTCTTTTTCTTGATAGAGAGCATTTGATAAAAGATTTCAAACTGATCTGATTGTGCTAAAAAATCTACAGCTGACATCTCACACATAAAGTCATATGAGAGTTGTTCTTTAAGATGTTTCATTAATGCCTTAATATCAGTAGGTTCAATAATAAGTACTAACTGTCCTTTCTCAATATAGCTCTCAGAAACTTTAAACTTCTCTTTTACACTTTTTAAATCTTCGTTAAAGACTTTATCTGAAGAGACTTTATCTCTTGGTACCTGAGGTGCTTTGAAAAACCTATCACTATAGTATGATTTTGCCTGAACGTTTTGTTTATCGCTATATGGTCTCATTACACTAGCCTTTTTGGTTTTCTTTTTTGAAATGCGCTTTGTGTTCTAATCTTCTTTTGAAGCATCATGAGTGCATATTGAAGTGTTTCAGGTCTTGGAGCACAACCAGGAAGATAAATATCTACAGGAATCACACGATCTACACCTTGAACTGTTGCATATGTATTAAACATTCCACCAGTATTAGCGCAACTTCCCATACTAATCACCCATTTAGGTTCAGCCATCTGATCATAAAGTCTTTTAATAAACTGTGCATGTTTTTTTGTCAATGTTCCAGCAACTACCATGACATCTGCTTGTCGTGGACTCGCTCTAAAGATCGTACCAAATCTATCAAAGTCATATCTTGATGCACCAGATGCCATCATCTCAATCGCACAACAGGCCAAACCATACGTTAATGGCCATAAAGAGTTACTTCTACCCCATTGAACAAGCTTATCTACTGTAGTTAATGCTACAGGAAGCCCTCCATCTTGAAGATAATTTACTTGATGCTGTGCCATTCGAGCGCTCCTTTTTTCCATGCATATATAAAACCGATCGTTAAAAGTGATATAAAGATAATCATCTCGGCAAAGCCAAACCAACCAAGTACTTTAAAATTAATAGCCCAAGGAAACATAAAAATAATCTCAACATCAAAAAGGATGAAAAGAAGTGCAAATAAATAGAAGTGTGACGAGATTTGATTGGGTTGTTTTGTCACTTCCGGTCCACACTCGTAGATGGTAAGCTTTAGCTTTTCGCCATCAAGTCGTGCCATTTTACGACTGATAAAACGTGCTAAGAACGTTGTTCCAATAAACGCGCCGAAGGTGAGAACGAAGAATACAAAAGCCCCAAAGTAGGGATGTGCAAAGTCCATATGGCTCATATTAAGATCCTTAAAGTAGATAAATATTACTATTTATAATATTTTAGAATACTAATTTTACAATGAGTTAAATTAAATCATAGAGCGATTAAATAATTATTTCGAGAAGTTGTAACCAAATGATACACTTTGGAATTTATGAGAAATCAAGGAGTAAATCCTTGATTAGTTAAAAAGATTAAAATATTATATTTATTAAACCTTTAGAGAGAAAACCCCATGGTTTTAGCCTCGCCAAAAGCACCGCTGAGCTCCCTATTTATCGATACTTGAAAATCATTCATCGTAAAAATAGGCTCCTCTTTTATGGCAACACTATATGCTGTATTTTTAATCACAACCTCTATCTGTCCACCACTCAATTCATGCTTTGCTAAGGCTTCAATATTGAACGATGGTTCATAAAGTGCGTTATTTGGTAACATTTTTTCCCATAACGCAACACGCTGCTCAAAGTGAGGTTTCATAAACTCTATTTTATAGTTAAAACGTCTTGAAAATGCAGGATCAATGGTCTCTAATAAGTTAGTTGTAGCTATTAAAACCCCATCAAACCGTTCAATTTGCTCTAAAAAGATATTTTGCATCTGATTATGCATTTTATCGGCACCAGCACCACCTGTTGTACGTGAACTGAGAAACTGATCTGCTTCATTTAGTAACATAATAGGATCGGTTCTTGTTTTTTTTGCTAACTCTCTATAGGTATCAAATATACGTCTCACATTTTTCTCACTCTCCCCCACATACATAGAGAGAATTTTTGAACAGTCAAAATTTAATACTTTACGTTTTAAAGACTTTGCCAAGGAGAGTGCGGTCATCGTTTTTCCTGTTCCTGGAGGTCCATAAAAAATCAATCTCGCATCAAACCCAGATCTTCGCTCTCGTACACCCCACTCTTTCAGTCGTTTCATCACCTCTTTATCCATCTGCTTTAACACAGTATCAAGTAATATTTTTGTTTTAGGATTTAAAACAACTGCATCTAGGTCATTTTTAGGGCTAACAAGTTCAAAAATATCCTGTTCTTTAACTAAAGTATCAAGTTTGATTCTTTTTGTTTTTTTAGTCTTATTGGGATGTATAATATTTTGTAAAAAATCTTCGTTAATAAAAAAACTTCTTGTTACTCCGCCAAAAGTGGTCAACATCTCGTCATAATCAATAATCTCTTTTTCAATGAGCGTCGATCCCTCTTCTAAAAGAGAGCGATTTTTAATCTTATCAAAGTCATTTTCACTGATTAGATTAATGAGTGTGTTCATCTCTCGAAGACTCTCTAATTCACCAGAGTACTCCTCTTTCAAAAGTGCTAAGAAAATAATTTTCTCTTTATCATTAAGTTCATGATCATTAAAAAGTACTTCTGCAGATATTGCATGATCAGTCACTTTCAAACGTTCATTGATACGTGCTTCTAAATGTGTTAAACGATTTTGCAATCGATCAATATTTAAAGAATGAGAAGATTGGTTATAACGTACAAGTGCGATTTTTTGATATAACTCAATACGCTGAAACTGATCTTTAAGATACTCTAAGTGATCACCATAAGCTGTTGCATCTGGAAGTGGTACTTCAAGTGTTCCCTTTTCCAGTAGTTTTTCAAAAGCACTACTAAGGGTAATAGAAGTATTGATCAACTCTAAGTTAGAGACTTCCCCAATTTTCATCTGTGTAAAACTACTTTGTGCAATCCATCCAGCATCTAAAAGTGTTTTTATCAATGGTAATTTTGTAATGTACTCATACTGCTCTTCTTTATAGAGTTCTGTCAAAATCATAAAGACAGAGTTCTCTTCATTGCCTTTGACATGACGAATCACAAGATACCTTAAGAGCTCTGCTTCCTCTTTTGTACATTTTAATTGTGGATATATCTCTGATTTTTCAATATTATCACTCTCTAAAAAATTGATCAAATAGTGCAATCTCTATTCCTTATTTATATTTATTAAACTTGAGGGAAGAAAAGAGAGAGGGTGTATTTCCCTCTCTTAAAAGTGTAGAAACAGTTATCGAAGAAACTTCATTGCTAAACCAGCAACATCATCAATGACACTACCATCATTATCAAAATCAAGCATATTCATCAACCCACCACCAGCATTACCGCTGTTTGAAGGAACATTATTAAGTGAAGAACCACTACTCCCTCCACCAAGCATACCTTTTCCGAGACTACCAATAATTAATGGCGCTAACATGGGCAATAAGCTTTTAATGATTGAGCTATCAAACCCTGTTTTTTCAGAAACTTGTGAAGCAACTTCACGACTACCTTCACGGCTACCTGTGATATAACTTAAAAGATCATTCCCTTTCTCTTCCATTTGATTATCATTATAGTGAGAAGAAGGTTGATCAAGCATGTCAGCATATTTACTATTACCAATCAAATCTTCAAGACCCGTAGAGTCAAGACTAGGGCTCTCTACACGACCTTTCACTTGACCAAACATTGCACTACCAAGATTTTTTAAAAGATCTTCTGCACCATTTTGGTCAGTTCCTGCTTTCTTTGCTACTTGACCTAAAAGATCTCCACCACCACTTTGCAATAATAAATCAACAAGTCCCATCTATTTTCCTTCTTCATAAAATCTTAAACTATAAAGATTATACATTAAAGAGAATTAGATTGCAAATCTCTATATTTATGCCATATAACTCTGTGCTAACCCTCTTTCAACAAAAAGAGAAGCAAAAAGTGTCTCTTTCTCGGTTAATAAAGTTTGCGCTCTATTTAATTCACTTGTTGAAGGCTCTTTTGTACCATACAAAGCATCAATTTTGGCATTTAAATGTGTAAGTTTTTCTTCATCTTCTTTTGAAATCTCTGCATTTGAATTATGCATAAAAAGTTCATTTAATTTTTTATCTAAATCTGCAAGCTTTTTCTCTGAAACCGTTGTCAATTCACCTTGTGCATATATAGCATCTATTTGACTATAAATATTTTCAATCGTACCCATATGTTCTTTCATATAGATCTTGTCAATTTCTGACATAATTTGATTTAATTCTCTTTGTTGTACGCTTGATAACTTTTGAGGTGTTCCAAAGATAGCATCAAGTTCTTGATCAATATTATCCATTCTCAAAAAACTTTGTGCTTCATCAGAAACAGAGATCGTATCCTGATGAGGGGTAACATAACTGATGATTTCACGCTCATTGCTCGATGTTCCTGCGTCATAAACAGGGTTTAACTTCCACACTTTCATTGAGTCTTGGTAATTTGTAGATAAAGTATTTAGCATATTAGCTCCTAAAAATTAAATATATTTAATCTTTAAGCAACAATTGTGCCAATTTTAGAAAAATTCTAACTCACCTTCTTCTTCTACCTCTTCTTGTTTCCACATAGTCGAGATTGTGGCAATATCACTAATCAAAGAGGCATCGAGATAATTCAATTTATCATGTTCTAACGTCCCAATATCATTTTGCCATTTTCCAAGGACATACATAAAACTTTCGAGAAATAGAAAAATATTAAGCCTACTCTCTTTTTCTATTGGAAGATCAGATGTATTCATCAACCGTGTAAACGAAGAAATTGCATCACTAAGCTCATGGTAAAAGGAGTAGAGTTGCAATAGATAAGCATACTTAGAGAAGCTCGCAGCAATCTTAGGGAGGTTCTCTTTGACAACCTCTTCATCTGCATCACTAGAAATAATCTCAATTAAACATGAATCAATATCTAAGTGTAAATCTTTAAGTTCGGGTAAATCATCTTTAATCAAATAACTAATCTGCTCTTCAATACGATCAAAGTTATCAAGAATACGCTTTTCTTGTACCACTTCACTCTTCTCTTCCACCACAGGCTGTGATTTATAAACAAAGGTATCTAACATACGTAGTGATTTCTCTAGCTCACTATTTTTTTCTTGTAATTCATTATTTTGGGCCTGTAGCTGTGTGCTATATGCCTCAATCTGATCATAATGCTGACAAATAAGACGTTTATCATGGATACTTTGACAAGTTTTATAAAAAATATTGATTAGCTCATCAATCTCTAATGGTTTAATCAAAAAACCAGAAACACCCATCCGTATCGCTTGAAGAAGATACTCCGTCTCATTATGTGCGGTAATAAAAACAATCGGTTGTGCCACATTTAATGAAAGTATCTTTTTAGACATCTCTATGCCATCCAACACGGGCATATTAATATCTGTTATCACAAGGTCATAGTGGAGATTATATGTTTTATAGAAGTCTTGGTACACTTCAAGTCCATCATCACCATCAATCGCTGTATCTACACTTTTAAAAAAGTTTTCAAATACCTTTTGTGTACTTCTACGTATGGATTCATTATCTTCCACATAGAGGATATTAAGATCTTTTGTATATTCATGTACCAACTTGAAATCCATTATTATCTCCTGCTATAATTACTTCTATTTTAACTATCGACACATGAAATAAAATCTGTAATTTCGGCAAAATTTAACAAAAAATTAACACTTACTTTGTAAAATCTACTCACAAAAAAGATACTAATGTACTGATAATGTCCTGCAAATACATTAATCTCCTTATGAAAATTAGCATCTTTTTTGTATACTTTTACTCTTTTACTATGCAAAAGGTGTTTTACTATTATGTTTACAAAACTCTTACTTACCCTCACACTTCTAGCAACTTTTTTATCAGCAACAACACAACAGCAACTTAAAAAAGGGAAAAAAATCTATCAGATTATGTGTGATCAAAAAGCAATTCCTGAGATACTTTACGATACTGAAGAAGAGCTTCTATATCAAATCAAAGCAAAAAAATACTGCAATCACCTTAATGAAAAAAAATTACACCTTGTGACACACTATCTCATCCACCAACATAAACTTCAAAAAAGTCAAAAGATAAACGTACCAACTGATGCAAAGTGTCCTGTATGTGGCATGTTTACAGCAAAATATCCCAAATGGGCAAGTAGTCTAAAAACAGACACAGGAAAGGTATACTATTTTGATGGGGTAAAAGATCTTATGAAGTACTACTTTGATCCAAAACGCTTTCACCATAAGAAAGAAGGTTATCAAGAGATCTTAGTGAGTGATTACTATACCTTTAAACCTATCATTGCTCAAAAAGCATGGTATGTGATTGGTTCTAATATCTATGGTCCTATGGGCAATGAATTGATCCCTTTTGAAACCCAAGCAGATGCAAAAGCTTTTTTAAATGACCATAGCGGTAAAAAAATTATAAGTTTTGATAAAATAACAGAATCACTTGTGTATAGTCTTGACCACTAATCCTAGGAGCGCGTTATCACAAAATCAACCAAAACGCTACTGTTTTCTTTTCTAGCACTACTACTTACTACCATAATAGTTATTACCCTTACACTCAAAAGTGATTCTACCCATAAAAAAGATATGTTAAGTAGTTTTTCACACCTTACAACACTCTACGGATTTGCCTATAGCAGTTCACATTTTGAAGCACGAATACGTTTATATAACACACAAAAAACAACACTTCATCCCTCTCTTACAGAGATTGATTATAGGGGGTTTACCTATGGTCAATAATAGCTTTTTAAACTTCCTCTCTCTACTGCTTATCAAACATCGAAGTAAACATATCACTATCTTTTTCATCTCTACGCTCATTGTTGCACTACTCTCTTCAATGCTCTTTCTAAACAGTGCCATCAAAAAAGATACACAACAGACACTTTTAGCACAACCTGATTTTGTTATTCATAAACATATTGGAGGACAGAGTGTTCCAATTGAAAGCAATAGAATACAACTACTCTCAAAAATTAGAGGTATCACACAAATCACACCTCGTATTTATGGTCGTTACTTTCTCCCTGATCATAAGCACTATTTTACCATTGTAGGTATTGATCTCTTTGAAACGCACAATGAAAAGACGTTACAACAGCTAATCGATGATATCGATATCAAAAAATTCTTAGCTAAAGAGCACATGATCATCGGTAAAGGTGTTAGAAAATATCTAACACAAAACTACTATAAAGATTACTTCAACTTCCAACTCTCTACAGGCACACAAAAAAAAGTGACCATTTATGACCAGTTTGATCCTCAAGTTAACCTTTTAAGCAACGATCTCGTGTTAACAACCGTCGAATTAGCACAAGAGATTTTAGGATTGACAGAAGATCAAGCAACAGATATAGCGATCTATGTACGAAATGAAGCAGAACAAGAAAATGTCAAGTTCAAACTACTCTCTTCGCACTTTGATACCAAAATCATCTCAAAAGATGAAATCAACACGGCATATGAAACCTTCTTTAACTACAAAGGGGGACTTTTCCTGATTCTCTATATCATCATCTTTTTAACCTTCATGTTGATTCTATACCAAAGATACTCTATGATCAATTCTAGTGATAAAAAAGAGATTGCAATTTTAAGATCTGTAGGATGGAGTATCAAGGATATTTTACAACTTAAAGTTTTAGAGACGGTGATTGTAGGACTTTTTGCTTTTGTGTTTGGTATTTTGATCGCTTATGTTTTTGTTTTTATCTTTGATGCACCACTCTTAAGTCATATCTTTTTAGGTTTTAATAACCTTCACAACAGTGTTGTATTTACACCTGTTTTTGATCTAGGATTAATCAGTTCACTTTTTCTCTTTTTTATCATCTCTTTTATTGCTTCAGTCTTGATTCCTGTATGGAAGATTGCTATTACAGATCCAAATGAGGCAATGAAATGATCAAACTCACAAATATCAACTTAACCTTTAATCCTAACAAAGCAAACAGCTTTCACGCACTCAAAAATATCAACCTTAAAATTAACAAGGGTGAACTCGTTATCCTTAAAGGGGTAAGTGGTAGTGGTAAATCTACCCTACTCTCTTTGATTGCAGCTCTTATCAAACCTAGTAATGGTCAAATTGAAGTGAACCAAAAACAAGTTGCAAAACTCCCCGATCTTCATGCCTCACAATTTAGATCAAATGATATAGGTTTTATCTTTCAATCCTTTAACCTATTTGAAAGTCTAAGTGTGGCTGAAAATATCACACTCCCACTCATCCCACTTCGCTATCTACCATTCGAAATAGAGCAAAAAGTCTCAACAGCGATGCTCTTAGCCAATATAGCACATAAAAAAACACAACAAGTTAAAAATCTCTCTGGTGGTGAAAAGCAACGCACAGCAATTGCAAGAGCACTGGTTAATGATCCACAAATCATACTCTGTGATGAGCCCACAGCAAACCTTGATCAAGAAAATACCTTAGTCTTTATCGAAGTGCTTCAAAAACTAAAGTCAATGCAAAAAACAATTATCATTGCCACACATGATCCTATCTTTGAACAAGTAAAATTTATTGATCGTGTAGTTCAAATTGAAAATGGAGAGATCCTCTAGTGCAACTCTTCTTATCCAATCAAGTACTCATCTACCTTTTTAGTGAAATGGTACTTTTTACACTTGCCATTGTCGCTTTTATAGGATCTATCCATATCTTGCAAAAATGGGACTTCAATACCTTTAGCGCAACACAATATAAACTGGAAAAAAAAGCATATCTTATTGTACTGATCATCTACTTTTCACTTATTTTTAAAATTATACTGATCCCCTACTTTGCCTATACGATAGATCAGCTAGCCACTATTGTACCTGGAGCGATGTGTGCAGCAGGAGTTATTAATGCTAATGAACTTGGCAACTACTTAATGTTTATCAAAATATTATTACTTTTATCTATTGGAATTTGGATGGTGATTAACCATTTGGATGTCAAAGCA
>JAHZKW010000063.1 GCA_022600175.1 Campylobacterota bacterium
GGTTAAAAATAGAGTGAAAGATGGAAGAATATTGGTAAGACCATCTGATAGAACGATTGATAACCCTTACCAATATGTACGGATCGATATCTTAAAACGGGCATTGAGTAAAAACTTTATGGTGAAGTGCTCAGCATGTCATGATGACTATGCCAATGGTATTATTGGTCCTTCACTACTGACTAAAGATGGAAATTTTATCTATGGGCAGTTGATCAAGTATCGTAATGATCCAAAGAAAAATGTACTCATGAGAGATCTTGTCAATAACATGACAGAAGAAGAATTAAAATTAATAGCAGATGAAATTGCGCTGTTTAATAAAGAAGTAAGAGCATTAAAGGGGATGGAATGATAAAACATATTTTAGCAGGGTTAGCACTTATTGTGACACTAGGGACATTTTGGCATCTTTTAACCGTTGATAAAGAGATAGATGCATTGGGGAAAGTGGAAGAGATCTTTAGAAAGTCAGATCTTTTAGTAGAGATGGGTAAAAAGAGTGCAGGATCAGCCACACTGAGTGAAGCAGGTACGTCAGCACCACTTACACCGGTGGATACTCCTTCAATAGAGAGTGAGGAGAAGAAAAAAGAGGAAGATAAACTCAAAGCACTTAGAGAGAAAGCGGGTAATGTAGGTGGCTTTAAAGTGAGTACACAATATAAAAGTAAATGTGCCTCTTGTCATGGTGTCAATGGTGAAGGTGGGGTAGGTCCAAAAATTATTGGGCAAAGTTATGAGAAAGTATCACAGGATTTAGTTGATTTTAAATCAGGTGCTAAAAAGAACTATGTCATGTATGGGTTGTTACAAAACCTAGATGATGAAGCATTAGATGCGTTATCTAAAGAGATTGCAGCGTTTGCCCAAAAAGCTAAAGCGTTGGAGAATAACTAGGAAATTATCATGTTTATAGATAAATATAATTTAGGGCGTAAAGCGTTAGTTGAAATGCCATTGTCAAAGACATTTTTTGTCAAAAATGCAAAAGGCAAGGTACGTGCAAGCTGGCGTTTTTGGAGATGGTTTTCTGTAATTGCAATCCATCTTATCTTTTTTCTCTCGTTTGCAGTAGATATCCAGATTTTGGAAGGTACGCTTAATGCATCACGCTTTTTAGGTTTTCATATGATTGATCCTTTTACAACACTTGAAGTATTTGCAGCAGAACATCATATGGGTGTAAATCTCATTATTGGGACGGCCACCATTGTGGTGATATATCTGTTAATTGGTGGACGTACTTATTGTGGGTGGGTCTGTCCATATAGCCTTTTGGCAGATATCGCAGAGAGTTTACATCACACATTGATCCGTAAAAATATCATCAATAAAAGACCCTATAGTAAGCTCTATAGCAATAAGATCAAATATGCTTTTTGGGTACTCTTTTTAGCTTTAGCAGCGGGGACTGGCTATATTGTTTTTGAGAGTATCAATGTTGTTGGGCTTTTGAGTCGTGCCATAGTGTATGGTTGGAGTGTCGCACTTTTATGGGTGCTGGTGGTATTTATCTTTGATGTGTTTGTCTCTTCCCGTGCGTGGTGTACCTATATTTGTCCTGTAGGAACAACGTATAGTCTTATTGGTTGGGCTAGTGCTACAAAAGTAGAATGGAATGACAACTGTGACCACTGCATGGCATGTAGTGGTGTATGTCCTGAGCCACATATTCTTGAACTCACTAAAGCAAAATATGCTAAGGGGAGAGAAGAGAAAGGGGTTAAAAGCGAACATATTATCAGTGGAGATTGTACGATGTGTGGACGCTGTATCGATGTGTGTCACTCAGATGCATTGGGGTATAACTTTAGACTAACGGATCTATTATGATAGAAGTACAACATATCACTAAAAAATTTTATAAAGATCTCTCTTTAAATGATGTTAGTGTTACTTTCAACAAAGGTGATCGTGTTGCTATCATGGGACCTAATGGCGCAGGTAAAACAACACTGGTAAGGTCTATTTTGGGATATTATCATGTGAGTCATGGACAGATTAGAGTCAATGGTTTTGATCCTATCACACAAAGAGTAGAGGTGGTGGATAAGATAGGCTTTATCCCTCAACTGCCACCACCTATCAAGTTAAGTTGTAAAGAGTTGATAGAGTATGTTTCAAAGAGTAGTGGCTGTACTAAAGAGAGTATTTTAGACAATGCTCATAAAATGGGGCTTGATATCGAAAATCAGATGTATAAATCTTTTTTTAAACTCTCTGGTGGGATGAAACAGAAGCTATTAATAGCAATTGCCGTCTCTAAAAATAGTGAGATTTTGATCTTTGATGAACCCACAGCAAACCTTGATCCTAAAGGTCGAGAGAGCTTTTACAGATTGTTAGAAGCGATTAAAGAGGATAAGATCTTACTCTTTATCACACATCGTTTGGATGAGATTGAACATCTGGTAAATCGGGTGGTTTACATGGACCTTGGAAAGGTGGTGAGTGATGAAGTATTATAAATTTATACTGCTTTTATTGTTAACATTTTTTTTAAGTGGTTGTGAACGAAAGATTGATCTAGGTGTGCATGAGGTGCATTGGGATCGTGATATGTGTGTACGGTGTAAAATGGTTGTGAGTGAACGTTTTTATGCAGCACAGACAACAGATCCTACCACAGGTAGAACATACTATTTTGATGATATAGGGTGTTTAGTACTTTGGTTTCAAGAGGATCAGATCACTTGGGCTGATAGTGCGTTTATTTGGGTAACGGATGTTAAAAGTGGTGTATGGATCAATGCTAAAGAGGCAAAATGGACAACGCTTGATGTGACGCCTATGGCATTTGGATTTGCAGCATATACTCCTGGGACAGAACCCGATGGAGTAGAGGTGATAGCGTATGAAGAGATGGCACGACGTGCTATTGTGTTAGAAGCGCGTAAAAAAAGGTTATAAGATGCATATTTTGTGGTTAGTAGCACGCCTAGATATTAAAGAATCGATTCGTGCAAAATGGTTTTATATCTATAGTTTTGTTTTTGGTGGACTTATTGCACTCTTTTTTCTTACAGGGGTAACTCAGTCAGTGGTAATGGGGTTTAGTGGGCTTAGTCGTCTACTGCTTGTCTATATTCAGGTAACGATAGTGATCCTGCCTATCTTTATCTTGATCACAACAGTACGATCTATATCGGGGGATAGAGAGAGTCATATATTAGAGTATATGCTCTCTTTTCCGGTTTCATTGAAGAGTTATTATTGGGGAAAACTATTAGGACGTTTTGTCACAGTATTTTTCCCTGTTTTTGTTGCTATGATCATAGGTGTGATATGGGGACTTGTGAAAGGGTCTGCTGTACCATGGGAGATGCTTATCTTATATTCAGCGATGTTATTTGCTCTGACATGGGTATTTTTAGGAATCGCTTTTTTCATCTCTACGCTTGTAAAATCACAAGATATTGCACTTGGGAGTGCTTTTTTTGTCTGGATTGTGCTTTTAGCATTTATCGATATTGTACTTATTGGGATGATGATGCAGAGCAATGTAGATGAGCGGATTATTATTTTCAGTGCTTTGATCAATCCACTTGAGACTTTTCGTATTGGTGCGATTTCACTTTTTGATCCTGAGCTTACGGTGATAGGACCTACTGCATATTATATTTTAGATCTTTTTGGAAAAAATATGTTTATGGTATTTTCTATTGTTTATCCTGTTGTTGTGGGGACACTATTTTCACTATTAGGATATAAACTATTTACCAAGCGAGATCTCTTATAGATGAGCAGTATTGTAAAGTGAACTTGTTTTTAAAAAAGGAGAGATAAAGATGAAGAGACCAATGCCTATTGATATTGAGATTGTATTAGAACCTAAAAAATATATTATTAGTAGTACAGATTTACAAGGGTTGATCACAGAGGTTAATGACTACTTTGTAGAGGTTTCAGGCTATAGCCGTGAAGAGTTGATTGGAAAGCCACATAGTATTATCCGTCATCCTGATATGCCAAAGATCGTTTTCAAGTTGATGTGGGAACGTCTTAAGAGTGGAAAAGATATATTGGCACTGGTGAAAAACTTGGCTAAAGATGGCAGATTCTATTGGATATTTACCACTTTTGAACCTTTGAAGGATGACAATGGTGATGTCGTTGGATATACAGCACATAGAAAAGCAGCCCCGAAACATACGGTTGAGACTGTTGCAGAAATTTATCGTAGCGTTTTAGAGGTTGAAAAGTCTAAGGGCATTAATGCCTCAGAAAAGTTTTTAAATGACTATTTACAAGCAAAAGGTGAAGAGATTACATTTGTAAACTTGATGGATGAGATCTATAAATTTTAATAAAAAAGGAATCCTATGCAAATATTGAGAGTTATAGCTATTACCGTGCTGTTTGCTATTGGTCTTAGCGCAGATGGTATGGTCGCTGATAAAAGAGAGAGAGATTTAGTATGTGGTCTACAGCCTTATAAAAATCCTAGATGGATGAGCGAAATTGAACTTATCAATGAGAAGAAGATTCATTTTGTCTCTGTCAAATGTATGATGCTTTTTTATTATAAAAATAGCAAGTGGGATGATTTAGAGATTCAAGCGGGTACTAAAGAACCTATTAAAGCGTTACGTGTTCAAGATTATCTGTCATTAAAGATTGTTGATGCAAAAGAGGCGTTTTATGTATATGGTAGTCGTATTGTAGGACCTAAAGGTGATGATGTTATCCCTTTTGAAACACGAGAGGATGCGCAGCATTTTATCGATAAAAATGGTGGAACAAAGATTTTGACTTGGAAAGATTTTAAACTCAATCTTTTTGATCTTTTAAATTTATAAGGCGTGATGATGTTTAAAAATCTTTTACCGCTTTTTTTAGCAGCAGGACTTCTTTTTTTTGGATATCAAGCGTATGATCGTAGTAAACCTTCAGCAAAAAATCAACGCGTGTATGCAGAGCTGAAACCATTTATTCCTTATAAGATTGAAAAACGTATTGGTGGGCTTAGTATTACGAGTAGTTTAAACGATGAAAAAGAGAAGCCACCTGCAACACAGGTATTTCAACGCTTAGATCAACTAGAAAAGATATGGGGCAAAGCACATCTACGCTTAGAAGGAGAAAAGTTGTTGATACTTGATTCTCAGCAAAAAGTTGTGAAAACGATTATCTTACAAAATAGTGATGAAAAAGCCTATATAAAGAGGTTTTTTGGACTCTTTGAAGAAGGAAAATAGAAGTTGTTATATATTATTGTTCATATTATTCATATCTTTTCAGTCTTTATCTACGGGGGATTTTTATTTACAGATAATTTGATTTTGATGCGTATGCAAAAAACATTATCTAAAGAGAAGTATGCAGAAGTGCGGGGGTATTTTAAAGAGTTTACAAAAGTCTTAGTACCCAAAGCTTTAGTCGTTGCTGTGCTATCAGGGATCTATCTTTTTTATGTAAACTTTGGACCTATTAGTGAGACAGGCTGGACAAATTTCCAAATATTGCTGGGTATAAAAGCGTTTTTAGGGCTTTGGCTTGGATTAAGAGGTATACTGCAAGTCTTTTTTGGAATTCAACCTTTGGTATTTAAAAGCCACTTGTTACCATTTACTTTTGTTATTATCATTATTCTCTTATCGCAACTGATGTTCAATGTATAAGCATCAGTTGCCATAATGCCATATTTGATTTTCTCTCCACTATGAAGAAGCGTTTTCATATAGTTTAGGGATTGCTCTTTTAAGTGTTGCCGTGTAGTTGGGGTGACATTTTTTGTGTCATTGTTTACTTTGGCAAAGAGTTCTATTCCTGAAAGATGTAGCTTTTTGATACCATCTTTGGTTTGTACTTTGATCATGTTTTCACTGATGATTGTCATGATAGTTGCCTGTTCTGCGAAGGCCGTTGTAACAAGTAGTAGTGTCGCTAAAATAATTTTTCTCACAATTGCTCCTTTTTTGATGGAGCAATTTTAATATCTATTTGTTAAACTTATATTTTAAGGTATTACTTTTTAAAGAAGATAGTTATCTATGAGTATCACAATCCATGTACACACAGCCGTTGAAATACTTAAAAATACCACAGCGCTTCCCATATCTTTTGCTCTTTTCGCCATTTGATGATGCTCTAGTGTGACAAGATCTACCGCGCGCTCGATTGCACTATTGATCGTTTCCGTGATCAAAACTCCCATCAGCGTGATAAACATCAAAAGTTTTTGTGTCAATGTCACATCTAAAAAGAAGAGTGTAGGAATTAAAATCAATGTAAAAATAAATTCAATTTTAAAAGAGCTCTCCGTCTGTATGAGGTCTTTTAGCCCTGCTAAAGCATAGCTTGTATTTTTAATAAAGTGATATTTAGGTTGGTTTCTCACAGGACTCCTTTATCAGTTTGGATTATTGTAACATAGATTGATGAGATGCTAGATAGAGATGACAAAAGTGGTACCATTTTCAATCTCTTGATAGGTGAGTGTACTTTCAAAATGCTTTTGTATGATTTGTCTTGACATATACAGACCAATACCGCTTCCCTCTTTTTTTGTTGTAAAGTAAGCATCAAAGATTTTTGCTCTTTGCTTTTTAGGGATACCGCCACAGTTATCTGTTATCCAGATCTCTTTATCTTTGATATGAATAGTAATCTCAGGATTTTGGATTGCATTGCTTTGTGCCGCTTCAACTGCATTTTGGATAAGATTTAAGATTACTTGAGAATACTCGTTGGCATATCCATAGAGAGTACGTGATGTATCTCCTTTGAGTGTGAGCATTACTTGATGTTCTTGTAGTAAAGAGGAGGCGATAGTACTTGCTTTTTGGCTCGCTTTATAGAGATTGAACTCTGCTTTAGGTTTTGGGGTATAAAACGCTTTAAAATCATCAATCGTTTCAGACATAAATGTCAACTGAGTAGTACCATCAAGATACTTCTTTTCTAGATAACTATTATCGAGTTTTCCATGTGCAAATGCCGTTTTGATATTCATCATGATATAGCTTAGCTGGGTAAGTGGCTGTCTCCATTGATGGGCGATATTACTAATCATCTCTCCCATAGAAGCGAGTTTATTTTGGTGGATTAAGAGACGCTCTTTTTCAATATTTTTTTCATTAAGAATTTTCATTTTATAAGAGAGGGCAAAAGCTAAGATCAGTGACTCCATAGGTGCGATAAGATGTAAAATATTTTCTATGTTGATCTTATTGAGTTCTGTATGAAAGAAGTAGATTTGAAACTCAGTAAAGATAAAAGAGAAGATCATCAAACTCCAGCCAGCAATATAAAACAAGATAGGTTTAAAACCTGTTTTGTCATAAATGATCAATGCCGCGATTAAATAGCTAAGCATAAAAAGCGATGTTGGGAGGTAGAAAGTACTAAAAAAGTAGGTAAAGAGTTCAAAAATATAGAGAAAAATCATAAACGTTAAAAATTTATCGAATTTAGGTGTATAGCGTTTTGTCTCTAAAAATTTCTTAGTAAATAGATTTGAAAAGATCACAAACCCCAAGATACAAAAATCATAGAGTAGGGCACTTTGTGTTATGATTTTCGTATCCGTAGGGAAAATCAAAAGTAGCAGTAAAAAAGCCTGTGTTAAGGCATAGTAGAGAAAACTCTTTTGACGGTTAAATAGAAAAAAAGCAAGATAGTAGATTATTGCACTGAGGATAATACCATAAGCAATACCATAAAAAGTGTTCTCTCTCATCTGAGATGCAAAATAGTCGCCTTGTTTTTGAATGATTACATCTACATAGACTAATTGATAGGGGTTGATGACTTTTAGGTAGAGTGTTTGTGGTATATCTTTAGAGAGTGTGACAAGATTTTTTTTGATAGGACTCTCTTTTACTGTGGAGTCAAAGATAAAACTATTGATCCCCATTTTGGAGTCAAACTTAGCCACATAAATCTCGTTGTTGGGTAGGTTTTTAGGTAGTGTTACCTTCACCCAATATGTTTTATCATTGTACCGTACAAAAGGAAGTGACGTCTTTTTAAATGTATTTTGTGTAGTGATGGTTTCAAAATTAAGTGTTGCATTATCTTCTAAGATTTCAATACTTTTTAACATACTTGAATAGAGCAAAGTCTGTAGTGAGAAGAGGAGTAGGAGAAGTCGCATATTACTTTACTACTTGCAAGCGATATCCCATACCAGAGATATTTTTCAAGCAATCTTTAGGGAGTTTTTTACGTAGATCTTTGACAATGGAGCGTAGTGCTTGTTCTGTCATGTATCCCTCCCAGACATAGTTTTCCAATTCGCTATAGGTGATTGTTCTTTGATGATTTTTTGCACAAAGCTCTAAAAATAGGGACTCTTTTTTATTGAGTGAAATGAGTACCTCTTCTTTAAAAAGATTTTTATTGAGTAGGTCATAGCGATATTGTTCATTAAGATCTAAGATATTGGAGTGATCTTGTGTTAAAAATTTTATTGCATCATTGATTGCACTGTGTAGCTTACTTTCGGTGATAGGTTTTGTGAGATACTTGACAAGTCTTAGTTCAGCCGCTTTGAGTAAGAAAGCTGTATCGATTCGTGCCGTGGCGATAATCACTTGTGTTTTTTGATCTTTTGTTCTGATTTTTTCAATCAGTTCTAAACCGTTTAATCGAGGCATCATGATATCGCAGATGATGATATCTGGTTTATGTTTTTGGTACATCTGATAGCCTTGAAGACCATCTTCTGCTTCATAGACATTTTCACAAAAAAAGCTCAGATACTCCACGGCATTGTGTCTGATGATCTCTTCATCTTCGATGTAAAGTATCTTAAGATTTTTGAGATTTTCCAAGGGATACTCGTTTTAGTGTTTTTTGAAAGTCATCTTTATACGATTTTGCCAATGCAGGTAACTGTAAAATTTCATCAATCTTTTGTGGATCAGTTGGAGGAATGTTTAAATAACGTGTTAGCTCTTTGATTGTGATGTTGCTAACTCTTTTTTTAAGAATCATCGGATCATTACTATCTAACATACCGTCTGTTAAGACGCGTACATACCATCCCGTTGCACTCTCTTTGACGATATAATGACTCACTTCTATAGAAAATATTTTACCGATCTTCCAGCAGGGCTGTCTAGGTTGCGTTACTTCTATAGTGACATCTCCTATCATATAGATATCACCAATACAGATATCATTTTCATCCAGTGCGTCGATGAGGATATTTTGCCCCATTGCCATTGGATCTAGTGGTTTGTTAAAAAGTGCTTCAAAATGATCAAGATGTTTTTGTGCAGCGATGAGAATTGCTTTATCAACATCTCCATGATGGACTCTGTCTGCTTGATCATCGCCTTGTATACCTGCATATGTACAATCTGCAACATGGTAAGCAAGATCTTTTTTATAAGCACTTTGAAATACTTTTTCTCCACTGCCGTATGTTTTGATTTTTCCTGTTGCGATGTTTATGATATTTGCCTGCATATGCTCTCTTATATAAAAAATGATGGCTAATTGTAAAGTATTTA
>JAHZKW010000064.1 GCA_022600175.1 Campylobacterota bacterium
TAAAGTCTCATATAAACTTTTACTCAAATTTTTGCTCCAAATTATTATTTATATTTATTCTAGCATAAAAGTTTAGTCACTGTCAATCAAGGTTACTTCACGCTCGTTTATAGTAACTTTTGTTATAATCTATCACTTTAAAGTAAAAATATTGGAAATTTTAAAAGCATGATGAAGCTTATTGAAAACCTTATGATGAGATCTGCCTGTTTTTTAAAACGGCTTGTGCTCTTCTCTATACTCCTTTTCATACTCTCTTATATTTTATATCAAGATCCACTTTTTTCTACATTAATGATCTTGTCATGTATACTATTTTTACTACTAAGCTATTTCTTTTATCTCTCCAATGTCACCAATTGTCGAGAGACACTTTTTTTTAAGATTGATAAAAAAGGTCGTAAAGAGCTGATGATCGATGAGGATAGTAAAGCACTCTACCTCTATAAACCTGTGTCAAAATGCGATTTACCACTAGAACCAGCAAATGCTAAAGAGTTTGCACTCTCTATTATCTACTTAGCTGATGATCATCTCACTATCTATACCAAATGCCCTAAAGCACATATCTATAAAACAATCAAAAAAGGCAAAACACTTAAAGAGCGTCAAATTATTAAAGATAATTGTGACAAAAATCTTGAGTTTTACTACTCCTATATTCAAAGCGTACACTTTGACAAATCGTCAAAAAAGATTTATATTACATTAAACTCAGGTCAACAAGAAGAGATTGAGTGTGGTAAAACCCCTGCTAAAAAGGCTGTTAATGCCATCCGTGAGAAGTTACGAAACTCAGAGAGAGAATGGGTAGAACATGCAAGAAGCAGTTATTAGGTGATTAACCAATTGTTTACTACAAGAGATTAAAATAATCACTTATATTTTATTTCAAGGAGTATATATTGAAAAAAACATTTTTACTAACACTCATCCTAAGTGCATCACTCTTTGCCAAAGGGTCACTATTTACTGATGCCCCTACAGATGCTAAACGAGTAATGCCTAAAGATAAAGAGGTTATTCTCTCATTTTATGATACGATCAAAGAAGTTAAACATGCGGTAGTCAATATCTCTACCTCTAAAAACGTTAAAGTATCACAAGATTTAGAACGTTTTATGCAACATCCACTTTTTCGAGAGTTTTTTGGAAACCAGTTTGGAGGGGCACCTGAACGTGGAGGTAAAAGAACACACTCTTTAGGCTCAGGAGTCATTGTCACTGAAGATGGTTATATCTTAACAAATAACCATGTTGTTGCTGGTGCTGATGAGATCTTTGTAAGCATTAACGGAGATGATGAAGAGTATAAAGCCAAACTTATAGGGAGTGATGAAAAAACTGATATCGCAGTTATCAAGATCAGTGGTAAAAAGTTTAAATCAGCTACATTTGCAGACTCTGCACAAGTCAAAGAGGGTGATGTGGTTTTCGCGATAGGAAATCCCTTTGGTGTGGGAAGTTCAGTTACACAAGGAATCGTCTCTGCACTCAATAAAAGTAAAGTCGGTATCAATCAGTATGAGAACTTTATCCAAACAGATGCTTCTATCAATCCAGGAAATTCAGGAGGTGCCTTAGTAGATAGCAGAGGTGCATTGATTGGTATTAACAGTGCTATACTCTCTCGAAGTGGTGGTAATAATGGTATTGGCTTTGCAATCCCTTCAAATATGGCTAAAAATATTGCTACAAGATTGATGCAGTTTGGAAAAATTGAGCGTGGTTATCTAGGTGTCTCTATCAGTGACTTAACAAAGAGCCTTAAAAATGTTTACAAAAACGCCTATGGTGCTGTGGTCGTTGACACCGTAAAAGGTGATGCAGCAGATAGTGCGGGTCTTAAACGTGGTGATTTGATCTTAACAATTGATGGACAAAAGATCAAAGGTGCCAATGCACTTAAAAATAAGATCGCCTCATATCAACCAAATACTAAGATCAAAGTAACTTATGAGAGAGAAAAGAAAGAGTATACTATCACTATGATTTTAGGTGATCAAAACCACATAGGCATGAAGGCAGCTGGATTTGTCGATGGATTATCACTTAGTGATATAGACAATACTTCACGAGAAAAGATGCGTATTCCTTCACATATTCAAGGGGTGCTTATCACAGATGTCAAGCTTGACTCTGATGCAGAACATTTTGGGTTTATTGCAGGAGATATCATTTTGCAAATTGAGAACTTTGAGATTCATACAATCAAAGATATCAAACCTACCATGAAAGCATTAGGAGCTGGGGCAAAAAGAGTCTACGTAAACAGAAATGGTTATATTGTAATTATCGTGATTGAAAACTAAAAAGAGAAGAGATGATAAAAATTTTAATGATAGAAGATGATGCAGAACTTGCAGAGATCTTAACAGAGTATCTAGCACAATTTGAGATGCAAGTGACAAATATTGAAGACCCTTTCTTAGGGCTCTCCACACTCAATACGGAAAATTTTGATCTTGTTATTTTAGATCTCACACTTCCAGGCCTTGATGGTCTTGAAGTGTGCAGTGATATTCGAAAACGCTATGATATTCCTATCATTATCTCTTCTGCTCGTCATGATATTACTGACAAAGTTGAAGCACTAGAGCGCGGAGCAGATGACTATATGCCAAAACCTTATGATCCAAGAGAGCTAGAAGCACGTATTAGAAGTCTTCTTAGACGTGAGAAGCATGATTTTGAGACAGGGAAAAAACCACTCAAAGAGCAGCAAAAAGATATCTATCATGATAGTGATAAATCAGTTATTTTATTTAAAGGAGAGGAGCTTACTTTAACAAAAGCAGAGTATGGGATCCTGAAATACCTTCTGAAAAAAGCTGGTGGTGTTGTTTCAAGAGAAGAGCTTATCTATAATGTTGAAGCGATCAGCGAAGAGAGCACCAATAAAAGTATCGATGTTATTATCGGAAGAATCCGCCATAAACTAGGAGAAATCCCAAAAGACCCAAAATATATTCATTCAGTAAGAGGTATTGGATATAAGTTTACACAATGAAAAAATCCTCTATCTTCTTTAGTATCACACTGATCTTTTTCATTGCTGCTGTAGGTGTTTTTGTCGCCTATCTCTATATGGTTAAGTATGATAAACAAAAATATACCCAAGAACTTAATGAACGATACTCTATTGTCTCTCGAGCAACACTCTATCGATTGATTAGCCAACCCATCAATCAAGAGTTTGAACAAGAGTTGGGTGTATATAAAGTCAAACTGATCAAAGAGGGGAAATTTATTAAAAATGTACTTCAACGAGGAGAGGTACTCCAAAAAATTAGCTCTCGTATTGGAAGTAGCAGTATCTACTTTTATGATAAAAACAACTATCTCTTAATTGAATCTTTGAATAAAAAAGCAATTCTACTTGCAGATAAAGCATTTAAACCTTATAGGCAGCAAATTTTATATATTCGCTTTATATTTGGTGGTATTTTGCTTCTTTTGATGATACTCTATCTTTGGATCATCAAAAAAATAAGACCTATTAAAAGAATCAAACGAGAAATTGATAAATTTGCTACAGGTGATCTAGATATTAACTGTAAAATGAATACAGATGATGAAATTGCGGAAGTAGGTAATGCCTTTAACCATGCTGTTGGGGAGATCAAAAAGCTAAACCACTCCAGAAGGCTCTTTCTTCGAAATATTATGCATGAACTCAAAACACCCATTACCAAAGGTCGTATTAGTGCTGAGATGCTGGAAGATGGTAGACAAAAAAAACGCCTGATCTCTGTATTTGAAAGATTAGAGTGTATGCTCAACGAATTTACAGCTATTGAACAAGTCTCTGTTGATGGATCACATCTAAGTAAACGATCTTACCGTATGATTGATGTCATTGATGAAGCGATCGATCTAGCTATGGCAAATGTACAAAATATTGAAGCTACAGTAGAGAGTGACCTTAATATTGATGTTGATTTTAAACTCTTTAGTATTGCGATCAAAAACATGATTGATAATGGTATCAAATACTCAGATGATAGTAAAATACATATTTTTGCAGATCAAAACTCTATAGATTTTCTAAGCAAAGGCAATAAACTCCCGCATGAACTCTCTTATTATACAGAACCATTTACACAAGGGGAAAATCACAATCCTCACAGTTTTGGTTTAGGACTTTACATTGTAGATAATATTGTTAGAGCACATGAGATGAAATTGGTATATGAATATAAAAATGGATACAATATATTTAAGTTTAACCATTTTTAACCGATAATACAGAAAATACTTCTAGGAATAATATGAGATGACTGAATTGTTTCCAATTTCAACCCTGAAATCACTTATCTCACACCATATTGCACTCATTGATCGTTCAGACACCTATACAACACAAGAGTTTGCACTACTTTTTTTAAAAATGGAAGATTATGACAACTTAGAGATTAAAAAAAGTATTCAAATTATTTTTCGTGATAGTGACATCATCTTTAATATTGGAGAGAACTATGTCATCTTATTGCCAAAAACCAATTGGAATGGTGCTTATGAGCTGCTTAAAGGGTTACAAGAATTTTTAGATCAAGAGCTTTATGACTCTATTGTCACTTTTCCTGATGATGCAGAAGATGCAGAGGGTTTGATTACTGCCTTCAGAAATGTGGTAAAACGTTATTATGCTATAGAGTTGGATATCTAATTGCATCTTACACTACTTTTATATATAGGCATTGGTGGTTTTTTTGGGGCAATCTCACGTTTTATCATCGCTTCAGGAGCACACCACTTTTTTGGAAACACACTGCCTTATGGTACCCTCAGTGTCAATGTTATCGGTAGCTTTTTGATTGGTATTTTAGCGCTCTTTTTCGAGCAAACCATTGCGCCAGAGTATCGTGCACTTTTTATCACTGGATTTTTAGGATCATTGACCACATTTTCTGCTTTTTCACTTGAAACTACGCTTCTAATTCAAGAGAGTCAATACGTCAAAGCAACCACACATATCTTTTTAAATGTTATTTTAAGTGTGGGTGCGACCATCTTAGCGATGGTCTTAATGAAAAAATTTTATTTTTCGTAGGTCTTTTGTAACTTATCTAAAACAGCTTTATCGCTTACCTCTCTCCATTGTGCATCTTGAAAATGAATCCAGTTTTGGCCATTATAAGAGTAGTAATTTGTATCAACGTGTGCTTTTTGCTCTATCACCTGCTCACCTGAAGGGAGCAGTGAAACCACACTATTATCAGGAACTTCACCTGTGACAACTGCATTCACACCAATGCGTACATTATTACCTACTCTAGCATTCCCCATAATTTTAGCACCTGTACTAATATAACAGTTATCACCAATCACTGGAGATCCCATATTTTCATCATCAGGAGAGTTAATTGCATTGATGGTAACATGATGAAATATCACACAATCTTTTCCTATTTTTGCAGGTCCTGAGACAAATATTCCTTTAATATCATGTGGCAGGCAAGGAATCCCTTTAAAATCACTCACAATATTGATACTACTACCATTTTCATACTGATAAAGATAATAGGCAAAAGTATAAAGCTTTTTCATAAACTTAGAGTCTGTCTCTAAAGCCTTTCTCTTGACACTCCATATACCGCCCATTGGGCTGACGAGTAGTTTTCCTAGCATGAAAATCCTTTATATAAATCTATAGTTAAAGATATATCGACGCAATAACAGAACTCTTAATGTAAAAAGTGTCTAACTTCACTAAAGTAAAGACTCATACCATACTCATCAGCTGCAGCAATCACCTCTTCATCACGAATACTTCCACCAGGTTCAATAATCGCTTTAACTCCAGCACTTGCCGCTGCATCAATAGAATCTCTAAATGGGAAAAAAGCTTCACTTGCCAACGCCGCACCTGTGATATCAAGACCGCTTTGTTTTGCTTTTTTTAAGGCACACTCTGCCGCATCCACACGACTAGTCATCCCCATACCAATGGCAACCATTGATCCCTCTTTAACATACACAACACAGTTTGACTTTGTTAAAGAAGCAACTTTATAAGCAATCTCTAAATCTTTCATCTGTGCATCATTGGCTTCAAGCTTACTCACCTGTTTTGCATCTCTTACTTCATTTTCATCTACTTGATCACTATCTTGATAGACAAATCCTCCATCTACATGTTTAAAATCATGTGTGTCATTTGCAAGTGTGAGGTACTCACTCTCTTGTGTAAAGATTTTAATACGTTTTTTACTCTCAAATACTTTCAGCGCCTCTTCGGTGACAGAAGCAGCAATGATCACCTCAGTAAAGATCTCATTGATCTTGGCTGCCAACTTAGCATCTAACTCGCCATTAATCGCAACAACTCCGCCAAAGGCAGAGATAGGATCACAACGTAATGCTTCTACATAACTATCATAGAGATTCTCTTTGATAGCAAATCCACACGGATTCGCATGTTTGATGATACAGACTGCTGGATCTTTTCCAAATGCAGCCGCAATCTTAATCGCACCATTGATATCTGTCATGTTGTTAAAACTTGCCTCACCTTTAAGCGCTTTAAAATGATTACTAAAGAAGCTATCAAATTGATAAAGTGCCCCTTTTTGATGTGGATTCTCTCCATATCTTGTATCAAATGCTTTTTGTCCAACAATAAATTGTTTGTCACCAAAACCATCATGAAAACGTCTATTCATGTAGTTTGCAATCATCGCATCATATGCGGCTGTATGTTCATAAGCTTTGATCATCAGATCACGTCTAAAATCTACGGTATTGGTATCACTTTTTACTCTATTGAGTACTTCATCATAATCAATGACATCAGTCACAATCATCACATCATTAAAGTTTTTCGCTGCACTCCTTACCATTGCAGGACCGCCAATATCTATATTTTCAATAATCTCTTCAAAGTCATCTGTCTTTTCAATGGTTGCTTTAAAAGGGTATAAGTTAACACACACTAGATCAATTCCAACGATCTCATGTTCACGTGCAGTCTCTACATGGGCTGTTAAATCACGTCTATGTAAAATACCACCATGAATATAAGGGTTTAATGTTTTTACACGTCCATCAAACATTTCAGGAAACTTTGTTACTTCACTAATCTCTACTGCTTTAACACCCTCTTTTGCTAATAAGTTATAAGTACCTCCCGTGGAAACAATCTCATATCCTAATGCTTCTAATGCTTTTGCAAACTCTACTACACCGCTTTTGTCACTGACACTGATTAATGCTCTCAAACTTTGACCTTAAAAATTTTTTTCGCATTTTAGCAAAAACTCTATGAATTTGTACCACCTTTATACAGCCTCCTTTAAGAGTGCTTTGATTACCATTAATAAAATGGTTTTGAGGAGCAAAAAATGGATTTTTCAGCCTTAGAAGTAGAGTTTTATGAATTTTTAGACACACTCCCTACCGATATAGCACTTTATCATCCTCATGTTGTTCACTTTGCACTGGTGATTCCTATCATTGCACTCCTTTTTCAATGGAGCTTGCTTTTTTCACAAAACAAAAGCAAACCTACCGCATCAAATATACTTTTTTTTCTAGGTGTATTAGCCATATTTGCAGCATTTATCACAGGAAACGCTGCAGCACCTGATGTCAAGCCAACCCTCTCAATCGATGGGCAAAATCTTTTTGATACCCATAAGCAGATTGGGACTTATCTTGTTTTAGGTTATCTTCTACTGAGCATCCTTAAACTCTTCTCCTTGATAATCAATAAAAATGGTTTTAAAATGCTGATCACTCTGTTGATGATTGTTGCACTTGGTGGACTGTTCTATGAAGTCAAAACAGGACATGAGCTTGTATTCTCTTATGGTGCGGGGGTTGAAGCACTCGTACACTAAATCACAATCTCTCCACGATTATTCCTTATACTTTTTTAAATACGCTATAAGGATTTATCATGCGAATCAAATTTATACTGACTTCTCTACTATTCACCCTCTTTTTGACAGGTTGTCAAGTAACCGCTGTTGATCATATCAGTTATAATAGTGATGAAATCTCAAGATATGATGCAAAAATGATGATTAGTCAAGTATTACAATCTCAAACACGTATCAATGAAGCAAGTATTGATAACCTCTCCCACTATTCATACCTAGAGGGTATTTTAGAAATCATTTATGATGATGATTCCTCAACGGATATGCTAAGTATCAATACACAGTCAAACTATCTCATACTTAACGATCCCTATTACTACACAAAAACCTATTTGACAGATCTATGGTTTGACTATACTTTTGATTACCTTCTTGATGAGTACGCCTATAGTTATAGTGGAACACTTAAAAATGCACAAATAGGTTGGTTGAGCTTTGAGACTATCTCTCCATTCTATGGTCTCTCTAATGAAAACCCTTATTATGGGTCACTTGGAATTAGACATCAAAATGGTACACTTTATCTAGATGTTGTTGATAACTACTATATTGACATCACACTTTATGATCGTTATCATGAGGGATACTATGATCAATTTCGTACCACTTGGCATGCACTTGGTTTTTAGAAATCCCCTAAGATACTTTAGCTATAATTGATATAAAAATGGAGGTGGTTGTGCGATTTACGCTCATAGTATTGATCACCCTACTTCCACTTAGCCTTTGGGCTGCTGATGTTAAAAAACTGCAATTTGAGACAAAAGGGAAAATTAAAACTTCAAAGCTCTATGATGCATTAGGTGTACAAACACCCTCATGGTATCAGTTTTGGAAAGATAAAACACCCAAAGTTCCAAACCAAATCATTACTTCCCTCTATGAATCATTAGGCTATTTTTATCGTTCCGAGGGCTATTACCATGCCAATATTGAGAAAGTAGAAACCAATAGCAGTATCACTTTTCATATTATTGAAGGCAAACCTGTACGTATTAATACTATTACAATAAAGAGTGATGAAGATATTAAACCCTTTATCTCCTATAAAAAAGGTGATCGATTTCAAGCTTTAGAGTTTAGTCAAATTAAAAAATCCATCAAAGAAGCTCTGCTTAAAAGAGGCTATTGTAACTATAACCTCGATACAAAAGCACTTGTAGATATTGAAAAAAATAGTGTTGATATTACTTATATTCTACAGAAAAACCCACCTTGCCGTTTTGGTGATATCACTATCAACTCACCTAAAAATATTGATTCCAAAATTGTAAAATCACGTTTGACATTTCAAACAGGAGAGAAGTACAGTTCTGAAAAGATTAATAGAAGTTATAGCACTATTTCAGGACTCGAAGCATTTGATGGTATACAACTTGATATGGATAAAGAGAGTGATATTGTGCATGTGGGTATTAATCTTAAGGAGAAGCAGAAAAAATCACGCATTGAAGCAGGTGTGGGCTATGAGACAAATATTGGTCCTCGTGCACTTTTTCATTGGGAGAAACGAAACTTTGCAGGAGATGCTAAAAAAGTTGCCTTTGACCTTAAATACTCGGCAAAAGAGAAACTCATCTCAAATACTGTCTATTGGCCAGCTTTTTTCCGTGTACCTAAATTTGACCACTACTATCTTGATCTTAAAAATGAACTTGCTTACTCTGAGATAGAGTTTGAAAACTTTGACGAATTAAAATACTCTAACTACCTTCATCTGCTTAAAGATTATGATTGGTTTAGTGTAGATTTTGGGTTAGGATTAGAGTTAATTACGATTAAAAAACTCAAAGATGTATGTAACGTCTCAGATGGAGATTTTAACCTTCTCTTTCCTTTTGCAAAGATTAGCCTTGATCTAAGAGACTCAAAAATTAACCCAAAAAATGGACTCTACTTGAGTCAATACCTAGAGTCAGGTCTTACGCTTTTGGAAGATAGTAGTACTTACTTTACATCAATTACAGAAGCAAGAGCGATCAAAACACTTAACCAATTTACCCTAGCAGCAAGAGCAAGAGTAGGATTGATCAATGTCTACTCTAATGCCCTTCCTGAATCAAAGCTTTTCTTTGCTGGAGGTGCTTTTAGTAATCGTGGCTATGGTTATAACTCTTTAGGGGCTTTTGATGCAGATTGTGACGAAGTTGGTGCAAAGACAATGATAGATACTACATTAGAAGTAAACCATCCTCTCTATCAAAATTTTGATGGTGCACTCTTTTTTGATTCTACACTCTTAAGTACAAAATCAAATCGTTTCAGTATTGATTTTGTGCACTCTATAGGAACAGGTATTCGTTATATCTCTCCTATTGGACCGATTAAACTTGATCTTGGCGTTGACATTGATAATACCTCACAATATGCCCTTCACTTTCAGATCGGACAATCATTTTGAGATACACAGCGATCAAACGATTAGACTACGCCTGTTGTCACATAAAAACTTTATGTAAAGTGATACTTCTATGAAAAGGAAAACTATCCACCTTTTAGGGTTTATTGAGTTTTTAATTTTAATTATCACTTTACTCTTTTTTGTATTAGCAAGTGAAAAAACCATGGTGTATCTTGTCGATAAAGTTGCCACAACATTTGAACTAAAGTATAAAAACCTCGATGGGAACTTACTTAAAAATGTGACCATTGATGAAATCACTTATCAAAATAAAATACTAGCCAAACGGGCACATATTGATCTCAATTTTAAAGCTTTACTTAAATTTGAAGCAAAGGTTGATGACATCACCTTAGAAGAGGTTGACCTGCATGTCCTTGAAAAACTGATTGCTGATTTACACCTTAAAAAGAGAAAAGATCAATCTAATCAACTCGAAAAAATCCCTAAAATCTCCATTACCTCACTCTTTTTCTCTACAAAACCATACCATAAACATGACATTAAAATAGATGAATTTAAATTTAATGCCAATGATCTAAAAGGAGATCTTAGAGAGGTTGAAATAGGAAGTTTTTCACTTTATACTGAAAATGATCACACCAATATCACCGCGGATGGACTACTTTATGATGGCATTTTAAACTTTAACCATCTTTGGATCACCGATATTGATTTAGTAAAAATCAAACACTTTTATCAAACTAAAATTGTCAGCGATGAAAACAATACAACTACTAAAAAACCGAAACAAAAAGGGTTTTCTCATCTTATAAAAGAGGTCAAAATCAATGATTTTCAGACTAATATTAAACCTTATGGTTATAAAAAATATGATATTGGACTCTTAAAACTCAAAGCTAGAGAACTCTCCACAGATCTAAAAAGTATCTCTGCAAAGATGACAACAGTCACTTCAAAAACAAACATGTGGGAACTTACAGCAGAAGGTGCACTCAATAATAATCGTTTAGTTACAGATGCAACAGTCATCCTCAATGATCAATATTTTAAACGTTTTATACCCTTTTTTGATTTTAAAAAGGTGCACCCTGTCAAACTTAACCTCACACTCAATAAAGAAGGCCTAACATCTCACATTAATCTAACAACCAATAACCTCTTAACTGGTAAATTAAAAGAGATCAATGCTTCAATAGAAAATGCCACAGCATATGTTGATTTTAAATTTAAGCCACTTAATGTTGACGTTCATATTGATGGGAATATCACCTCTTTATATACCAAACAATTGGCACTCTCATGTGATATGAACTATCATAAAACATTTACCTACAATGGTACACTCTTTTCTGATAAACTAAGAAATGTTGATAATAATCTTACAAAACTACTACGCAATAGTAAAATCCGCTTTGCAGGTGATACACAAAAAGTAGAAGCATCTCTCTCAAATAAGAATCTTTTAGCAGAGTATAATGCTTCGAACTATAACACTGGAATAGTAAGCCTCAAAAGCAACCTACTTAACCTCAATGAATACCTATCTTTACCACCTGCACTTGATACACTCTCAACAACCTTTCAGGCCAACATCCCTATAGACTTCCACAATCTAAACACACTTGATGCAGATATAAACGTACGATCTAATGCACTCAATCTAGAGGGTGTCTTGAGTTACCATGATAACTTCATATTAGAGGCCATACTCAAACTACCTCAAAAATCAATTCTCCAAAATTTTGATAATAATCTAAAACTAGATACACTTTTCCCATTAAATACAAAAACAATCTATGAAAACCAAAGCCTTAATACAGCTATTAAACATCCCCTATTTCAGGGAAATATTAACTATGATTTAGCAAAAAAATTATTAGATAGTGCAGTCAAATTCAATGATCATAAAATAGCACTCAAAGGCACAAAAGAGGAAGGATACTACTTTAAAGCCTCTACACTCTCGTTAAAAACTTTGCAAGAGAATATAGAAGATTTTTATAACTTTAAAAAACAACCGCTAGATGGTGAAGTTACTATCAATGGTATCATACATCCAACCAATGAGACTGAGTTACATCTCAAAAGTAGATGGCTCGTGTATGAGTATACAAATAATAAATTTCTCTTTGGTGAAAAAATTAAAATTAATGCCTTACATAAAGAGGATCAAATTACAATTCAAGACTACTATTTAAGCAGTTATTTAGACTATGATCGAATCTTTTATGCTAAAAAACCCTCTACACTCTCCTATAAAGATAAAAATCTCAATATTCAAAAGTTCTGGATCAATGATGGTGCTATTTTAAAAGGGAATTACCATATTGCAAAAAATAGTGCTACACTCAAACTTGATGCGGATAACTATCACTATAAAGGAAGAGAAGCTGACCTCTATCTTGACGCCAAATTAAAAGCACTACTCTCAGATCAATCAATTCTTATCGAGGGTGATTTACTTGCATTAAAAGGGGTCGTCACTTATGAAGCAAAAAAGGAGCACTATATCTCGGATGATGATATTATCATACTCCAAGAGCAGTTAGCCAAAAGTAAAGCCAAAAAGGAGAACAAACTAATTGTTGATGTCAACCTTTTGACGAAAAAAAATATTCAATACAGATCAAAAGATACAGATGTTACACTTGAATTTGATCTCAAACTCTGGAAGGAAGCACAAAAAGAGGTAGAGTTACTCGGAATTGCAAAGATACTTGATGGAACACATGTTGAAGCACAAAGAGAGTTTAAAGTAGAACGTGGAGAGGTACTCTTTGCGGGTCCAATATTGAACCCGTTTTTAAATATAGGGGTCTCCCACTACAGTGACCCCTATACTATCTTAATCAATATCAATGGACTTCTAGATGCACCTATCATCAACTTTAGTGCGACACCATTTCTCACGCAAAGTGATATATTGTCAATCTTACTTTTTAACTCAACAACCTCAGATCTTTTAGAGAGTGATGCTGATACCTCCAAAACTGCAATCTCTATGTTTGGAAACACCTTTGCAAAAGAGTTGGTAGAAAACTTTGGTATCAAACTAGATAAACTGGTACTCTCAACAACTGAAGAAGGTGGATTTGGGGTTGAGCTGGGTAAAAAAATCTCTAAAAATATTACACTTATCTATATCAATGACATTGTGCAAACGATCAAAGTCAAATATCAACACTCCAGACGTTTTGAAACAGACTTTACTTTCAGCCCTGAAACCAGTGGTATTGACTTTTTATACAAAAATGAGTACTGATCTTAAAACATCTTTACTTTATAGGTATATCCATCTGTTGATTTATCCACTCTAAAATCATGACGCTTACAAAAGTTTTTTTGCATATACTCAACCATCTCTTCTGCTGCCATATAGGCTAAAAAACTCTTTTCAAACTCTTGTTCATAGGGTTTTTTACTTTTAATAAAACATGCACATTCATTCTCTACTACTACTTTATACATCATCTCTCCCTAAAAGTCAAAAATATCATCAAGTGCCTCTTCCTCTTGTACGACCTCTTCCTCTTTAATAAAACTTGTAATCATATTTGCATTGGAGATGATCGAATTATCTAAGAAGTCAATACTTGGGGCACCATCATAAAAGAGTTTTTGAATCCAAAGCAGAAGATCTTTGCTAAAAGCATCACAAAGTACACCAATATCACTTGCACGCTCTAAAAAGCGCTCTTTATTGGCTAAAATATCTTCACTTAACTGCTTCATAGCGCTTGAAATTGCATAAGTTTCAGAGTATACTGAACTGACAATACCAAATTTTTGTATATGAAACGCCAAAAGTTCAATATCTTCAT
This sequence comes from Campylobacterota bacterium, assembly GCA_022600175.1. GTDB lineage: Bacteria > Campylobacterota > Campylobacteria > Campylobacterales > QNZT01 > SZUA-1433. The sequence goes on from JAHZKW010000064.1 coordinate 14,070, forward strand.
CTGCTAAATTGGCATTTCCTACCAACATAATCAAAGAGCGCATCTCAGAAGTGATCTCCTCAATTTCACAGAGATCCTCAGGATCCATAAAATCAAAAATCTGTATCTCTACTTCACTCTCTTTCGCCACTTCAACTAAAGAGGCTGTCATAGGCTTAGATACCTCAGCAGGAACTTCTTGTATCTCAGAATTAAGTATGACATCAGCAGTGGAAGTTTCTTCCTCTTCTTTTTCATACGCTGGCAATACCGTTGTATTTGAATGGTCTAGTTTTGCAATGCTAAAAGTTACCTTATTTCCTAAGATCTTATAATCTGCATTTGAATAGTTTTTCTTGATAATACTTTCGATCAATCCAGCTTTAAGTAAGACAACATTATCCATAGTGATATAGAGTTTCTCATCATTCTCTTCCATAAAGATATTAAAGTTATAATTTTTCTTGATCTGATAACTGCCTAATCCATA
>JAHZKW010000065.1 GCA_022600175.1 Campylobacterota bacterium
ATCTACTGTTGTTTCTTGATAGGCTTGTCCAATCATCGTAAAAACACGACGCTTAATACCCTCAATTGTCAATCCAAATGACTCAAATAATTTATTCGCATCACCACTTGCACCAAAAGAGGTCATCCCTAACACATCATCTGCATAACGATACCATTCGATACCACTCCCTGCTTCAACAGCTAATACCTTTGTTTTTGGATCCACAACTTCTTTTTTATAGGCTTCATCTTGTTCATTAAAAAGTTCAAAACATGGTACAGAAACGACATTTGCTTTAACACCTACACTCTCCAAATGGCACGCTGCCTGTAGACTTGGCATAACTTCACTACCTGTTGCCATAATAGTAACAGTTGCACCTTCACGTTTTTTAATCATATAACCACCATGACTTGCATCTCCAACATCTACTTTTGTTTTTAACGTTTTTAACTTTTGACGACTCAAGACAAAACCAGATGGTGCATCAAGTTCTAATGCTTTTTGCCAACATACAACATTTTCACTTGCATCAGCAGGTCTAAAAATATAAAAATTTGGTAATGCTCTAAATTGACTTAGATGTTCAATCGGCTGATGTGTTGGTCCATCTTCACCTACACCAATACTATCATGTGTCCAAACAAAGTGATTTTTGAGCCCCATAAGCGCAGCAAGCCTTACAGAAGGTTTCATATAGTCACTAAATACAAAAAATGTCGCAGAAAATGGAATAAATAATCCATAAAGACTCATGGCATTAGTAATTGCACCCATCGCATGTTCTCGAATTCCAAAATGGATATTTTTGCCATTAGGGAAATCACCCATACCTTTAAGCTCTGTTTTATTTGAAGGACCAAGATCTGCACTTCCACCAATAAAGCCAGGAACTGCTTTAGCAATGGCATTTAAAATCTGCCCATTACTATCTCTTGTCGCAACACCGCTTCCCTCTTCAAATTCAGGCCACTGAATACGTGAAAAATCAGGATTTAACAATAGGTCAAGCGTTTTGTTTTGTTCAACTAACGGAGCATCCATAATAAGCTTTTTCCATGCTCTCTCACTTGTCTCACCTTTTTGTACCGCTTCTCTGAATGCTTCTAATACTTCATCTGAAACAAAAAACTTTTTCTCAGGATCAAAACCCGCCTTTTTCTTAGCTCTTGCAATCTCATCATCACCTAGCGGAGCACCGTGAGAATGATGGCTACCCTCCATCTCATCTGCACCTTTTGCAATTGTCGTCTCAGCGATGACTAAACATGGTCTATTTTGTTCTGTTCTCACTTCGGAAAGTACTTGATCTATCTCAGCATAATCATGTCCATCAATACGAAAAACTTTCCAACCTTGTGCTTCAAATCTTGCTTTTACATCTTCGCTCCAAGCAATATCAGTATCACCCTCTATTGTAATTTTATTCGAATCATAGATAAGAACTAAATTATCAAGCGTATTATGTCCAGCAAGTGAACATGCTTCATAACTAATCCCCTCTTCAAGATCACCATCACCACAAAGACAATACACTTTATGGTCAATAATTTCTGCTGTTTCACTATTTAAAAGTTTAGCAGCATATTTTGAAGCCATCGCAAAACCAACAGCATTAGCAACACCCTGTCCTAATGGCCCAGTAGTGACTTCAACACCAGGTACATCATGATACTCAGGATGTCCAGGAGTTTTGCTTCCAAACTGTCTAAAGTTCTTCAAATCTTCCATCTGCATATCATATCCCCATAGATGCAGAAGTGAATAGATCATTGCACTTGCATGTCCACCACTAAAAACAACTCTATCACGATTAAGCCATTTTGGATTTTTTGGATTGTGATTTAGATGTAGTGATAGTACTGTCACGATATCAGCAAGTCCCATAGGTGCACCCGGGTGTCCACTATTAGCACTTTGCACCATATCTGCACTTAAAAATCTGATTGTATTAGCCATGTTTGTTAGCAACTGCTTTTGTGCCATATAATGTCCCCTATTTAAAATATTTATTGATACTTGATTGAAGTCTATTTTGTAATGCATCATCGAGTTTAGAGAGCTGTGTCTCAATCTCTGTTTTTAACTTTTCCTTCTCAGTCTGAGCAGCTGCAACGCCTAATAAATTTGTAAATGAATTTTTACTGCTATCATGATTTGTGGGCTTCCCTGCTTCATCTGTTGTCAAAGTCGCGTCGATAATATCATCTTGTACTTGAAATAAAAGACCGATATTCAAACCAATCTTATAAAGTAAATTTTGTTGTTCTTTATCTAAGTCAACAATAATTGCACCCATCTTCAAGCTTGCTGCAATGAGCTTTGCAGTTTTATGAATATGTAAAAATGTAAGCTCATCAAGAGAGAGTTTTTTATCCTCAAAATAGCAATCAATGGCTTGTCCTAAAACCATACCATCTGTACCACCATTTAAAGAGAGTTCTTTAATCAAAGCCACTTTAACACTATCACTTAGTGGCGCATCAGCAATCATCAAAAAACTATGTGAATTAAGTGCATCACCTACAAGTGTCGCTGTCACTTCATCATAAGTAACATGTAGAGTAGGATGTCCGCGCCTTAGATCAGAATCATCAAATGTAGGTAGATCATCATGAATAAGTGAGTAGGTATGAAGCATCTCAACTGCTGCTGCAACCCAATATGCATTTTTAAGAAGAAGTGGTTCATAAGTTTCAACAATTTGCAAAAGCATTAATGGTCGAAAACGTTTCCCCCCTGCTTTAAACATCTCTTTTAGTGCTTGATTATAAGAGGGATGAAAACTTGGTGCATCTGGTAGATGCGCAGTTAAAAAAGTTTCAAAGTCTGATAATAGATCTATGGTATTAGTTTCCTGTAAAGGCACCAAGTCCGCCTAACATTGAAGATGCTGCACGTTTTCGATCTTCTTCGATCATTTTATTCACATCATTAACTGCACTGATGAGTAAAATTTGTAAAGACTCTTTATCCTCTAACAAAGAATCATCAATATCAATATCAATAATCTCCCCCGTCCCTTTACCAGTGACTTTAATCATTCCACCACCGCTTTTAGAGGTAAATTCTCGACTAGCACTCTCTTCTTGCATCTGTTGTGCACTCTCTTGTGCCTTTTGGAGCATCTCACCCATCTTGCTAAAGTCCATATTATCAAACATAATCTTTTATCTCATCTATTTTATTTTCACTGTTAAGTAGTACAACATGAGGTTTGAACTGTTCTGCTTCATCAAGTGACATACTCGCATAAGCAATAATAATCACTATATCACCAATCTCAGCTTTTCTAGCTGCTGCACCATTCAAACAAATATCTTTTTGACCACGTTCACCCTCTATGACATAGGTTGCAAAACGCTCTCCATTATTGACATTGACAATCTCAACTTTTTGCCCTACACGTAGTTTAGCAGCATCCATTAACTCTCGATCAATTGTAATTGATCCTACGTAGTTAAGATTAGCATCTGTCACTGTTGCACGATGCAGTTTGCTATAAAGCATATCGATCGTCATAGTCTTCCTTATCTACCAGCCATTTTCATAGCTTCCATTGGAGAAAGCGCAGTATCCCAAAACTCTTCACTGATCAAATACTCTTCAACTGGTTTTTCACCAATGATGTGTTCATCAATAATTCTATCAATTTTCTCTTTTGTAAGTCCAACATACATATGATGACCAGGCTCAAC
>JAHZKW010000066.1 GCA_022600175.1 Campylobacterota bacterium
ACTATCAACAAAAAAGATTTTTTTTAATATAAATAAAAATAATATCAAAAAATAAATATTCCATTTTTCTTACATTTTTTTATATTATGATTTTGTCATATAAAGTCGGGTAACCAAATTACAGGTTATTGTACGATATCTAGTTCTTGTAAAGGGTATTGCAATGGTAGTCAATTAACATTATTATAATACATAATAATTGTTTGTTATAGATTATAATAATAAGTTATGAAAATATCATCTTATCTGTTTCATGTGCTTCCCACTTTGTATTAAATCACATTAAAGGAGCTTTCATGAAAGATATGCATATCATTGAAAGTATTACCGGAGTGCAGCCAGATGGTCGTAAGAGTAGGTTACCTGCTAAACTGGATTATATTCAGAGTATTACAGGTCTCTTTTTGGCTACATTTATGGTGGGACATATGATCTTTGTCTCTTCTATTTTGATCAGTAAAGAGTTTATGAACTCAGTTGCAAAGTTTATGGAGATGCCTGCAATTTTTGGTGATAGCCCAATTGCAGTTACTTTTGCAGCTGGATTTGTCTTTTTGATTTTTATCATACACGCTGGTGTGGCACTTCGTAAATTCCCAGGAACGTATCGTCAGTACCGTGTTTCACTCACCCATGCACATCTTATGAACCATACAGATACAAGAATATGGTTTATACAGGTTTTTACAGGTTTTGCGATGTTTTTTTTAGGTTCTGTACACCTCTATGTAATCATGACACATCCTGAGATTACAGCGGACATCTCCGCAGATAGGATGGCAACAGAGTGGATGGCACCGCTATATCTTTTGTTATTGTTAGCGGTTGAGTTTCATGGTGCGATAGGTTTGTATCGATTGGCGTTAAAGTGGGGATGGTTTTTAGGAGATAACCCTAAAGAGGGACGTAAAAAGCTTAAAGTTTATAAACATGCCTTAACTGTTTTTATGTTGGTTTTAGGGATATTGAGTCTATTGTCGTTTATTAAAATAGGGCTTGAAAATAGAGCTTTAGAGAGTGAAAAAATACCGCATACTTCGAGTTTAGAGGTTATGCAGAAAGCGGTGTTATCATGAAGATACATTATTGTGATGCTTTGGTGATTGGTGGTGGTTTAGCAGGGCTTCGTTCGGCAGTTGCTGCAAGTATAAAGGGGCTTAATGTTGTTGTGATTAGTATGGTACCTGTGAAAAGATCGCACTCTGCAGCTGCTCAAGGTGGGATGCAAGCTAGCCTTGGTAACTCAAAGATGAGTCAAGGTGATAATGAAGATCTACACTTTGCTGATACTGTCAAAGGGAGTGATTGGGGATGTGATCAAGAGGTAGCGCGTATGTTTGTCAACACGGCACCAAAAGCGATTCGTGAACTTGCCTCTTGGGGTGTACCGTGGACAAGAATTACGGAAGGATCACGTACTGCAATTATCAATGCAGAGAAGACAACCATTGTTGAAGAGCCAGATGTACATGGATTGATCCATTCAAGGGATTTTGGTGGTACCAAAAAATGGCGTACATGTTACACTGGAGATGCTACAGGACATTCGATGCTTTTTGGTGTGGCCAATGAAGCGTTGAAACGGGATGTTGAGATTCATGATCGTGTTGAAGCGATGTCGTTGATCCATAAAGGAGATCGCTGTTATGGTGCAGTAGTGAGAGATTTGATCACAGGTGAGCTTAGTGCTTATGTGGCAAAAGGGACGATGATCGCCACTGGAGGATATGGTAGACTCTATCGTACAACTACCAATGCTGTGATTTGTGAAGGGACAGGACATGCCATAGCTTTAGAGACGGGTAAAGTACCGCTTGGCAATATGGAAGCGGTACAGTTCCATCCTACTCCTATTGTACCATCAGGGATACTTTTGACAGAGGGGTGTCGAGGGGATGGTGGTGTACTTAGAGATAAGGATGGACACCGTTTTATGCCTGATTATGAGCCAGAAAAAAAAGAGTTGGCTTCACGAGATGTAGTTGCAAGACGCATGATGGAGCATATCAAAAAAGGTAAAGGTGTCAATGATGGTGTGAATGACTATGTTTGGCTTGATATCTCTATACTTGGTCGTGATCATATAGAAAAAAATCTTAGAGATGTGCAAGATATCGCTAAAACATTTAATGGTATTGATCCGGCAGATGAAGGAAAAGAGGGGTGGATGCCTGTGCATCCTGCACAACACTACTCTATGGGTGGTATACGTACAGATAAAACTGGGCATACATTACTAAAAGGGTTGTTTTCAGCAGGAGAATCTGCCTGTTGGGATCTTCATGGATTTAATAGGCTAGGGGGAAACTCTGTCAGTGAAGCGGTGGTTTCAGGGATGATTATCGGGAACTATTTTGCGGATTGGTGTAAAGATCATGATATTGATATCTCTACTAACTATGTGCAAGAATCTATTCGTAAAGAGGATTTAGCATTAGATCATATTTTAACTTTTGAGGGACCCGAAGATATTTTTGAGATTAAAGCAAGAATGCAAGATATCATGGACAATAAAGTAGGTGTATTTCGTAATGGTATAGAGTTAAACGAGGCTGTTGAGGAGCTGGAAGTACTTTTACATAAAACAAAACAGATTACAGTGAAAGCAAAAAATAAAATCCATAACGATGAGTTGACAGAGGCGTATCGCGTACCTAAAATGTTAAAGGTTGCACTCTGTGTGGCTAAAGGTGCAAGAGATAGAACAGAGAGTAGGGGTGCACACTATCGTGAAGATTATGAAAAAAGAGATGATGCCAATTGGCTCAATCGTACATTGGCTTATTGGCGAAATGGAGAGGATACGATGCCTGAACTTGAGTATGAACCTTTAGATGTGATGGGGATGGAGATGCCACCAGGGTTTAGAGGCTATGGTAAAAAGGGTAATATCATCGAACATCCTGACTCTTTGATGAGACAAAAAGAGGTAGATGAGATAAGACAGCAGATGATCAAAGCGGGTAAAGATCGTATTGAGATACAAGATGCTTTGATGCCTTACAGCTTACAAAGAGAGTATAAAGCTATGAACTATAGAGTGGGAGATCGACAATGAGTGATAAAAAAGCAAGAGATTTAGATATTCGTATTTTAAAATTTAATCCTCATGATAGCAACTCAAGACCTACGATGGTGAAGTATCAGATTAAAGAGAGACCAGGGATGTCTCTTTTTTTAGCACTTAGCACTATTCGTGAAAAGCTAGATCATGATTTAGCTTTTGATTTTGTCTGTCGTGCAGGTATTTGTGGTAGTTGTGGGATGCTTGTGAATGGTAAGCCGATGTTATCGTGTAAAACGCAAACTAAAGATTATAAAGAGGGGAAGATTACATTGATGCCTATGCCTGCATTTGAACTGATCAAAGATCTCTCTGTCAATACTGGTAAATGGATGAATGGCATGAGTCAGCGTGTGGGAAGTTGGATACATACGAGTGAGAGTACTGATATTGGTAAAGTGGAGAGACGTATTGATCCTGAAGTGGCTTATGAGACTTTTGAGCTTGATCGCTGTATTGAGTGTGGAATCTGTATAGCTTCATGTGCGACTAAAATTATGCGACCAGACTTTGTAGGTGCGGTAGGGTTAAATCGTGTGGTACGATTTGCTACTGATCCTTATGATGAGAGACGAGATGGTGATTTTTATGAACTTATTGGTGATGACAATGGTATATTTGGTTGTATGAGTTTAATGGGGTGTGAAGATCATTGTCCTAAAGAGTTGCCATTACAAGAAAAAATTGCATACATGAGACGTAAAATGGTCAATCAACGAACTACTTAAATCAATTTTTTTGAAAGGTTATTTATCTTTTTACTTAAGTATATTATGCATAATCACTAATATAACTTGACAATATGTGACTCAATGTTGTATAATTAATCAAAAAAAGATAATTTCTTTCACTATTCTCGCCTATGGCGTAGCAAAAGTTGAGGGGAATTACTGATGGGTTTTGCCCAACAGTAAGGAGAGATAAAAATGAACGACCTATTTGAAAAATTAACCAATGCTATGAGTGAAGCGATACAGAGTGGACTCTCATTGGCATTGCATACGAAAAATCAAGAAGTAACTCCGTTACATGTACTTTGGGGGCAGATCACCAATACTAGTTCACTGTTTAACCAAGCATTAAATAAGATGAGTATTGATAAGGCAGCGTTAGAGCTTGAGATCAAAAGTGCAGTAGAAAAATATCCTAAAGTTTCAACTGTAACTAAGGAAAATATCAAACTCTCACGTGCCTTTGTAGAGACACTGCAAAAGGCTGAAGGTGTTATGGTACAAAATGGTGATCAGTTTTTAGCTGTAGATACGTGGATACTTTCAAATCTTGATCATCCTGAGTTTAAAGCGATACTCTCAAAGTTTATAGATTTGTTGGAGTTTAAAAAGACACTTGAAGCAATTCGTGGTGGAAAGAAGATTGATTCTCAAAGTGCTGAAGAGAAGCTTGAAGCATTAGAGAAGTATGGTATTGATCTGACACAAAAAGCGGTTAACAATGAATTAGACCCTGTAATCGGACGTGATGAAGAGATTCAACGTATGATGCAGATACTGATACGAAAGACGAAAAACAATCCTATTTTACTTGGTGAGCCAGGTGTGGGTAAGACAGCTCTTGCTGAAGGGTTAGCACAAAAAATTGTAGATAAAGATGTTCCGATTAGTCTTCAAAATAAGCGTGTAGTATCTCTTGACATGAGTACCTTAATCGCCGGTGCAAAATATAGAGGTGAGTTTGAAGATCGTCTTAAAGCAGTGATCGAAGAGGTGAAAAAGGACGGGAATATCATCCTTTTTATCGATGAGATACATACGATTGTTGGGGCAGGTGCGAGTGAGGGGAGCATGGATGCAGCTAACATCCTAAAGCCAGCCCTTGCTCGAGGTGAGCTTCATACAGTAGGTGCAACAACACTGAAAGAGTATCGAAAGTATTTTGAAAAAGATGCAGCACTTCAGCGTCGTTTTCAACCCGTCAAAGTAGATGAACCAAATCAAAATGAAGCACTGCAGATCATGCGAGGGATCAAAGAGCGTTTGGAAGCGCATCACAATGTACAGATATTAGATAGTGCACTGATAGGGGCTGTGAAGCTGAGTAGTAGATATATCACAGATCGATATCTGCCTGATAAAGCGATTGATCTTATTGATGAAGCCGCAGCAGAGCTTAAGATGCAAATTGAGTCTGAGCCTTTTGATCTTAGCCGTGCTAAGCGTGAAGTGGAGAGTCTTAAAGTAGAGAAAGAGGCACTTTTGATGGAGAAGTCTGCTAAAAATGATGAGCGTTTAGGAGAGATAGAGAAAGAGATTGCTGATCTTGAAGAGAAACAAAGGGCACTAGAGACACAGTTTGAAAATGAGAAAAATGTTTTTAAAGAGATTGCTGAGTCTAAAGCCAAAGTAGATGCACTCAAACGTGAAGCGGAACAGGCAAAACGAAATGGGGATTTTAATAAGGCAGCAGAGATTGAGTATAGTGAAATCCCTAATATTGAAAAACGTGAAATGGAACTAAATACTCAATGGGAACAGATGCAAGAGGGTGGAGTACTCTTAAAGAACAGTGTTGATGATGAGATGATTGCAACGATAGTGAGTAAATGGACAGGAATCCCCGTTAATAAAATGCTTCAAAGTGATAAAGCACGTATTTTAGGGGTAGAAGATGAACTTAAACGCAGAGTCATTGGACAAGATAGTGCACTTAAGGCGATTTCACGCGCGATAAAGCGTAATAAAGCAGGGTTGTCTGATCAGAGTCGCCCTATCGGATCTTTTATGTTTTTAGGCCCTACGGGTGTTGGTAAAACAGAGAGTGCTAAAGCGTTAGCCACCTTTTTGTTTGATAGTGACAAGTCGCTTATCAGGTTTGATATGAGTGAATATATGGAAAAACATGCGGTCTCTCGACTTGTGGGTGCACCTCCTGGATATGTGGGATATGAAGAGGGTGGACAGCTCACTGAAGCAGTACGTAGAAAGCCTTATAGTGTGATTTTGTTTGATGAGATAGAAAAAGCACACCCTGATGTCTTTAATATCCTCTTACAAGTACTTGATGATGGACGTTTGACGGATAATAAGGGTGTAACGATCGATTTTAAAAATACGATCATTATCCTCACCTCTAATATCGCTAGTGATAAGATCATGGGTGAGAGTGATTTAGAGAAGCGTGAAAAGTCAGTCAGAGATGAGTTAAAACTACACTTTAAACCAGAGTTTTTAAATCGACTGGATGATATTGTGATCTTCAATCCTTTAGGACTTTCGGAGATTACGGCGATTGTAGATATCATCTTAGCAGGGCTTCAAGATAAACTCAGTGAACGTAGTATCACGCTTAGTATGAGTGATGCGGCAAAAGCACTGATTGGTGAAGCTGGTTTTGATCCAGTTTATGGTGCGAGACCACTTAAACGTGCTGTATATGAGATGATTGAAGATCGTATTGCGGAACTTATCTTGGAAGATAAGATTATCGAGGGGAGTAGTATAATGATTGATCGAGAAGGTGATGGATTAAGTTTTGATATAAAGTAGGAGGAAAAACCTCTTACTTTTTTAACTCTTCATAACACCAATCTACTACTACCTTTTTCTCTGCATCACTAAGTAGTGCTTCATCATGAAATTTAAGATAGCTTGGTAATGGCATCATCCCATTGTTAATCGTTTGAATAGAGCGTTTCAGACGTTTGATTTTAATGTCATTTTTGATTTTTGTCCACTCTGAAAAATTGAGGGCTTCTCTGCCATCTTCAACATGATCAACGATGCCCCATGAGAGTGGTGCGATATTACTATAAGCTGGCCATTTGGTCTCAAAAGAGTGACAATCATAACAACTTTTTTTAAGTAAGTGCATAACTTCATCTGAAGCTACCAAGGTATGTGACTGATTGATTGGTGGGTTGGTTTTATTTACTGGTATGAACTGTATTGCTATCAAGATGATAATTATGATGAAAATGATTTTTTTCATATTTTCCTCTTTAGTTGATTAGAGTTTTGTCGATATTATAGATAGGTAAACTTAAAATCGTACAAAGGAGAAGAGATGCAACATAAAAGATTTTTATCCATACTCGTAGCATTGTCATTTGTTGCGATGATCCAAGTGACCAATAACAAAGGTTATGATGCAACCTCTGTTCCCGCAATCAATAGTGACTTAGTGTGGCTTAGTATATCTTCTTTCAAGCAGATCAATAAGCAGATGCAAGAGTGCACCTATAAGAGTGATTGTGATAAATAGATCTATCCAAGTGATCATAATAACCTCCCTTTAATCTCTTTAAATTAACAGACTCATACTTTATATGTGATAAATTGAAACAGTACATGAAAATTATTTGATTTATTCTTTTTTAGACTTACTGAATGTGACAAAACCTATTTAGAGAAGTACTAAAAGACGATTTATAAACAAAAAAGGATCTTTTATGTTTGGTGCTTCAGTAGCTTCACAAAACTTTAATACTTTTGATTTTAGTATGAGGACCTCTTCAGGGGATAAAATTGATCTCTCCATGTATAGTAATCAAGAGAGTGAAATGGCAATGGTTAAAGATAAAGGTATCTCCGCGATGCGTCTTTCGATCAAAGAGGAGTATGGATACAGTTTCTCTTATGAAGGTAACGGTATTGATGCTCAGGATCGTAAAGAGATTGCTAAAGCGTTAGAGCAAATCGAACCTCTTTTAACGATGTTTCAAAACAACAGTTTTGCACCAAGTCATGAGAGTGCTACGAATCTTGCTTTTGATATCAATGCAAATTTACCAAAAGCAAAAGATGATAATCATAAAAATTTTATGAAAGATTCCATTTTAGATAAATTTGATGAGATGTTGGATCTTTTTGATGCGGTAGATGAGATGCGTGAGTTTGCTAAAGATGTTTTTGATATGTTAGAAGCACAGATGGAAGGTTTGACGGTTTATGCTTAAGTGTTGATAACCACAGTGCTTTTTCTGTGGTTATTGGTCGTTGTATATTATCTTTGATTTGTGAGTATCTCATCACGGATTAAACTACCAAATGAGACTGATGCTGTTTCGTTTTCATCAATTCCAAAGATTGAAATTGTTGCCCATCCATGACAATCTGTATCTGATGCTGTAGCATAGGTATAGTTAGGTTGTCCTACTGATACAGGTGCTCCTAAATTGACTTTATGTGCACCTATCCCTGAATCATTTTTGTATTAGACTAATAGTTGTTATGGTGATTATTTATATTTATGACATGTAATTATCATGTATTAGTTTATATAAACTGTCCATCCTTTGGAATTG
>JAHZKW010000067.1 GCA_022600175.1 Campylobacterota bacterium
CTTGTAATCGCTCTATCGACAATGATATGCTCTTTTAATGGAAGATCAATCAGTGCTAAATAATAACGCCCCATACTTTTATCTTCTAACTGTTTTGAAAGTGCTAAATGTGCGTCATTGTTTTTGGCAACCACAAGTGCTCCACTGGTCTCTTTATCGATACGGTGTACAATACCATGACGCTCTTCTCCACTGAGGGTAGAGAGTGAGACTCCTTTATATTTTAGCCAATCAACCAAAGTAGGTTCTTTAACACTTGGGGCAGGGTGTACCACAAGATGTGGAGGTTTATTGATGATTAAAAGATCTTCATCTTCATAGAGGATATCGATATCAAAATCGATCTTTTGCGGACTACGTTTCTCTATCTTAGGGAGTTCAAACTCAATAGTTTCATTACCTTTGAGTTTAAAGCCTGGTTTAGAAATCAGTTTTTTATTGACAGAGACACCATGGTTTTTGATGAACTGTTCAATTTGATTTCTTGGTGATTGTAAAGTTTCTTGCAGACAAATATCTAGACGCATAGGTTTTTGTGCTATAATTTTCAAAAGTTTATTCCTATAAGTAAAGGCGCTTAGTGCTTCAGATAGACAGACGGATCTTTATCTATTTTGATTATATATTACCACTATTATTGATCCCGATTATCTCGATATCATATTTTTTGATTCAAGAGTTACATCCAGAACTTGCAGATAAGCAGCTGATCTATTTTAGCACAGGCATGGTTACATTTATACTCTTTTTTCTATTGCCTATTCGAAAACTACTCTGGCTCATCCCACTTTTTTATTGGATAAATATTATTTTGTTATTGAGTGTTGAGTTTTTCGGTGTGACAAAACTAGGGGCCACAAGATGGTTAGAGATCCCTTTTGTAAACTTTACGATTCAGCCTTCAGAGATTATGAAGATAGCGATGATTTTGATGTTAGGGTATTTAATCAAAACACATCCTCCTGAAGAGGAACATGGATATGGGATAAAAGAGTTTTTGCGATTTAGTTTTTATATTATTATTCCCTTTAGTCTGATTTTGATGCAACCTGATCTTGGTAGTGCCTTGATCCTTCTTTTTGTAGGATATGGTGTACTCTTTGTTATTGGGGTAAATTATAAAATATGGCTTTCTATTCTTCTTTCTGTCATTATTGCTGCTCCGTTGATCTATAACTCTTTACATGAATATCAAAAAGTACGTATTAAAGATTTTTTAGCTGAAAAGCCAAGTTATCATGTAAGGCAGTCAATTATTGCGATTGGCTCTGGGGGACTTAGTGGACAAGAGGAGAGTGAAGCAACACAAACACATTTAAAGTTTCTCCCTATTGCGATGAGTGATTTTATCTTCTCCTTTTATATAGAGCGATTTGGTTTTTGGGGTGGGGTAATTTTGATTATGATTTATGCATTGATTATTTTACATCTGCTGTTAGTGATACTCTACATGAAAGGAGATTATCTGATACAGGTATTAGCCTCTTCCTTGGCATTTCTTTTTTTTCTCTATACGGGTGTCAATATCGCTATGACAATTGGTTATGCGCCTGTTGTAGGATTACCACTTCCTCTTTTTAGTTATGGAGGTAGTAGTTTTATGACATTTATCATCCTCATAGGGATCTTAGAAAACCTACTCAGTTTCCGTCATGACAGACTTTATGATTCCATCACTTACAACAATAGGTAATTTTAAGAAACTATTAGCTATTATTTCGACCTTTAATTTATGGGTCTATAGCTCAGTTGGTTAGAGCACTCCGCTCATAACGGAGTGGTCGCAGGTTCGAATCCTGCTGGACCCACCACCCAAATCTTATAAAACTTTTTCGTTTAACTTAAGCATTGAGATTTCAACTAAAGTTAAAGCATTATCTATCATATTGACAAAATCGGTTACTAAATCTTTCATTTTCATAATATTTCCTTTTTTTGTTTGTATTATTGTAATAAAAATATTTTTTATGCTACAATAATATTTCAAATTGAAATATAAAAATGCAAAAGGAGTTTAAATGTTTGATTTTAAAGAGATGTTGCCTAAGATTAAAGATGTGATTTCGGCTGAGTTGGGAGATAAAAAAGTTTTTGACAAAGATGTTGCAGATGCACTTGGTATTAATCAATTGACCTTTGCAACGATGAAAAATAGAGGAAAGATTCCCTATGAAGAGATTTTAAACTTTTGTGCACAAAGAAGAATCTCAATTAATTGGCTTTTTTATGATCAAGCCACCAAGAGTTTAGAAGCCCAAACAGAAAAATATGCAAATGTGCGATATTTTGGAGATGTTTATGCGAGTGCTGGAGGTGGGGCGTTTAACTATGATATGGAGCATGATAACATTTCACTTGACCCTCATATGATTATGATGCTTGGTGGTATGCGTGAAATGAAAAATATTGACTCTATCAATGTATTAGGGGATTCTATGGAGCCTACTTTTCGAGATGGTGATATTATTTTTATGAATCGTACTTTAGATGATATCCGTAAAGGGGGTGTATTTGTCGTTTCTACACCGACAGGACTTTTTGTCAAAAGACTCTCTTTAAAGAGTGATGGTACTTTAGATCTGATCTCTGATAACAGACAATATGGTGTTGAGTCAGTTGATTTTGCAAGTGTTCAAGTTGTTGGGAAAGTAGTAGGTAGTATGAGTGGGATGTAAGTAAAGAGGAGATCTCTTCTTTACTTACTTTTGTGCTACGATCTTAACTGATTCGATTTTATCTTGACCTTCGATACTATCAAGTACAATCATACTTGCACCATCGTCTGCTTCGATACCGCCAAATACTGTATGTACACCATCTAGATGAGGGCATGGTACAAAGCAGATGAAAAATTGGCTTCCACCTGTATTTGGTCCAGCGTGTGCCATAGAGAGTGTTCCTTTCTCATGTGTGTGTACATTTTGTCCACATTCACACTCGATTGCCCATCCTGGTCCACCTGTACCTGTACCTGTTGGACAGCCACCTTGTGCCATAAAACCTGGTATAACTCTATGAAAGTTGAGATTGTTATAAAAACCTTCTTCTACTAAGTGTGCAAAGTTTGCGACAGTATTTGGCGCTTCATCTTTGTAAAGTTTAAGTGTGATATCACCTTTACTTGTTGTCATAACAGCATAGTTAACATCTTTAAGTGCTGCTTCTGAACAGTCATATTTTTTTAAATTGCTCATATTATTGTAATCCTTTTATTTACTTATTGAAGTCTAGGATTATAGCAAAAGAATTCTAAGCCCTGCTATTGTAAAATTTCTTATCAAGGATAAAATATGTTGTTAATAAAAAATTGTCTTATTGTTTCGAAAAATGATACTAAACAGTATGATGTAAGAATTCAAGATGGGTTGATTGAAACTGTGGCAGATGAGATCGCCCCAAAGGCGAAGGATGAAGTGATAGATGCAAAAGGTGCATACCTTTTGCCAGGAATAATTGATCTGAATGTTCGGATTGAAAATGATGCCTTTAATATTCCCAATTTAGAAAAACTTTCAAAGCAATGTAACCGAAGTGGGGTGACAGATTTTGTCCTCTCTCCTCGATTTGAACCACTGGTTGAAAATCAGACATTGATGCAGCTTCTTAGTGGTGAGTTTGAGAGTAAGTACCCTACACTGACATTCTCTATTAAAGCCTTGAAAGATAAAGCGCTAACACAGCTCAATAATATTGCAACATTAACCAAATATGATATTGATATTGTGCAGGAAAACTCTTATATCAATGGTAATTTGATTCGTCGTATTATGCAGTATGCAAAGATGAATGATAATCTTTTTTTAACATTTTGTGAAAATCCAGACTTAAATGATAGTGGCGTCATGCATGAAGGTGAAGTATCGTTTAAATTAGGGATGCCTGGTATCTCTAAGATTGGAGAGATCAGTCAAGTGGCTAAAATAGTCCAAATGAGTCTTTTTTATGAGGTAAAAACACATTTTCAAGCACTCTCTACCAAAGAGTCTGTAGATCTTATCTCTGAGATCAAAGCAAAGTTTTCTGGTGTCTCAAGTGAAGTATCGATTCATCACTTGATTTTAGATGATAGTGCTTGTGATGAGTTTAATACCTATGCAAAGCTAAACCCTCCACTAAGATCACCCGAAGATAAAAGAGCATTGATTCAAGTTTTACAAGAGGGGAAGATTGATACATTGACCTCTTTACACTCTCCAAAATCAGTACTCTATAAAGATGTCGCTTTTGAAGAAGCGATGTTTGGTATTGATGCGGTTGAAGATTTTATGGCACTTTGCTATACCTACTTGGTTAAAAGTGAGATTATTTCTCTCTGGTCATTGACAGAGTTGATTAGTAAAAACCCTGCAACTATCTTAGGACTTCAAAATGTTGGGGAAATTAAAGAGGGGTATGTTGCTAATTTGATGCTCTTTAATCCAGTATCTTCAAAAGTGTGTGAAGATCAACATTCGCCATATTTTGGAGAGACTTTTTATGGTTGCATCGATGCAACCATCCATAAAGGTAGATTGTTATGATAATTAGGTTGTATCTAAAAGGGTGAGAAAGCTTTTCCAAAAACAGAGTATCAATCAAGCCAATGCAATTAGTATTTTATTGGTCGCACTTTTAACAACTTTTGTTTTAGTTTTTATTATTTACAATCTACATGATGAACATCAGCAAGAGATTGAAAATATTGAGAAAGAGTATATTGAAAATCAAAAAGAGTTGATCAAGATTGAGACCAATCGAGCACTCAAATATATCTCCTATAAGCATAAAAAAGATGGAGCGACAAAACCTTTAGAAGAGATTCAAAGCGATATTGTAGATGCGATTGAACAGATGCGTGATGAACGTGATGGTACAGGGTATATTTTTATCTATACTTTTGATGGTGTCAATATCGCAGATCCTATTTTGAAAAAAAATGCAGGAAAGAATTTAATTGATATTGAAGATCCTAATGGAAAGAGGGTGATTTATGAGTTGATTGAAGTCTCTAAACAACCAGAGGGTGGTTATGTCGAGTATGTATGGAATAAGCCTCTAATCAATAAGCTTGCTCCTAAGATCTCCTATGCGGTCTCTTATAAGCCTTGGCGTTGGATGATAGGTGCAGGTGTTTATTTAGATGATATGTATGATACGATCAAAAAGAAAAAGTTTGCTTATAAAAACAGAGTCTCAAAATTTATTATTGGGATTATGACACTTGCCTCAACGCTCTTTTTCATTGGTATGGTCATCTATCACTATTTTGCATCAACTGTGACAAAAGATATCACTTATATAGAAGAGAGTCTGAAAAATATTTCAAGAGATTATCAAAAATTAGATCTTGATGAGATACGCTATAGTGAATATCGAAAGACTTCTGACCATATCAATAACATGGTTGAAGAGATTAAAGAGAAGAAGCTTGCCCTTGAAGACCTGAATAAAAACCTCGAACATAAAGTGGAAGAGAAGACCTATAAGTTGCAAAGTGCAAAAGAGTTTGCAGAGTCATTAGTTGAGGCACAAGATAAGTTTATCAAAAATGCCATTCATGAGATCAATACACCGCTCTCTATTATCATCACAAATCTTGATCTTTATAATATGCAAAATCCTAAAAATAGGTATCTTACCAAGATCGAGGCAGCGGTAAAGATTATTCACAATATTTACAATGATCTCAGTTATGCTGCTAAAAAGGACCGTATAGATCACCCAAAACGATTATTAAACTTTTCAGAGCTTTTGCAAGAGAGAGTAGACTTTTTTAATGAGGTGGCCCTTGGAAGTTTGATTACGCTCTCTGTAGATATTGAGTCTGATATCTTTATCAATTTCAACGATGTTGAACTACAACGTGTATTAGACAATAATATCTCAAATGCAATCAAATATAGTTTCAAAGAGAAGTCTGTAACTGTCAAACTCTATCGGATGAAAAAAGATATGATCTGTTTTGAAGTGATCAATTTTGGAGTACCGATTATTCAGCCAGATAAACTTTTTGAGCGTTTTTATAGAGAGCATGATTCACGTGGTGGATTTGGTATAGGGCTTCACATTGTTAAAGAGATATGCGATAAAAATGGTGTCAAAGTGAAAGTCTTATCTTCAAGTGGGGTAACAACTTTTAGGTATAGGTTTTATCTATAATTATTATAACTTAATTAATTGTTAATAGTGTCGATATAGTCCCTAGATAGCGCTACAAGGATTATATCATGAGTATCAAATTTAAACTTCTTTCGATTATTATCGGATCAGCTTTGTTCATTACTGTCGTAGGCATCTATGAACTTAAAAGTTTTGCTTCTGCAGTCAGTGATCATCACACACAAAGTTTACTAGAGAGTAAACAAGATGAGTTACAATCTTCAACTACAATTGCTTTAAAGACATTAAACTCGTTTCATAAAAGGACACAGAAAGAGAATCTTGTTTCCGAAGTACAGGGGCAATTAACTGCGCAAATGGATACACTGTTTAATATTTTGCAAGATAGTTATGAAAAAAATAAAGACATCATGTCTAAAGAAGCGTTGCAGGAACAGCTTAAGCAGATTGTCAATGTAGCCAAGCATGATCAAAAAGGCTATTTTTGGGTGAATAATCTCGATGCCAAAATGATTATTCATCCTATCGATGTGGCGTTAGATGGAAAGAGCCTTTATGATATGAAAGATAAAAATGGTGTCTATATGTTTCGTGAATTTATCAAAGTTGCGCAAAACAAAGGGGAAGGGTTTGTACACTATATGTGGCATAAACCAGATGCACAAAAACCTGTAGATAAAATTGCTTATGTAAAACTCTTTAAGCCCTATAATTGGGTCATAGGAACAGGTGAATATGTTGATCATGTTGTGGAGAAAATCCAAAATGAAGCGATAGCAAATATCAAAAATATTCGGTTTGGTTTGGAAGATAAAGGGTACTTCTGGATCAATGATTTGGCACCAAAGATGATTATGCATCCTATTAAACCAGCACTTAATGGTAAAGACCTCTCTTCAGTAAAAGATCCAAACGGCAAACCACTTTTTAATGAAATGGTTAAAGTTGTTAAAGATAAAGGGGCTGGTTTTGTCAGCTATCAATGGCCAAAACCCAATTTTAAAAATCCACAAGATAAGATCTCTTATGTGACTCTTTTTGAACCTTGGGGTTGGGTGATAGGTACAGGGCTCTATATGAGTGATTTAAATGCAATGGCTGCAAAATCAATTAATAAATCAAATGAGTTGATGAATCAATATGTTATGAAGATTATATTGACAATTATGGGTGTGTTGGTAGTTGTTGGATTTATCAGTAGCTTTTTATTGAATAAGATGGTGATTTCACACATTAAAGTTTTACGAGATAAGATAGATCAAGTTTCGCAAAGTAAAGATTTATCTGAAACATTGGTGGTAGATAATAAAGATGAAATTGGAGACATCGCAAAGTCATTTAATAACTTGTTACTCTCTTTTAAAGCAATTTTAACAGATATTAAAACTGCAAGTGATCAAAATAGTTTAGTCTCTGTGCGGTTATCAGATAACAGTACGGAGATTGAAACAGGTTTCGAACAAGAGAAGAACTTGATTGTAGAGACTAACAGTAATGCACAGCAAATGCAAGGGCTTTTAGATGATTCAGTGCGAAAGATCGAAAAGTCTAAAGAAGATATTGTTGCGGCACATGGGTTTTTAACTGAAGTAAGGGAGAGTGTTTCAGTACTCGTAGATCGTATAGAGTTAAATACGCAAAATGAAGTACAGTTAGCAGATAAACTAAACATCCTTTCACAAGAGACTGAGCAAGTTAAAAGTGTCCTTGATGTAATCTCTGATATTGCTGATCAGACAAATTTGTTGGCACTCAATGCTGCTATAGAAGCTGCAAGAGCAGGGGAACATGGAAGAGGATTTGCTGTAGTAGCTGATGAAGTAAGACAATTGGCAGAGCGTACACAAAAGTCATTGATCGAAATTAATGCAACAGTGAATATCATCGTACAGTCGATCATCTCAGTGTCTGATGAGATGAATCATAATGCAGAACATGCTCAAGACCTCAATAACTTAAGTGACAAAATGCAACAAACAACCCTTGAAGCATCAAATCTGATGCAAAATGCAACACACTGTGTCGAGATGACGGTGCGAGAGTCTTTAGAGATAGCCAGTAATACGCACAATATTTCAACGCAAATTAATACCATAGAAGAGATTGCAGCCTCTAATAGTGTACGGTTGAAAAATATTACACAAGAGACACATACTTTGAAAGATAGTTCGAAAGTACTTTATAAACAAGTAGAACAGTTTCATATCTAGGTGTGGTGATAAACTATGCCTAGGGTGTTTTATGGTATTATCATGTCATACTAAATTATACCGTTATGGAGTTTGATATGAAAATATTGCTTCTTGAAGATGAACTCATGTTACAAAGCTCCATACAAGAGTATCTAGAGTCATTAGGACACTCTGTCTTAGGCTTTACCCATGGTGATAAAGCAAAAGAAGCGATTTTAAATGAGAGCTTTGATCTATTGATCCTTGATATCAATGTTCCTAATTTAGATGGCTTTGAACTGCTTTCTGTTATCCATGATAATAATATATTTACGCCAGCTATCTATATCAGCGCTTTAGTAGATATTGATGATATTGAACAAGCTTTTGATCTTGGTGCTTATGATTATCTAAAAAAACCATTTCATCTAAAAGAGTTGGGATTGCGTATCAACAATGTTGCTAACCAAATGATAAATTCGCAAAGACAGCATATTGTCCTGAGTCCAAATTATAGTTTTTCTAAAGATACGCATCAACTCTGTTACTTAGGTGAGCCACAAACGCTCACACGTAAACAGATTTTAATCCTCGATATTTTATGTCAGCATATTGGTGTACTGGTGAGTTTTGATAACTTTAGAAGTTTTGTTTGGAACCATGAACCAGTAGACAATGCCACCATTCGTGCAGAGATTAGTAGACTTAGACGTACCCTCAAAGAGGACTTTATACAGAATGTTAAAGGGGTGGGATACAAAGTTGAAAGATATATTAAAATCTAAAAGTAACTTTTCGAAACAGCTTTTTATATTTTGTTTCAATACTACACAACTCTTACAGGTTCAGGGCTGAGAATTATAACTTTTTCTTAAATGCTACGGTAATGCTACACACCTAAAATAGAATTTCCATACCGAATAGATTTTTTATTGAGGAGTAAAATATATGAAGAAATTAGGTATTGGGTTATCGCTCGCGCTACTTAGTACACTCAGTGTACAAGCAGCAGATAGTTTAGAGGAAGCATTTGCAAATGCTAAAACAAGTGGACAGATCAGAACCTTCTACATTACACGAGATAGAAGTGGTACTGTAGGTGATACACAAACTGATAGAAGTGCTTTTGCAGGTGGTGGACACTTAAAAATTGAGACTGCACCGATGGATGGTTTAAGTTTTGGTGCTGCTTTTTATACAACACATAGCTTGGGTTTCGATGATGATACACAAGATAAAGTGAATGCTACGCTATATGGTGAAGACAAAAAAGGATATTCAATTCTTGGTGAAGCGTATTTAAAATATGCAACAGGTAATACATCATTAACAATTGGTCGTCAAAAGTTAGCAACACCACTTGCAGGTGCTGATGATGCAAGAATGTTACCAAGTCTTTTTGAAGCAGCAGTTTTAGCAAATACAGATGTGAAAGACACCACATTAATTGCAGCACATATCACAAAGTTTCAAGCTGGTACATTCTCTAATGCATATGGCAGTAATGCACTGGCAATTCACTCTGGATATGGTCTAAACAATATCAGTGGGACATTTATGAATGCTGGTAATTATGCTGTTGGCAAAGATACAGATGGTGTAAGTGCAGTAGCTGCAATCTATAAAGGACTTCCAAATACAACACTGCAAATTTGGGATTACTATGCACACGATATTTTAAATGCAATCTATGGACAAGCAGATGTAAAGTGGAATTGCCTTATCTCTGATAGTGTGAAGCCATTTGCTGCTGCACAAATTATTTCACAAAGTGATGTAGGTGATAAGCTTGCTGGTGATGTTGATAGTCTTTACTATGGCGTAAAAGCAGGTGCAAAAATTGGTGCATTTGGTGCTTATGCAGCGTATTCACAAACTGACTCTGATACAGCTTCAGCTGTAAATGGTGGTGTGATTTCACCTTGGGGCGGTATGCCAGCATTTACACAAGGTATGGTAACAAGACATATGTTCTTTGCTGATACCAGTGCATTTAAAGTAGCAGGTAGTTATAACTTTAAAGAGATGGGTGTAAACCTAAATACAGCACTGTACTATGCAAGTTTTGATGTAGGTGCAGACAATGCCGTAAAAAATGGTGTTGATTGGGAAGCTGAAGAGTTTGGTTTTGATTTCAAATACTATCCAGCAGCTGTTAAAAATCTACAATTGAGATTAAGAGGAAACTTTCCAACAGATTTTGTTGAAGGTTTAGATTGGTCTGAGTATAGATTTATTGTAAATTATAATTTCTAAGCATGTTTAAGAAATAAAAAAATTCAAGGAGTAAGATATGGATAAAAAGATTGTTGAAAAAATTAAAAACAATCCTGCTTATCAAGAGCTAATTACTAAAAGAAGTAAATTTGCTTGGACATTGGCAATCTTAATGCTAGTTGTATATTACGCATTTATTATGACAATAGCATTTAGCCCTTCAACATTAGGGATTAGCATGGGTGGTATCACTACGATTGGTATACCAGTAGGTATTTTCATTATTATTTTTGCATTTGTTCTCACAGGTATTTATACTAAAAGAGCAAATAGTGAATTTGATGATCTTGTAAAAAAAGTTAAAGATGATGTAAAGGGAGATTTAGAATAATGAAAAAACTAATTGTTTTATTAGCACTTGCTTCTGTATCTCTTTTTGCTGCTGGTGATGCTGGTGTATCTGGACAAAGAGAGTTAAATGTTGCTGCAATTGTAATGTTTTTACTATTTGTTGGTGCAACACTAGGAATCACGTATTGGGCTGCAAAAAGAACAAAAACAGCAAAAGATTTCTACACAGCAGGTGGTGGAATCACAGGTTTTCAAAATGGTATGGCGATTGCAGGTGACTTTATGTCAGCAGCATCTTTTCTTGGTATTTCTGGTCTTGTTTATCTTAAAGGATATGATGGTCTGATTTATTCTATCGGTTTTCTTGTGGGTTGGCCAGTCATTCTTTTCTTAGTTGCTGAGCAGTTAAGAAACCTTGGTAAATATACTTTTGCAGATGTTGCAAGTTATAGACTTAGACAAAAACCAATTCGTATTTTAGCAGCATTTGGTTCAATTGCAACAGTGGTTTTATATCTGATCGCTCAAATGGTTGGTTCTGGTAAACTGATTCAAGTACTATTTGGTCTTCCTTATGAAGCAGCAGTTATTCTTGTTGGTCTTCTGATGATTGCATATGTTACTTTTGGTGGTATGCTTGCAACAACTTGGGTACAGATTATCAAAGCGGTACTTTTACTTTCAGGTGCGACATTTATGTCAATTGCTGTACTTTATCACTTCGGATTTAGTTTTGAAGAGTTATTTAAAAGTGCAACTGAAGTACATACAAATGGTTTAGATATTATGAGCCCGGGTGGTCTTGTAAGTGATCCAATCTCAGCAATCTCTTTAGGTGTTGCGCTTATGTTTGGTACAGCAGGTCTTCCACATATCCTTATGAGATTCTTTACGGTTGCTGATGCTAAAGAAGCAAGAAAGTCAGTTTTCTATGCAACAGGTTTTATTGGTTATTTTTATATCCTTACGTTTATCATTGGTTTTGGTGCGATCGTTCTTGTATCACAAAATCCAGCATATTTAGATGCGGCTAAAGGTATACTGTTTGGTGGTAATAATATGGCTGCAATTCACTTAAGTCATGCAGTTGGTGGAGATCTATTCTTAGGATTCATCTCAGCAGTAGCATTTGCAACAATCCTTGCGGTTGTTTCTGGTCTTACACTTGCTGGTGCATCTGCAATTTCTCATGATCTTTATGCAAATGCATTTGCAACAGGTAAAGTGAATGAGCAAAAAGAGATGAAAGTATCCAAAATTGCGACAGTCGTTATTGGTGTTGTTGCGATTATTTTAGGTATTGTATTTGAAAAGCAAAACATTGCGTTTATGGTTGGTTTGGCATTCGCTATTGCAGCATCAGCTAACTTCCCAATTCTTTTCTTATCAATCTACTGGAGAAAATTAACGACTAGAGGTGCCGTTATTGGTGGTACTTTAGGACTTGCAACAGCAATTATCCTCGTTATCGCTGGTCCAATTGTATGGGTACAAATTTTAGGAAATGCGGAAGCACTTTTCCCTTATAAGTATCCAGCACTATTCTCTGTATCAGTAGCATTTATTGGTATTTGGTTCTTCTCAATCACTGATAATAGTGAAGAAGCAAAAGCAGAAAGAGAAGCGTTTGAAGCACAAGATATCAGATGTCAAACTGGTATTGGTGCAGATGGTGCGGTTGATCACTAAGATCAAATCTAAAACAGGCTCTTTAAGAGTCTGTGTAAGTTAAAAAAGGTAAGAGTTTGAGTTTACTTGAACAAGAAGCTTTCATCAAAGGGATTCCTCCCTTTGATACTTTAAGTGGTAAAAATTTAGAGTATGTGTGTCAGAATTTAGATGTTGTCTATTTTAAAGAAGATGAACAACTTATGATTAAAGGTACAGAGCCTGAATTTTTATACTTTATCATCAAGGGTGTTGTCCAAGAGATAGAGGAAAATGAAGTTGTTTCCATCTATGACCATCATGAATTTTTTGATCCAATCTCTCTAATTGAAAACCATGTTAAACATACATTTGTCACTGTACAAGAGACCATTTGCTATCTATTGCCAAGAGCAATATTTTTAGAAGTATTACACGAAGATAAAAATTTTGAACAATACTTTTTTCAAACTATCTCCCAAAAACTAAATGTCAATCACGCAAATGAAAAAAATAAAGAACTTGCAAACTTTATGGTTGCACGTGTAAGGGATGCTTATGTCCAAACACCAGTCATTGTAGATGCAACAACATCTATCTATGATGCAGTTAAAGCGCTGAAAGAACAAAAATCCAACTCCTTATTGGTTCGTAGAGATAATGAATTAGGTATCGTTACAGATACAGATTATCGTGAAAAATTTATTTTAGAAAAGATGTCTGCGGATAGTCCTATTGGAGATTTGGCAAAATATAATCTAATCTATATTGAAGGTAGTGAATTTTTGTTTAATGCACAGCTTGAGATGACAAAACATGGTATCAAAAGATTGGTGGTTATTGATGAAAACAAAGAGGTTATAGGTGTTTTAGATCAGATCTCACTCGCTAGCTTTTTTGCATCCCATACCTATGCAATTTCAAATGAGATTGAAAAAGCAGAAAGTGTTGGTGAGTTGCAAAAAGCAAGTACAAACTTGATTCGTATTACGCAAGCGCTTTATGGTAAAGGTGTGAAGGTACGTTATATCTCTAAACTTTTAAGTCAGTTAAATGAGAAAATATTTAAGAAACTTTTTGAACTAACCGCTCCAGAAGCACTGTTAGAAAAATCTGCACTTATTGTAATGGGAAGTGAAGGAAGACGTGAGCAAATCCTTAAAACGGATCAAGATAATGCACTGATTTTAAGTGATGATTGTACCATTGATACCCAAACACTTGAAACGTTTACATTAGAGTTTACGGATAGATTGATAAGTTTTGGATATCCTGCATGTCCAGGAAATATCATGATTAGTAATCCTGAGTGGGTACATACAGAGAGTGATTTTAAAAAATTACTTTTTTCATGGATCGATGAAAAAAATAGTGATAATTTTATGAATCTTGCAATTTTTTATGATGCTTTAACCATAGTGGGTGATGAAAAGTTATTAGATAATTTAAAACGTTACTTATCTGATAAAATTGAAAATTCAGGGGCTTTTTATTCACATTTTGCAAATGCAGTACTCAGTTTTGAAACACCACTGAGTATATTCGCTGGATTTGTACTAGGTAAGAATGAACATAAAGATGAGTTAGATATTAAAAAAGGTGGAATTTTTCCTATTGTTCATGGGGTAAGAAGTTTGAGTATGGAACATAAGATTGAAGAGACAAATAGTGTAGAGAGACTTAAAAAACTCAATGATCTCGGTGTACTCGATCGTGAACTGACTGGAGACCTGATAGAGTCGTTTACTTTTTTACTCACTTTGCGATTAAAGTTAAATCTTGAGAAAATTGATAAAAATATCGATCCTGATAACTATATCAAACCAAGTCAGCTTACTAAACTAGAAAAAGATCTTTTAAAAGATAGTTTTAAAACCGTGGATAAATTTAAAAAGTTTCTTACTTTCCACTATAAATTGAATATGTTAGGATAGTTGTATAGTATGTTTTCAAAGATAAAAAGACACTTTAATCAGAAGAATTTAAAAGATGAAAAATACCGTTATCTTTTTGATCTTCCGATTGAGGGTGAATATGTCTGTTTTGATTGTGAAACTACAGGGTTAAATCCTAAAATAGATGATATAATATCTATCGGTGCTGTGAAGATCAAAGATAACAAAATTTTAGCAAGTAAAAAGTTTGAACGATTTGTAAAACCACAAAAAAAATTAGATGCAACCAGTATACAGATTCACCAGATTCGTACATGTGATTTAGAGTTTGGAGAAGATATCGATCATGTTATTGAAGAGTTTTTAGCTTTTGTAGGTAATAGTGATTTAGTAGGATACTATCTAGAATTTGATGTTGCAATGGTAAATAAATATATCAAACCAAAAATTGGTATTAAGTTACCAAACAGACAGTTTGAAGTTTCAGCAATTTACCATGATTATAAGATTGGACTTATTCCTCAGGGGAATATTGATTTACGATTTAATACGATTATGGAGGACTTAAAATTACCATTTATGGGTAAACATGATGCACTAAATGATGCTATAATGACAGCATTGATATTTATTAAGTTAAATTATCTAAAAAAGCGATAATTTTACTTTGTAAATATAACTAATGAAGGAGATACAGATGGGACAAGTTTTTGAACCATATGCAGAATTTGCAAAAGATGCTAGAATCAAGAGTATGGATGAATACCATGCATTGATGAAAAAAGCCAATGAGGACTATGAAGGTTTTTGGGGCGACTATGCAAATGAAAAAATTGATTGGTTTTCACCGTATAAGCAGGTTTTAGACGAAAGCAATGCACCATTTTATAAGTGGTTTGTAGGTGGCACAATGAATGTTGCACATCAGTGTGTAGATAGACATTTAGCAACGCGTAAAAATAAAGCTGCTATCATTTTCGAAGGTGACAACGGTGACCAACAGATTTTAACCTATCGTGAACTTAGTTATGAAGTAAATAAAACAGCAAATATGCTGAAAAACCAATTTAATATTAAAAAAGGTGATCGTGTTGTCCTTTATATGCCGATGATCCCTGAAGCTGCTGTGACAATGCTCGCGTGTGCACGTATTGGTGCGATTCATTCGATTGTATTTGGTGGTTTTTCTGCAGAAGCACTCAGAGATAGAGTTATTGATGCAGAAGCAAAACTGGTTGTGACTTCAGATGGAGCTTTTAGAAAAGGTAAGCCATATATGCTTAAACCTGTTGTTGATAAAGCATTAGAGACAGGTTGTGAGTGTGTAAAAAGTGTTTGTATTGTTGAGCGAAATGGTGAAGATATTGAGTGGGTTCCAGGTAGAGATTATAGTTATAATGAATTGATAAAAAATGAGTCAAGTAAGTGTGAGCCTGAGCCAATGGATAGTGAAGATCCTCTCTTCTTACTCTATACTTCAGGAAGTACAGGAAAACCAAAAGGAGTCCAACACTCAAGTGCAGGCTATATCCTTTGGGCACAAATGACTATGGAGTGGGTATTTGATGTAAGAGAAAATGATACTTACTGGTGTACAGCAGATATTGGCTGGATTACAGGACATACCTATATTGTCTATGGTCCACTTGCTATGGGTGCAACAACTGTCATGTTTGAAGGTGTACCAACATTCCCAGATGCTGGTCGTTGTTGGAAAATGGTAGAAGAGTATCAAATCAACCAATTCTATACAGCACCTACAGCAATTAGACTTTTACATAAAACAGGTGAAAATGAGCCTTCAAAATATGATCTTTCAAGTTTGAGAGTACTTGGTACGGTTGGTGAACCAATTGATCCTCCTGCTTGGAAATGGTACTATGAGGCAATAGGTAACAGCAAGTGTGCTATCGTTGATACATATTGGCAAACTGAGACGGGTGGACATATGATCTCTCCACTTCCAGGTGCGACGCCAATCAAGCCAGGTTGTGCAACCTTCCCATTACCTGGAATTATTGCAGAAGTTATTGAAGAGGATGGTACACCAACACCAGTAGGTGAAAAAGGGTTTATGTGTATTACAAAACCTTGGCCAAGTATGATTAGAACTATTTGGGGTGATCCTGATAGATTTGAGAAATCTTACTTTGGTGATTGTAAAAAAGATGGAAAACCAGTCTACTTTACAGGTGATGGTGCGATGATTGATGAAGAGGGTTATATCACAATTACAGGTCGTACAGATGATGTTATCAATGTATCAGGACATAGAATGGGAACTGCTGAAGTTGAAGCAGCGATCAAAAAACATCCTGGTGTTGCTTCTGTTGCGGTTGTTGGTAAACCACATGAGATCAAAGGGGAAGGTATCTTTGCTTATGTTGTACTCAAAGGTGAAGATACAATGGCAGAAGAGATTGAAATGGTACAAGAGATCAATAAAATCGTTGTAACAGAAATTGGTGCAATCGCAAAATGTGATGAGATTAAATTTGTACCAGATCTTCCAAAAACAAGATCAGGAAAGATCATGAGAAGAATCCTTAGAAGTATTGCTAAGGGTGAAGAGATTGTTCAAGATACATCGACACTTGAAGATCCTTCAATTGTACAAAAAATTCAAAGTTGTGTAATTTAATCGTATAATTTAAAAAGTCAGAAGGCCTTTAGGGGCTTTTTGACACACTATGTTTTGCAAAAACTATAAAGGTTATTCATGCAAAGCAAACTCCTCTTTATCACTTCAAAAGACCCCAAGGCTGGCTCACTTGTTATCTCTTTAGGTATGATGCAACTACTAAAAACAAGATACGAAAAAGTTGCATTTTTTCGACCACTTATTGTTGATAAACATAAAGAAGATGCTGATATTCAATTGATGCGTTCTTACTTTTCTCTTGATCAGCGTTATGATGACTGCTATGCTATGACACTTAAAGAGGCACAAAAACATCTTGCTAATGCAGAAGAAACAGTACTCTACAAAGAGATTATTAAAGCGTATAAACAACTTGAATCTACTTATGATTTTATTTTATGTGTGGGGGTGAGTCAGCTTGATTTTAATCTCTATTTTGATTTTGACATCAACTTGGAAATTGCAAAAAATCTTTCTGCTCCTGTGGTTGGTGTGATTAATGGTTATGAAAAACCGCTTCCTTTGTTAAAAGAGGAGATGCAGTTATGGGAACAGGGATTAAAAGAGCAAGATATCACACTTTTTGCACTATTTGTGAATAGATTGCATCTAGCAAAAAGACCAGAGAAAAAAGCAAAATACTTTGATAATGTAGATGAGAATCACTTTTTCTTAGATGAGTTAGACTCTTTAAATCGACCCACAGTTTTAGAAGTGGCAAAGCATTTAAAGGCTGAGACAATTTTAGGGGAAGAGCGTCATCTTTTACGATTAGTGCGCGGTTATAAGATTGCAGCGATGCATGTAGAACATTTTCTATCACATTTGGAAGAGGGTGATTTGATTATTGTGCCTGCTGATCGTGTGGATATTATTTTAGCGGTAATGGCTGCAAATCGTGCAAAGAATGCACCATGTGCTGCAGGTATTTTACTCTGTGGTGGATTCAAACTCTCTAAAGAGGTGAAAGCACTTTTAAAAGGTAGTGAAGATACAACACTTCCCATCATTTCAGTCAAAAATGACACTATAGAGACAACACAACAGGCAATCCATACCTCTGCTGGGATCAGTATTCAAAATAGAAGAAAACTTGCACAAGCTTTAGGACTTTTTTACCGTTCTGTAGATCAAAAACGTTTAGTCTCTAAACTGATTGATACTGAGTCTGAGATCATGACGCCTGCTATGTTTGAGTATCTCATTTTTGATCAGGCACGTAGTTATAAAAAAAGGATAGTCTTGCCAGAGAGCTGTGATGAGAGAATTTTACAAGCTGCAGAGATTATCACACGGCAAAATATTGCAGAAGTGATTTTATTGGGTAATCCAGAAGAGATACGTCACTATGCCAATATGGTTGGTGTTGATCTTGAAAATATTATCTTACAGGACATCTATGATACTAAACTTCGTGACTCATTTGCACAAGCACTTTTTAGTTTGCGTAAAGAGAAAGGAATGACACTTAAAATTGCCTATGATACAGTCGAACATATTAACTATTTTGCGACTATGATGGTCTATATGGGGTTGGCAGATGGAATGGTAAGCGGTGCAACACATACCACACGAGAGACGATTAGACCTGCTTTTCAGATCATAGGTACAGAGCAAAATGTACGTATGGTTTCAAGTCTCTTTTTTATGTGTTTAGATTCAGAAGTGTTAGTGTATGCTGATTGTGCTGTTGTGCCTGATCCTAGTAGTGAGGAGTTATCACAGATTGCAATCTCGTCTGCAAAGAGTGCACAAGCATTTGGTATTGAGCCTGTAGTGGCGATGTTATCTTACTCCACTGGTGATTCCGGTGTTGGAGAGGAGGTAGAGAAGGTGAAAAAAAGCTACCATACTAGCCAAGAAGCAAGCTCCTGAACTTCTTATTGAGGGACCTATTCAATATGATGCTGCTATTGATGCTGACGTAGGGCGTTTGAAGCTTCCTGATTCAAAGGTTGCAGGATATGCCAATGTCTTTATATTCCCTGATTTAAATACTGGCAATAATACTTATAAGGCGGTACAGCGTGCTACAGATGCCATTGCGATAGGTCCAGTTATGCAAGGGCTTAAAAAACCGATCAATGATCTCAGTCGTGGATGTAGTGTTGAAGATATTGTAAGTACTGTTGCCATTACTGCATGTCAAGCAGGAGCAGAGTGATGTATATCTTAGTCTTAAACTCTGGAAGTTCATCCTTAAAATATAAACTGTTTGAAATGCCTGCTAAGAGTGTACACTATAGTGGTACTCTTGAAGAGATTGATAACCATCATGATGGTGTTGAAGTATTATTAGCAGATTTGCAACAATCAAAAGTGATTGATAGTTTGGATGAGATTGGTGTGATAGGACATCGTGTTGTTCATGGGGGATGGATTTTTGATAGTGCTACAGTGATAGATGATCATGTTATTGAAGAGATTGAAAAACTCAAAAAGTTGGCCCCTTTACATAATGGTGCCAACTTAGAGGGGATATATGCGATGAAGCGAAAAGTACCTCATATACCTCAGGTAGCTGTTTTTGATACTGCATTTCATCAAACTATTCCTAAATACTCTGCTTATTACCCTCTGTCTTTAACACTCTCTAAAGAGCACCATATCCAACGTTATGGTTTTCATGGCACTTCGCATCACTACGTGGCAATACAAGCGGCAAAATATACAGAAAAACCTTTGTACAAACTTAACCTTATTACGCTACATTTAGGCAATGGTGCAAGTGCATGTGCGATTAAAGAGGGTAAAAGTATTGATACTTCAATGGGATTTACACCCCTTGAAGGTTTAATGATGGGGAGTCGTTCAGGTGATATTGACCCTTCAATCATCTTTTATTTAGAGCGAAATGGCATAGACTTTGAGGCCGTTGAAACGATATTAAATCACAAAAGTGGGTTAAAGGCCATTGCTGGTACAAATGATATGCGTAAAGTTGAAGCGTTAGCCAAGAGTGGTGATAAAAATGCCAAGCTTGCTATAGAGATGTTTGTTGTGAGAGTTAAAAAGTATATTGGTGCCTATATGGTATTGCTTGGAAGGGTAGATGGTATTGTTTTTACAGGTGGTATAGGTGAACATAGTGCTTCTATACGTGCTTTGATTTTAGAGGGATTTCATCATTTTGAGATTGTAATGGATAGTGTAAAAAACAGTATCCATTCCCAAATTATCTCTTCACCATCTTCAAAGATCTCACTCATGGTAATTCCTACAGATGAAGAGTTGATGATTGCAAAAGAGAGTTACAAACTTTTACAAAAGCACTAAAATCTAGGATATGATACTTTTTGAAATAGTATGAAAAAAGTTTTTATTTACTAAAAATATATAAATTCAATACTATTTCATATTTATTTTGAGAAATCAAAGTACTTGTTAAATTGTAAGGTTTTTGTTTTTTAACTGATTTAATAACATTTTCTATTTTACGATATAGAGTTATTGGATGAAAGGAATCAGTTTTGGAGATCAAAGATTTAAAAGCGGTAACTAAAGAACTAAATTTACTCTATCTCGAAGATAATGCTCAAGTTAGTAGAGTCAATATGCAACTTTTTAAAGATATTTTTAAACATGTTGATTTGGCGGAAGATGGTGCTACTGGTTTGGAGATGTATCAAAAACATAGATATGATCTTGTCATATCTGATATTAATTTACCCAAGATGAATGGCATAGAGGTTTTAAAAAAGATCCTAGCAATCCAAGAAGTGCAGCCCATTATTGTCATCTCTGCTTATAATAAGACAGAGTATCGTCATATTTTAAAATCAATGCGTATTAAATACTTTCTTACTAAACCAGTAGAGTCAAAAATCTTACTTTCTACTATTTATGCCAGTATACGAAATATTGAAGAAGTGGTCTATCATTAAAAAAATGATTGAATGGAGGGGGATAGATTAGTCTATATAGACTAATCTATTGTAAGTTTTTTAGAGAGAAACACCAAGTGATTTGATTACTTCGTGTGTAATACCGCCACTTGATAAACCTTTTTTCTTTTGATAAGCTTTTACAGCTGCACGAGTTTGACTACCTACGATACCATCAATTGGTCCCATATAGTGTCCCTCTTTTTTAAGTGCTGTTTGAAGCGCTCTAATAGTAGTTGATGTGATTTTTGATTGACATACAACTCTTTTCCATTCCACTTTACTTGGTGTAACCATATCTCTTTTTGTGATAGTGCTATACGCTGCTGGAATTTCATTTCTTTTCACTTCTGCTGGCTTAACAACAGTTGTTACTTTGATTGTTTTATACGCTTCTGGAATTGCCGTCTCTTTTGTTGTTGGTGGTGTATCTACAACAGTTTTTGTTAATGTTTTATACGCTTCAGCTGTAGCTGTTTTACAGATTTGGTGACCTGTATACTTGCCTGATGCTTTTTCACCTACTTTTGTCCATGAGAATGTTGCTTCATTGACTTTAACAGTTCTTGTATAAGTCGCTGTTTTCTCTGGTACGGCAATTCTTTCAACTTTTGCTGGTGTTGCTAATTTTCTTACTTTAACTGTTTTATAGACTGCTGGGATATCTACTACTTTTGTTGTAGGAGGAGTTTTTACAACTCTTTTAGTGACTGTTTTATAACGTGCTGGTGTTGTGACTAGACACATGACACCACAATCGTTATTGTTACCATTACATTGTGATTTTTTCCACATTGTTTTTTCTGGTTCAACTAACATTTTCTCTGATACTGTTTCATACGTAGCTGGTACTTTCACAAGCTTTTGTGATGCTTCTTTAACCAATACTTTTTCTTCTACATACTCATAAGTTGCAGGAACAATTTTCAGTTGTTCTGAAGCCTCTTTTTTGATATACGTTTCAGTCTCTGTTTTATAAGCTTCTGGAGCGAAGTATTCTCTATAACAACTTCCCACTGTCATACCATCGATATCTGCACCACCTGCTTTTGCAGCAGCAAGAATTTCAGCACTGACTGGAATTTTACCTTTAAGGCTTGTTTTCCATTTTGTTTCAGCTTCTTTAACTAATACTTTTTCTGTGACATTTTTAAAAGTTCCAGGAACAACACTGAGTGTAGATGATGCTTCTTTGACAAGGATCTTTTGTTCAGTTGTACCGTATTGTGCGGGAACTACGGTAATTGTTTCTGACGCTTCTTTTGCTAATACTTGCTCACTTTTTGTTTCAAACTTTGCTGGTGTAATAACTTTTGCATAACACTCACCTGGTTGTGCGTTTGGTAGAACAACTGCTTCTGTTGCGTCAGCTGTTAAGCTTGAAGATGCAGCAACTAATGATGCCGCAACTACGGTAGAAATTTTGTAAATTTTCATGTCAATCTCCTTAAGTATTTTTAGAATTTATTTCTAGTGACGGGATGATTATACAGAGTTAGTTTCACAATGGCAATTAAATAAAAATACACATCATTAATTTAAAGTATTCTTAATAATTACTCATTTAGTCAAATATATTTTATTTTTAGCAGTTGGTAAAGTGTTGGATTTTAAGCACCTATATTATATAGTAAGTAAAAACAAAAATGGGTCTTATGAAAGTAAAATTTAGCATAATAGTTTCGATGATATTTTTTTGCACCTCACTGCTTCAAGCTATTGAAGTTGATAGTGATAATATTGATCAAAAGCACTATTTTATTAAGATTGGTACTTTTGCAAAACTCTATAATATCAAGAAAATACAAGAGAAACTTTCGCACTATCCTATCTATTTACACCCTTATAAAAATTTACAACGTGTTTATGTTGTTAATGTTTCCAAAGAGGAGATTCAAACTACACTCTTAGCAATTCGTAAACTCTATCCTGATGCTTATATTGCTAAGAAACCAGCGCTTAGTAAGCCTAAAGTTGAAATGCCAGTAGAACCTATCATGCAGAGTAAAAAAGAGACAAAGCCTGTGCAAGAGAGTGTAGAAAAAGAAGTTAAAATTAAAGAGAAAATTGACCAACCAGCAACGGTTGAAGATATCGGTCATCTTTTTGAGAGCGTGCATAAGAAAAGTGAAAAAATTGAGTCTGATCTTAATTCAGAGTCAATTATCAAAACACGTAAGTCTTTCTTGTAAAGTGTGCTTGATCTGACCTACAAGATCCCTTAGAGCAAAATACAAGTTAAATTTAAGTAAAATCCTCATAAATTTTTAGAAGGATTAATTGTATGGCAATTACTGTATATTATGATAAAGATTGTGATTTAAACATCATCAAAAGTAAAAAAGTGGCAATGCTTGGTTTTGGTAGCCAAGGACACGCACACGCTGAAAATCTTAGAGATAGTGGTGTTGAAGTCATCGTTGGTTTAAAAGAGGGCGGAAATTCTTGGGGAAAAGCAGCTGCAAAAGGTTTTGAAGTAATGAGTGTTGCTGAAGCAACAAAAGCAGCTGATGTCATCATGATCTTATTACCAGATGAGATTCAATCAACTATTTTTAAAAATGAGATTGAGCCAAACCTCGAAAAAGGTAACGTTATCGCTTTTGGACATGGGTTTAATGTACACTATGGTCAAATTATTCCACCAGAGGGAATTGACTGTATTATGGTTGCACCAAAAGCACCAGGCCATACAGTAAGAAGTGAATTTGTCAAAGGTGGTGGTATTCCTGATCTTATCGCAATCGCACAAGATGCAAGCGGTAATGCACTTGAACTTGCAAAATCTTATGCTAGCGGTGTAGGTGGAGGACGAACTGGAATTATCCACACTACATTTAAAGATGAAACTGAAACTGACCTTTTTGGTGAGCAAGCAGTACTTTGTGGTGGTGCTACAGCACTAGTTCAAGCTGGTTTTGAGACATTGACAGATGCTGGTTATGCTCCTGAAATGGCATACTTTGAGTGTTTACATGAGTTAAAACTCATTGTAGATCTTATGTATGAGGGTGGTATCGCTAACATGAGATACTCTATCTCAAATACAGCAGAATATGGTGACTATGTGAGTGGACCAAGAGTAATCAATGATGAGAGTAAAGCAGCAATGAAAGATATCTTAAAAGAGATTCAAAATGGTGTATTTGCTAAAGACTTCGTACAAGAAGGTCAAACAGGGTATCCAAGAATGAATGCAGAGAGAAACAATGCAAAAGCTTCGTTGATTGAACAAACAGGTAGCCAACTTAGAGAGATGATGCCATGGATTACAGCAAATAAGATTATTGATCAAGATAAAAACTAAAAGAGATTATTAATGGGTGAAGTCATAACGGTTACCTCCGGAAAGGGAGGCGTAGGAAAGTCAACGCTGTCAGCCAACCTTGCGGTAGGTTTATCACAACTTGGTAAAAAAGTAGTGGCTATTGATTTTGATATCGGGCTTAGAAACCTCGATATGATTTTAGGGTTAGAGAACCGTATTGTGTATGATGTTGTTGATGTGATGGAGGGGAGATGTAATCTTTCTCAAGCATTAATCAATGATAAAAAATCAAAAAATCTCTACTTTTTACCGGCTTCACAAACCAGTGATAAAAATATTTTAGAGACTGAAAAAGTACGTGTATTAATTGAAGATCTCAAAAAAGATTTTGATATTATCATCTTAGACTCGCCAGCTGGAATTGAGAGTGGTTTTGAACACTCTATTTTCTTAGCAGATCGTGCACTGATTGTCTCAACACCAGATGTGAGTGCAGTGAGAGATGCTGATCGTGTTATTGGTATCATTGATGCAAAAAGTCAAAAGGCTAAAGAGGGTCAAGAAGTACAAAAACATGTCATTATCAATAGACTCAAACCAGAGATGGTAGAGAGCGGTAGTATGTTAGGTGTTGAAGATGTATTAAATATCTTGGCATTACCGTTGATTGGTGTAGTACCTGATGATGAGAAGATCATCACCTCTACTAATCAAGGAGAACCTATTTATTATGATCAAGATTCTCAAGCTGCTGAGGCATATCGTAGAATTGCGAAAAGAGTACTTGGTGAGGATGTTGCATTTTTAGAGCTAAGTGTCAAAAAAGGCTTCTTTAAAAGGTTGTTTGGATGACACTGTTTGAACGGATCTTTGGTGCTAAAAAAGACACTTCTGCTAATGTGGCCAAAGATAGATTAAAGGTGATGCTCGCACATGAGAGAGCAGAGTGTGCAGTACCTTATTTAGATGATTTAAAAAGAGACCTTTTGGCAGTTATCCAAAAGTATACAAAAACCGGTGATGTAAATATCAAGTCAGAGAAAAATCAAAATGTTGATATGCTGGAGATTGAAATTCAGTTGGGTGATTGATGGGTAAGTCCCTGTTTATAAAAATCCTCATTCTATTGTTACTTACTATCTTGACGTTTGTAGGTCTTGAATACTATAATACCTCACAGCTTCCTTCAAAAACAGTACCTCTTATTGAAAAGAGTGTGAA
Organism: Campylobacterota bacterium; assembly: GCA_022600175.1. Lineage (GTDB taxonomy): Bacteria > Campylobacterota > Campylobacteria > Campylobacterales > QNZT01 > SZUA-1433. The sequence goes on from JAHZKW010000067.1 coordinate 25,395, forward strand.
GACTACCTCAAAGCAAATTCTCTCTGATGAAAAGTCAAAAGAGAGAGAGGTTATTGCCTATGAAGAGAATAAAACACTTGATAATGCTTATCAGAGTGTGGCATCACAGATCAAAACGTTTCAATCACGCTTACAAGCAAGTGATGAGAATAAAACTGTAGCGATTACAAAAGTGTTAGATGATGCTAATTTAACATTAAAAGTGACAAAAGAGCCTGTTCTAACCTCAGAGATAAAAAAAGTCAGTAAACAAAGTGTAAAACAAAAAGAAACTAAACTACCTCGTAAAGTACCTAAGTTAGCCATTATCATGGATGATATCGGATTTTGTTATCAAGCTGATAGTATCAAAAGGCTTCCATTCCCTGTTACACCTTCTATATTTCCACCTAATAATCACTATCCGCATACGCCTAAAATTGCAAAGCGTTTTAAGTACCATATGGTGCACTTCCCAATGGAGGCATATAAGTATAAAAATATTAAAGAAAATGCGGTGAAAATCAGTGATTCGGCTAAAAGTATTGAGGATCGTATCGAGATTGTTAAAAAGAGTTTTCCTCATGCCTTAGCGATTAATAACCATACCGGGAGCAAGTTTACATGTGATCTTAATGCTATGGAGCGGTTTTTTAAGATTTTAAAAAAGTACAATATCCCTTTTCTTGACAGTCGTACAGCTGCCGAGACTAAGTGTATGCAAGCTGCAAAAATAGTTGATAAACATATTTTACAAAGGGATGTTTTTTTAGATAATGTTGCAGATGTTGATTATATTCATGGACAGTTAAAAAGTGCGGTTACACTTGCCAAAAAGAATGGTCAAGCGATTGCGATATGTCATCCTAAAGAGTTAACTTTTGAAGCACTCATGAAAGCAGAAAAAATTTTAGAGGGTGTTGAATTAGTCTATATCAATGAGTTGATGTAATGAGAGAGATATCTGCTAAACATCCTGCATTTATACCCCTGAAAAAACCACCTAAAACACTATATGCCTTGGGAGATGAGAGACTTTTGGAGACAAAAATGATCTCTATTGTGGGTACTAGAAGACCGATGCGCTATACCAAAGAAGCCACGCAACAACTCTCTTATGCATTCTCCCAAATAGGATATACAGTTGTCAGTGGTGCAGCCATGGGTGTGGATGCAATTGCACATCTTGGTGCATTACCAAATACCATTGCTGTAATGGCAAATTCGTTAGATATCTGTTATCCTAAAATCAATCAAACGTTGATCACACAGATCTATCAAGAAGGATTGGCGATCAGTGAGTACTCTGAAAATACTAAAGCAACAAAATATAGTTTTGTGATACGAAATCGTTTAGTGGTTGCTTTAGGGGAGGTATTGGTTATCACTGAGGCTGATGAAAATAGTGGCACGATGCGTAGTGCCGAGATTGCTAAAGCTTTGGGTAAAGAGATATATGTTTTGCCGCATCGTTTAGGAGAGAGTAGAGGTACACAAAAGCTTCTAGAGGAGGGGAGTGCTAAATTGATTACTGATATCGATCATTTTGTTTCCCAGTTTGGAACTCCTGTAACCAAAGAGGATGATTTCAGTACTTTTTTCAAACAAATTCCTTCGCTTGATGAAGCATTAGCAAAGTTTGGCGATACACTTTATGAGTATGAACTTGAGGGGAGAGTTGAGATTAAAAATCTAAAGGTTTATCTATGTTGAAAATTGCCGCGATTGATATTGGTTTAAAACGTATAGGGTGTGCTATCTGTTTAGATGAGAAAACAGCGATGCCTGTTGAGGCGATTTTACGTAAAAACAGAAACCAAGCAGCTAGTGCCGTTGATCGGTTTTTAGATAGCTATGAGATCGATACGCTTATTGTTGGTATTCCGAAAGGTGGAGAGAGTAGTGATGAGATGCAAAGACGTATTGAACATTTTGTCTCCTTGCTCTCATTTGACCAAAAACTCTTTTATCAAGATGAATATGGTAGCTCTTATGAGGCAAAAGAGATGATGAAGGGTATTGTAAAACAAAAACGTGATGGAAAGATAGATTCCATCGCCGCAAAGATCATCTTAGAGCGTTGGTTAGACTCTAGATAAATATCTCTTCATATTGAGCTTCGTTAAAACCAACAATCACTTGATCCTTATACTCAATGACAGGTCGTTTGATTAACATGTTCTCTTTGCCTAACCACTCTGCTTTTCCTTGTGCATCAAGTGCTAATGCTTTTAAGTTAAGTGTTCTGTAGGTAGTGCCTCTTGTGTTAAAAAGTTTTTCAATAGGGCTTTGTTCTAACCATTGATCAATCTTAGCACGTTCCACTGGTGTTGTTTTAAAGTCAACAAAATCAAATGCAATCTCTTTTGCTCTTAAAAATTTCATTGCTTTGCGTACGCTGTCACAATTTTTAATGCCGTAAATAGTCATGTTATAATCTCCTCAGTAAAAAAGGATTATAACATGACAATATTAGATGTGTTAAAAGTATTAGCAGCATTAGTGACCATTTATCTACTTATCTTAATCGCCAAAGAGATTGGTAAAATTATCATACAAAAAGATGATTATGATGATAAGATAGATCTTCCTTAGATAATAAGCATAGCATCACCATAGGAGTAGAATTGATACTTATTCTCAATGGCTATTTGGTAGAGTTCAAGGGTTTTCTCCAATCCTACAAAGCTTGCTACTAACATGATAAGTGTTGATTTTGGTAAGTGAAAGTTGGTTAAAAGATGGTTAACTCTTTGTGGTTTATTATGGGGATGTAAAAAAAGATCAGATTCACCGCTTGATATCTTGTGACGGGCATAGTACTCTACAGTTCTTGTTACCGTGGTACCAACTGCTAAGATAGGTGTATTGGTCTCAAGGAGTTGTTTCGTATCGTAAGGAATCTCAAAAAACTCTTTATGCATTATATGGGCATTGATTTCATTATGTTCTACGGGTTTAAAGGTACCTGCCCCGACATGAAGGGTGATAAAGGTATTGTGGTACTCCTCTTGTATACGCTCTAAAAGAGGGGGTGTAAAGTGTAAAGATGCAGTAGGTGCTGCGACTGCACCAATATTTTTAGCAAAGAGTGTTTGATAATCAGTTTGATCCTCTTTATTATCTTCACGTTTGATATAAGGTGGCAGTGGGATATGTCCAATCTTTTCTAAAATATCATTGAGTGCTACAAAATCTAAAAGCATATCTTCTTGATAAAAAAGTACTACTCTAGTGCCATCTTTATGGAGTGCTGTTACTATGGCTGTAAGGTTTTTGGTAAAAGAGAGTTTTGTACCAACTTTGACTTTACCTCTAATATAGACTAAGAAGTGATTATCAGGCAGTGGGGAGTTGATAAGTAGTTCAACCTTACCACCACTCTCTTTGTGCCCATAAAGGCGTGCTTTAATAACTTTGGTATCATTGAAGACAATCGCACTATTTTTAGGGATAAAATGGGTTATTTGATTAAAAATAGTATGGGTAATGGTGTCTTTTTCTCGGTCATAGACTAAGAGTTTGGCACTATCTTTTGGATTGGCTGGGGCACTTGCGATGAGAGACTCAGGTAACTCATAATCATATGAGTCTACCTGCAGAGGGTCTAGCTTATGATGCATCAGTTTGCGGTTTTTCTGGATTAATCTTTTTGGCAATAAGGATTGAAACACCGTAAAGTAAGATCATAGGACCAGCCATTAAAAATTGGGTCAGTAGATCTGGTGGTGTTAAAAGTGCTGCTACTAAAAAGATGACAACAAGTGCATATCTAAAAAATCCAATGAGTGTTTGATCTGTTACTAATCCCATTGCCGCTAAGAAAAAAGTGATCACTGGTAATTCAAATGCCAATCCAAATCCGAGTAAAAGTTTAGTGAAAAAACTCACATAGTCACCAATGCTTGGTAGGGCAGTAAAGAGTTGTGAACCAAAATTGATGAGAAACTCATACCCAAAAGGGATAACAACATAATAACAAAATGCGGCACCTATTAAGAACATGACCGTTGCCCCTAAGACAAAAGGGATGACCATTTTCTTCTCATTTTCATAAAGTCCTGGTGCGACAAAGAGCCAAAGTTGCCAAAATATAATAGGTAGTGCTGCAATAAAGCCTGCAAAAAAAGCAACTTTAAGAGCGGTGAAAAATGGTTCTTGTACTTTAGTAAAGATGACTGAACTCCCTTTTGGAAGTACTTCATTAAGTGGCGTGATCATCCAGTCTAGTAGTGGTTGCCAAAAAGCAAACATCACAAAAAAGAGTACAATGATAGCACCCACAGAGATACTTAGTCTTTTTCTAAGCTCTGCGAGGTGAGGTTTTAACTCATCAAACATCTTCTTTATCCTTCTTTTTCGTAGATTTTTTTACTTTTTTAGGTTTTTCAGGTTCGTCAAGCTTCGTGATTGAACCGGTGATATCATCAAGCTTTTCGTTTAGATCATCAACGACGTTAATATCTTTTTTAACATCATTGACGGACTCTTCTAGCTGTTGTTTATAGCTGATCGCACCCTCTTTAAGTTCGGCAAGATGCATCTCTTGCTCAATGGTATCTTTAGCATCATTGACACTCTTTTTAAAACTTTTGAAAAACTTTGCAATTTTTACCATTGCATCAGGTAATTTCTCAGGACCTAAGAACAATATAGCAATAATGGCTATGATCAATATCTCTCCAAAACTCATTCCAAACATGAGACACCTTAAGTAGTTAAAATTTATATAGGATTGTAGCGAAATTTATTTAGAGAACTCCTAAATAAAAGATACTTATATTAGATAAGTAAAAACGTTTACATTTTGATACGCTCTTATCGTTAATGATCCAAAATAAAAAGTGCTATTTCATCACTTAAAAGATAGTTTGGGTTGATAAATTTTTCATCGCACTCGATTAGTTTATCTTCATCACAGAGTAGCATCGCATTTTGTAGTTGTGTAGGTGTGAGCAGTGTTTTTGACACACCGATACAACTGCGCAATCCTAAGAGTACTTTTTCACTGATAATTGATTCAGGGCTTAGTGCTTCTACCTCTATTTGTGTTGGATTTTTGAGGTAAGCTTCAAGATTTGTTTGTGTATAAAAACGTTTATCTTTTAAGAATCCCACAGCACCACTACCAATACCAAGATAATCTTTATAACGCCAATAACCAAGATTGTGCTTAGAGTGATAGGTGCCAAAGTTAGAGATCTCATATTGTTCAAGACCTCTTTTTTTAATTGCATTGGTAAACCAGTAAGCAAGATTTTCATCATCGTTTTGTACTTGCGGAGTGCTGAAAAAGGGTGTCTTCTCTTCTAGTGTTAAGGCATAAGCACTGAGATGATTAATAGGCAGTGAGAAGGCGATATCTAGATCTTTTTGTAGACGTGCTTTAGTATCTAAGGCTGTACCATAAATGAGATCAAGTGAAATATTTTTAAAACCAATTTTATGGGCATTCTTGATGGCTGTTTGTGCCATCAGTTCCGTATGGTTTCTTCCTAAAAGTTTAAGCTTCTCACTCTCAAAACTCTGTACACCAAAACTAACACGATTCACACCTAAATCATACATCCCCTGAAGCCATGTTTGGGTTGCACTGTTAGGGTTTGCTTCTGTTGTAATTTCTGCATCTTTTTTGAGATAAGGGGTGATAAAATCAAAGAACGGTGCATAGAGCTCTGGGGCAATAGTAGAGGGAGTTCCTCCACCAATAAAAAGTGTCTCTATATGCTCTTTTTGTACCGCAAGTTTTTCAACTTCTGATTGTAGTTGTATAAGAACGGCTTTCATATAGTTTGCTTTAAATGCAAACTTATCGACATAAGAGTTAAATGCACAATAGTGACACTTACTATCACAAAAGGGGATATGGAGGTAGAGAAGCACATTTAACCTTTTACAATGTTTTTTTGGATAGTATATCAAATTATATATAGAGACAGGGAGTAAAATGTCAACACAAAAAGTTTACAGACCAAATGTTGCTGCTGTTGTCATGTCCCATAAATATCCATTGACCTGTGAAATCTTTATTGCGAATCGAAATGATATGCGAAATAGTGTTTGGCAATTTCCCCAAGGCGGGATTGATGAGGGTGAAAGCCCTGAAGATGCACTTTTTCGTGAACTCAAAGAAGAGATAGGCACAGATGATGTCGAGATTATCGCTGAACACCCTGAATGGTTAAGCTACGACTTCCCTAATAAAGTTTCAAAAAAAATGTATCCATTTGATGGACAGAAACAGAAATATTTTTTAGTCAAACTTAAAGCAGAAGCAACGATCAATTTACAGACAAAAGATCCAGAGTTTATGGAGTATAAGTATGTGACATATGAGAATGTATTTGACTATATCTCACATATGAAAAAGCCGATATATAAAAGAGTATTGGACTATTTTAAAAAAGATGGATACATTTCGTAAAAGGTTTGGAGTATAAATGTTAATTGTACAAAAGTTTGGTGGTACAAGTGTAGGTGATTTAGAGCGTATTCAAAATGTTGCAAATCGTGTAGCTAAATCAAAAGATGCAGGTAATGATATCATCGTAGTTGTATCAGCCATGAGTGGAGAGACCAATAAGTTAATTGGATATGCTGCAAATTTTAGTAAAAATCCAGCGGCAAAAGAGATGGATATGCTTTTAAGCTCTGGAGAGAGAGTAACAAGTGCGTTACTCTCTATTGCCCTTCAAGAGATGGGATATGATGCGATCTCCTTGAGTGGTAGAAAGGCAGGGATTCATACCGATGATATACATACCAGTGCAAGAATCTCACATATCAATACTGATAATATGAGAGAGAAAATCTCTGAAGGAAAGATTATTGTTGTTGCAGGTTTTCAAGGAATTACTGCTGATGGAGATGTTTCTACGCTAGGGCGAGGAGGCAGTGATCTTAGTGCCGTGGCGATTGCCGGAGCTATGGAAGCTGATCTGTGTGAGATTTATACGGATGTTGATGGTGTATATACAACAGATCCCCGTATTGAAAGACGTGCGAAAAAGATTGAGAAAATCTCTTATGATGAGATGCTAGAGTTTGCAAGTTTAGGGGCAAAAGTACTTCAAAATAGATCTGTAGAGATGGCTAAGAAGTTAAATGTCAATCTTGTGACAAGAAGCAGTTTCACTGAAAATGAAGGTACATTAATCACAAAGGAAGAGAATATTATGGAACAACCTATTGTAAGCGGTATTGCATTAGATAAAAATCAGGCACGTGTGTCTTTGCGAAATGTCAAAGATGAACCAGGTATTGCTGCAAATATCTTTTCAACACTGGCTGAAAACAATATCAATGTAGATATGATCATACAAAATGTAGGTCATGACGGTAACGCAAATCTTGGGTTTACAGTACCTGAAAATGAGCTCGAAAATGCTAAAGAGATTATGGAGAAGCTTAACGCTGCAGAAGATTTAGAGTTTGATAGTAATATCGCAAAGGTCTCTATTGTCGGTGTGGGTATGAAAAATCATAGTGGTGTCGCTAGTACTGCATTTACGACACTGGCTGATAATGGTATCAATATTGAGATGATCAGTACCAGTGAGATTAAGATCTCTATGATCGTAGATGAGAAGTATAGTGAGTTGGCAGTCAGATCTCTGCATGAAGCGTATAATTTAGGTCAGAGAGAGTAATCGCGTTGACTAAGGATTTCTCTTCATGGACACTTGACCGCATTCGTGATGAAGGTAGTGCGATGAATTGGATGGAGGAGCGCAGGTTTGACTGGGTGCCTTTGGCTGCATCTGCGATTGATAGATTAATCAATGCACAAACCTTTTTGCTTATCACTGATCGAAAACGTGAGTGGTTTGCACGATATATCTTAAGTAGACTTAATCGATATGATGGAGAGAGACCGCTACTGCCTATTGTCTCACTTGGGACGGTATTTCCTTTTATTGATAAACTGCAAGATGAAGAGCAGATGAGTGTTTTAGAAGATATGCTGAGCCTCTCTTTCCCTGCAGGCTATACTTTTTTTTATATTGGTAAAGGGAGTGACCCAAGATCACAAATAGCCAAATGTAAAGAAAATAGTTTTGTATGGCTTTTAGATGAGTATAAACAAAATAGTTTTCATTTAGACTCTAAAGATGAGAATCTTGATATCAAACTGATCCAGTTGATTACCCTTTTTGATAAAAGTATTGATGCTATTTTATTCTCTGAAGTTGATATGCAAAGTGCACTGTAAGTTGTCTATAATTATACTTTAATAAGGAGTGAGAAATATGACTTCTACGATTATTGCTTCTGCTGAGTTAGAGTTTGCCAAAAAGAGTATACTAGAACGCATAGACTCTAAATTGATCAAAACTTTTTTTGTTGATGAGTTCAAAGTTGATGATGCTAAAGAAGTTGTGAAAGAGGCTTACATCGCAGAAGAGAAACAAAAATATTTGATATTAGCAGCACTGAAATATAATACTTATGCACAAAATGCACTCTTAAAACTGCTTGAAGAACCCCCTAGAAATATCACTTTTATTTTGATCGCTAAATCAAAAACATCACTACTACCTACGATTCGTTCACGAATGCGTGTGGAGTATTTAGAGAGTCATAAAGAGCCATATGCACTTGATTTAAATCTCGCAAAAATGGGACTCAATGAAATATTTCTATTTTTAAAAAAACATAAAAATAGTTCAAAAGATGAGTTGAAAGAGATCATACAGACGATTTTAAAAGAGCTCATGTTTACTTATCGTATGAATTTAACAGCAACAGAGCTTGATATGTTTGATAAGATGATGGAGTTGGCAGAGTTTCATGCAAGACCACAGAGTATTCTCTCTTATATGTTATTGACTATCCATCAGGCACAAGGAAGACCACAGGTATGAAAATTATCAAATTAAATGCAAACACTGCACCTTTAGCACTACTTGCGAAGATAGGTTCAACGAAAGCGGGCAATATGATCATGCAAGATAAGATGAAAATAAATCTTTTGTATATCAAAGATCTTAGAACACCCGCAGCCAATATCTTAAAGCAAGATGCACTCTCCATAGGTGCAGAGTTAGCAGTTGAAAAAGATACCATTCTCTGTAAAGGTGAGAAGATTGATGCTGTGCTGATTGCTAATGATAAGCAGTTAAAAATCCTTGCCGAAAAAGAGAAGATACAACCATTTGGATTAAAAAACTTAGCAGAAGAGCTTACAGTTATTGTTTCTAAAGCGAAATCTATAACACCTCAAGTGATGGGAATCATCAATGCAACAGAAGATAGTTTTTATCAAGAGAGTCGTTTTCAAGGTAAAGAAGCGGTATCTAAAATCGAATCAGTGATAGAAGAGGGTGCTAAGATCATTGATCTTGGTGCAGTCTCTTCACGACCTGGAAGCAAACCTATACCTGAGTCTGTGGAGTTGGCACGTTTATCTCCGATTATTGATATGATTTATGATCAAAAACTCTATGAGAAAGCAGCATTTAGTTTAGATAGTTATAGGCCTTATGTTTTAGAGTATGCTTTAGATCGTGGTTTTAGCATTGTCAATGATATCACAGGGCTGGCTAGTGATGAGGTAGCGCGTGTGGCTTCAAAGTATGATGCACGTGTGGTTTTGATGCACATGCAGGGTAATCCTACTGATATGCAAAAAGAGCCTCAATATGAGAATGTTATTTTGGAGATTGAAGCATTTTTTAGCCAGAGAATAGAGAAAGCAAAATCGTTTGGGATCAAAGATATTATTTTAGACGTCGGAATTGGTTTTGGTAAGACGGTTCCACATAATTTACTCTTGATCAAACATCTTGCACACTTTCAAAAGTTTGGTTATGAGCTTTTAATAGGGGCAAGTCGTAAATCTTTAATCGACAAGCTGAGCCCTAGTAGTGTGGATGAAAGATTAGCAGGTACATTAGCATTGCATCTTAAGTCAGTAGAAGATGGGGCAACGATACTGCGTTGTCATGATGTGAAAGAGCATGTACAAGCGTTAAAGATTTATAATGCATTTGAAGAGGTCGTGTTATGAAGATAGGGGTAGTCCAACAAAAGTATCATGGTAGCAAAATTTTAATGCTTGAAGCAACTGTCACTGCAATCAAGGCGCTTAAGGCAGAAGGGGCAGAACTTGTAGTACTGCAAGAGTTACATCAAGATAGATACTTTTGTGTCAATGAAAATGTAGAGAACTTTATGCTAGCAGAGAGTTATGAAGAGGATGTTGCATTTTGGGCAAAGGTTGCTAAAGAGAGTAGTGTAGTATTAGTTGTTTCACTTTTTGAGAAACGTGCCGTTGGGCTTTACCATAATAGTGCAATTGTATTTGAAAAAGATGGTAGTATTGCTGGTAAATATCGTAAGATGCATATTCCAGATGATCCTGGATTTTATGAAAAGTTTTATTTCACACCTGGGGATTTAGGGTTTGAGCCGATTGAAACAAGTGTTGGAAAGCTGGGTGTACTTATCTGTTGGGACCAATGGTTTCCTGAAGCAGCACGGTTGATGACGCTTAAAGGTGCAGATATCTTAATTTATCCTACAGCCATTGGTTGGTTTGATGAAGATTGTGAAGCAGAAAAAGCACGACAATTAGATGCTTGGATGACGGTACAACGCGGTCATGCAATTGCAAATGGCGTTCCTGTAGTCGCTATAAATCGTATTGGTAAAGAGCTTGATGATGCCAAAGTGATAGATGGTATACGTTTTTGGGGGAACTCTTTTGTTGTAGATGCACAAGGTGCTTATCTCTATAGAGGATCAAAAGATAAAGAAGAAGCAGTACTGGTTGACATTGATACCTCCAAGAGTGAAGAGATAAGACGTATTTGGCCATTTTTGCGCGATAGACGCATTGATGCGTATGAAAAAATTACCTACAGATTTATTGACTAATGTGTCAAAACTACACCTATTCTATAATTTCTTTAAAAAATAACTAACTAAAACCTTTAAAGGTATACTAAACTTTACTATTGTGCCGATCATGTAGTATCTGAATATTTAAGGATATTTTCGTGAAAAAAATAATAGCAACAACAGCACTATGTGCCTCAATCCTCTTTTCTAATAGTTACAATGATGGTTTATCAATGTTAAACAGTGGTCAGGAACTCAAAGCATATGACTCTTTTTTCTTAGCTGCTAAAAGCGGTGATAGAGATGCACAAATGATCTTAGGTGCAATGTACTTAGATGGTATCGGTACGAAATGTGACCATGAGAAAGCCTTCTTTTGGCTTTCTAAAGCTGCCAACCGCGGAGATATGGAAGCGCAGTATCTTTTAGGGTTTATGTATGAAAATGGTTTGAAAGTCGCACCTAACATGTCAAGAGCAGTGAA
>JAHZKW010000068.1 GCA_022600175.1 Campylobacterota bacterium
AAACAGATTTATAAAATAGCAACAGTTGAGCCTTATATGCGCATAAAAAAACCAAACTTTTTTTATGTAGTAGATTTAGGGTTATAAACTACTATTTGTTATACTACCACACTATTTTTTAAGGACATTCATGCCAAAAAGAGAAGATATTAAAAACATCTTATTAATAGGGTCAGGACCTATTATTATCGGACAAGCCTGCGAGTTTGACTACTCAGGTACACAAGCTGCTAAAACGCTTAAAGAACTTGGTTATCGTGTTGTTTTAATCAACTCAAATCCAGCAACGATCATGACTGATCCAGAGTTTGCTGATCGTACATATATCGAACCTATCAATGAAGAGGTTATCGCACGTATTATCAAAAAAGAGAAAATTGATGCAGTCTTACCAACCATGGGTGGTCAAACCGCACTCAATGTTGCTATGAAAATGTATGAAAAAGGTATGCTTGATGGTATTAAGTTTTTAGGTGCACACCCTGATGCAATACAAAAAGGAGAGGATCGACAAGCATTTAAAGAGGCGATGATCAAGATTGGCATGGATCTCCCAAAAAGCAAATATGCTTACACGCTTGAAGAAGCAGTAGAAGCAGCTGACGAGATCGGATTTCCACTCATCATTCGTGCATCATTTACACTTGCTGGTGGTGGAAGTGGTGTTGCATACAACATCGATGAGTATAAAGAGCTCGCTCAACTTGGTATAGAAGCAAGCCCAATTAACGAAATCCTTATTGAAGAATCCCTACTAGGCTGGAAAGAGTATGAGATGGAAGTAATCCGTGATAGTGCAGATAACTGTATCATCGTATGTTCTATTGAAAACTTCGATCCTATGGGTGTACATACTGGAGATAGTATCACGGTAGCCCCTGCCCTCACACTCACAGACAAAGAGTATCAACATATGCGTAATGCCTCTTTTGCAATCCTACGTGAAATTGGTGTAGATACAGGAGGGAGTAACGTACAATTTGCACTCAACCCTAAAAACGGCAGAATGACAGTTATTGAGATGAATCCACGTGTCAGCCGTAGCTCTGCACTTGCAAGTAAAGCAACTGGTTATCCAATTGCTAAAGTCGCAACACTCTTAGCAGTTGGGTATACTTTAGATGAGATTACCAATGATATTACAGGTACTGCTGCAAGCTTTGAACCTGTGATTGATTATATTGTAACAAAAGTACCACGCTTTACGTTTGAAAAATTCCCAAGTGCAAACTCTACACTTACAACATCGATGAAAAGTGTCGGTGAAGCAATGAGTATTGGACGTACTTTCAAAGAGTCTGTACAAAAAGCTCTCTGTTCACTCGAAACTGACCTCATTGGGTTTAACCATATGGACGTTGATGTTGACTTTATCAAAAAAGAGCTCCGTCGTCCAAACAGTGAAAGAATCCTCTACATCGCAGAAGCCTTTAGAAAAGGTCTGAGTGTCGAAGATATCTTTGAGTGTTGCCAAGTTGATCCATGGTTTTTATATCAGATAGAAGAGATTGTTGCATTTGAAAATGAGATTGATAGTAGTATCTTAGAAGACAAAACAAAAATGCGAATGGCAAAAAGCTTTGGTTTCTCAGATATGATGATTGCCACACTTAGTAAAAAAAGTGAAGATGAGATCTATAACGCAAGAAAAGCACTTAATGTTAATTTAGAATACAATGAAGTAGATACATGTGCGGCAGAATTTAAAGCACTTACACCGTACCTCTACTCTACTACATCAATCAGCGATATCGCAAAAGAGAGCCAGAATGATGATGCAAAAAAAGTGATGATCATTGGTGGTGGCCCTAATAGAATCGGTCAAGGCATCGAGTTTGACTATTGCTGTGTCCATGCCTCTTTTGCCCTAAATGATATGGGTGTTAAAACAATCATGTATAATTGTAACCCTGAAACCGTCTCAACAGATTATGATACGAGTGATATCCTCTATTTTGAACCTATTGATTTTGAGCGTGTACGCACCGTGATTGAGAGTGAAAATCCTGATGGTGTCATTGTGCACTTTGGAGGGCAAACACCTCTAAAACTCTCTGGTGACCTTACAAAAATGGGTGCAAAAATCATTGGAACCACTGCTGAAGTCATCGATCTTGCTGAAGATAGAGAAAAATTTTCTGCTTTTATCAAATCTATCAACCTCAAACAACCTGCAAACGCTACAGCAACTACTAAAGAAGGTGCACTTAAAATTGCCAATGAGATCACTTATCCAGTACTGGTAAGACCTAGTTATGTCTTAGGTGGACGTGCAATGCGTATCGTTTATAATGATGATGAACTCAGCCAATATATGGATGAAGCAGTCAGTGTAAGTAATGACTCTCCAGTACTCATTGATAAATTCTTAGATCGTGCCATTGAAGTCGATGTTGATGCGATCAGTGATCAAAAAGATGTCTATATTGGTGCTATTATGCAGCATATTGAAGAAGCTGGTATCCATAGTGGTGATAGTGCTTGTGCATTGCCACCAATTTCACTCTCTGAAAAAATTCAAAGAGAGATTGAACTCAAAACAAAAGATATCGCTTTAGGACTCAATATCAAGGGACTTTTAAATATTCAATACGCAGTCTATCAAGATGAAATCTACATGATTGAAGTCAATCCTAGAGCGAGCCGAACTGTACCATTTGTCAGTAAAGCCACTGGTATTCCTATGGCTAAAGTTGCGACACGTGTTATGTATCAAGGTGATCTTAAAGAGGCACTAAACTTTTATGATAAGTTTGATGTTGTACAGAGTGATAATGGTGTCTTAAAACCACGTAATAAAGGCCATGTATCAGTTAAAGAAGCCGTTTTCCCATTTAAAAAGCTCAGTGGTGCAGATCTGATCTTAGGACCTGAGATGAAATCAACAGGTGAAGTAATGGGAATTAGTGATACTTTTGCTATTTCGTTTGCAAAAAGCCAATTTGCTAGTGATAATACACTACCAACTGAAGGTACTGTCTTTATCTCATTAACAGATGTAGATAAAGAGTTTGCCAAAGAGATTGGTGAAATGTTTACAAAACTTGGATTCACCATTGTCGCAACTGGTGGAACTAATAAAGTGCTACAAGAAGCAGGTATTACTTCTGAGAAAGTACTCAAAATAAGCGAAGGAAGACCTAACATTGAAGATAAAATCTTAAACAATAAAGTAGATCTTGTCATCAATACTAGTGACTCTAGTGCCACTAAAGATGATGCCAAACAGATACGCCAAAGTGTCCTTAGAGTCAATAAACCATACTTTACAACACTTGCAGCTGCACGTGCTGCTGCTGAGGCTATCAGTGCACTAAAATCAGGTGATACAGCACTAGAACCAAAGGCAATCCAAGACTACCTTCAATAATGGATCCTAAACAACTCTATTTAACCCAGACGGATACTACCGTCGGGTTTTTATCTCAAGATATCCAAAAACTAGCAGATGCAAAACAAAGAGACAATAAACAACCTTTTTTAATTGCTGTTGACTCTTTTAAAAAACTAAAAAAACTGACACGTATTCCCGCTATCCACAAAAAGAGAATTCGACGTCAATCTAAAACAAGTTTTTTATATCAAAATCAAAAAGCAATTCGTGTTGTAAAAACCTCTTTTCATGGCAGCTTTTTAAAAAATTTTGATTACCTATACTCAACCTCTGCTAATAAGCATAAAAGCTCTTATAAACGATCCTACGCCTTTCAAAAAGCGGATATAGTGATAGAAGACAACAAAGGTTTGATAGAAGTCAAAGCATCAAAAATTTTTAAGTTAGGTAAAAAAAGAGTACAACAACTCAGATAACTTTAGAAAAAACACTCATTTTGCTACTCTTTTTTTAAGCTTTGAGGAAATAAGTAACATTTTATTGTAAAAAAAGGTAAAATTTATAAAAAATATCGCCAAAGGTTAAAAAAACTTGTATACTGAAATCTACTTACGTTAAAGGGAAAATGTATGCAAAAGTTATTATTTACATTGCTTTTTGGGAGTCTTGTGATACTCCATGCAAATAATCAAAAGGTCGATACAAAAGAACAACAATGGGTTGAAGATTTAAAAGTATTGGTAACACTAAGCAATGGTAGGGTCAATGCACTTAAAGGTACAGACAAGAATAATAACGGTGTTAGAGATGATGTTGAAAAATATGTACTTAGTAAGTATTCTAATGACCCTTTTCAAAGAGACCTCTTTTTTAAAGCCGCTAAAACTATACAAGAGATCATCGCACTGCCTGTTAATGGTGTAATAGATGAACATATCAGGTTAGATCGTGAACTATTAGAGATCTATACTTGTCGAGACTATATTTTATATAGATATGAAGATCAAAATATTGAAAAAGAACTTTTAAACAAAACACTATTTAAAGGAAAAGTTTTAAATACTCCTGAACGCTTACAAGCTTATATTGAACATAAAAAAGTACTCCCTTTTGACTTTAACGAACTCAATGAACAAGAGCTCTCAGCAGATAAAAATAGCTGTCTTACGCGTTACCACTCTTATAAAGATGGAAAGCAACAACAAACTTCATTAGTCAAAGAGATGCATAGTAATTAATTGAATATCTATAACATGTTATACTAGGGTATGAAAAGTATAGTAGTTTATGGTGACATACATGGTTGCCTCGATGAATTTAAAGCACTAAGAGCAAAAGCAAACCTCAAACCCAATGATATAGAGATCTCTGTAGGGGACTTTTTAAATAAAGGTCCTCTCTCTCTTGAAACCTTACACTATCTAAGAAAACACCATATCGATGCAGTAATGGGCAATAATGAAGCAAAAATCATTAAGCTATATAAACGATACCTCAAAGAGGGAGATAGTTATCTTGAGAGTTTAAGAGCACATGAAAAAGAGACCTTGTTGCAGATCACTGAAGAGGAGATCAACTTTTTAGAATCTCTTCCCTACTTTAAAAAATATAATGGCTTAACCATATTACATGGAGGGCTTTTACAAGGTACAAAACTTGATAATAACCTTGATGCAAAAGCAAAAAAGCAAATCACACTTTTAAGATTTTTAAACAGATCCCTAGCACCTATTCCTTGGGATGATTTTGAAGGACGCTATAAATTTTGGAGTGAACTTTATGAAGGAGAAGAAGGATTTATCGTCTTTGGTCACCACCCTTTTGAGCAGCCAAAAGTTGATGAATATGCCGTGGGAATCGATACAGGATGTGTCTATGGTGGACAACTAACGGCTGCTAAATTTAAAGTCAAAGAGAGTGGAAAAGTTGAGACTAAAAATTATAAACTTATCTCAGTCGATGCAGCAAAAGATTATTGGAACTGATCATTTAGCCATTCACTAAACGATCTAGTGTTATATCCACGCTCTGCACCAAGGACTCAATGTTATAACCACCCTCTAGTAAAAAGGCAATGGGTTTATCTCCTGTAAAATCCAAAACCTTTTGTACCATTTGAGAAAGCCCACTATAACTTATCTGTGAAGTCGAAATCTGTTCATCATTCATCAAATCATACCCCGCTGAAACCAAGACAATATCAAAATCAAAATGTTTTGGAAGTACATCAAACAGTGCTAAAAACTCTTCATCATCAATCCCATCATGGTAAGGCATATTTTGGGTAAACCCTACTCCATCCTCTTTACCAATCTCCTCTTTTGCACCTGTAAAATAAGGGTAGTTATTTTTTTCATGGGTACTAAAAAAATAGACACTTGGATCATCATAAAAGATATCTTGTGTTCCATTGCCATGGTGAACATCAAAATCTATAATCAATACTTTTGAAAAACCAGCTTCTTGTGCATATCTAGCCATCAAAGCAATGTTATTGAAGATACAAAAACCCTGCCCTGTAATATATTCAGCATGATGACCAGGAGGTCGTAGATTTAAAAAAGCACGGGAGATAACACCATTGTTAAAAGCAGTAATCACATTTTGTGTGCTTGTTGCACACTTAAGTGCCACATCATAGCTCTCGGCACTTATAACAGTATCACTGCTGACAATTGTCCTAATTCCATCATCATATGCACCCTCAACCCAATGTACATAGCCTACATCATGAACCATACACAACTCTTTTTTATCACCCACTCTTGTCTCAATAGGTAAAACACTATATTTCTCCTCCACCATCTCATCTATCGCTTCACATCTACGTGCTATTTCGATATGTGCACCTGTATCATGCAGTAAAAAATCAGTATCGTACATATACCCAATCATACCTACTCCTCAAGATCGTTTTACTTACATGATAACATGTTAAAAAATAGACTATTTTTGGGGTAAGTTTTACAATTTCTTAATCTTTTCTATCCACTCATCTAAAGTCTTCTCATATCCAATACCTGAGGAGTTATAAAAGTGCACTTTCTCTGTAGTATAAGGCTGTTTGACCCACCCACCAAAATCATGAGGATAGAGATATCCTTTAGGACTTGGACTCTTTAGATGATCAGGTACTTCTAGTCTCTTCTCATTCGCGATATAGCTTTGTGTCGCATTAATTGCTGTATAAGCACTATTTGATTTAGGACAAGAGGCTAGATATATCACACATTGAGAGAGAATAATACGACTCTCTGGATACCCAATCTTTGAAACAGTTAGCATAGTATTTGTCGCTAATCCTAATGCATTTGGATTGGCATTGCCAATATCCTCACTTGCTAAAATCACCAAACGTCTGGCAATAAACTCCGGATTTTCAGCGCCATCAATTAACCTTCCCAAATAATAAAGTGCTGCATCAATATCACTGCCTCGAATACTTTTAATCATTGCTGATGCTAAATTGTAATGGGTATCATCACTACTTACTCCATCTTTGAGCATAGTAGGTCGAAGTGATTTGAGATTTTCTAACGTGATGCGGGTATCTACTTTAATCGCAAACTCTAATAGATTTAAAAGTGCCCTACTATCACCTGATGAAGAGCCTATAAGATACGTTTTCGCATCCTCGTCAATCGTAAAATCAATCTCCTCTTGTACCCTTTTTACAAGCTTTTCTAAATCTTCACTACTCAGCGGTTTAAACTCAAAAAGCATCGAACGCGATCTAATACCTGAGGTGAGAGAGAAGTAAGGATTTTCTGTTGAAGCACCAATAATAATGGCTTCATTATTTTCCATCGGAATCAATAGCACCTCTTGTTGTGTACGACTGAGTCTATGTACCTCATCAACAAATATAACAGGCTTGATCAAAGTGCCTTTATGTGTTGTGAAGATCTTTCTAAACTGTTCTACCTTCAAACTTGTTGCATCAAGTGCATAAAAAGGCGCATCCATCTCCTTAGCAATAATTTTTGCTAGAGTGGTCTTACCCGTACCAGGAGGTCCATAAAAAAAAGAGTGGGGAATATTTCTATTTTTAAGTAGCTTAAAAAATGCTGCATGAGGAGAACAGAGATGTGATTGTCCAACCACATCTTCAATTCGATTAGGTCTAAAGTATCTGCTTAAATCATCCATCTCTAGCAGATTTTTTCAATCCATGTAAAAAAGTGTGTAAGCTATGGTATTCGCTTTTGCTCAAAAAGCGCATCTTACCCGGTGCAATATCTAAACTAATGCCTCCAAACTCTACACGTTTAAGATCCATCACTTCAGAATCATAGTAACCAAAAAACCGTCTTAGCTCTCTATTCTTTCCTTCAGTAATTGCCACTTTTAACTTGGAAAACTTTGGATCATTTTTTTGTACTTTATACCAAAGAAAAGGTGCAAAGTTCATCGAAACAATCTCACTCTTTTCATGTGCACCTTTAGTGGCGAACTCAGCAACTAACCCCTCTTTCATACCTTCAGTCATCGCATCTGTCACTTCTCCACGAATCTTTAAATAGTAAACCCGTTCAAGATCGCTTGTCATTAATGCAGTTGCTACATCAGGTGAATCTGTCAATAAGATCAACCCTTCACTCGCATAATCAAGTCTCCCTACAGGAATATAGTGATGATAACGTTTAGAGAGGTTTTGATAGATCGTCTTTCGACCACGATCATCTTTTTTAGTAACCAACTCTCCCTTTTGTTTATTGTAAACTAGTACTGTAAACTCATTTCTCGTATGTACAAAACGGTTATTGACATAGACTTTGTCCCCTTTTTGTACCATGGTAGAGAGATCAGTAATGACCTTCCCTTTAATCTTTACTTTACCTGCTTTGATGACTTCATCTGCTTCACGTCGGGAATATTTTGTATTGTGGGAGAGAAACTTATTGAGTCTAGTGCCTTCGTTCATTTTATACCTGCTTCTACAAGATCATGGATATGTAATACCCCTTTAATCTTTTTATTTTCATCGGTTACTACTAAATGTTGTAGTTTATGCTCTTCTATCAATTTTAGGGCATCACTTGCTAACATATTCTCTTCAGTGATATATTTTGGATCTTGATTAGCATAGGTGATTGCTTCACTCTCCATACAAAAATCACTGCGCATCAATGCACGTCTAAGATCACCATCACTAAGGACAGCCTTTAAAGCATCATTTTCAGCGATCAGTACGTTTCCTAGTCTACCTTCACTCATCGTCACAATCGCCTCTTGTAAAGGTGTTTGAGGTGCAACAATCGGTAAGTTTTTATCTCGCATAAGATCTTTGATCTTTACAAAGAGCATTTTTCCTAAACTGCCACCAGGATGAAAAGAGGCAAAATCCTCTTTTGCAAATCCTCTATGCTCCATCATACAAACAGCTAGTGCATCACCTAAAGCCATAGTCAATGTGGTAGAAGAGGTAGGAGCAGCACCCAAGGGACACGCCTCTTTTTCTATATTGATTGGTAAAAAGACATCTGCATATTGTCCTAATGTTGAGTGTTTATCTTTTGCCATAGCAATCAATGGTATATTAAAACGTTTCACATGAGGTAATATTTTGATCAACTCTTCACTCTCTCCACTATAGCTAATCGCAAGTACGGCATCATCTTTTGAGATCATCCCAAGATCACCATGCATCGCTTCTGTTGGATGAAGGAAGAAACTACTTGTGCCGGTACTGGCAAATGTCGCTGCCATTTTACTACCTACTAGTCCACTTTTTCCTACACCTGAGATAATCAACTTCCCTTTGAGTCCAGCAATCAAAGAGACTGCTGATTTCATCTCTTCACCTATTGAAAAAGCTGCATTCTCAAGCTCTTTGGCTTCTGTTAACAGAACTTCTTTAGCTATTTGGGCATAATCCACGCGTATATTCCTCTACATGATAAAAATCGTTGGTACGATTGTCGGGTATTTCTTCATCTGTCTAAAGATATGCTTTCTGATTACTTGTCTGATTGCATTTTCAATCCCTTTTTGATCTTCAAACATTTGTGGTTTTGCATTAATCAAGAATTGATCAAGAATCTCTTCCATCTCTTGTGAGAATGCTTTATCACGTCTATCTGCAACAATACCATATGTTTTAACAATTGGTTTTGAGATAAGCTTTTTAGTTTGTTGATCAATCTGTGCAATAATCATAACCACCCCTGCTTCTGCAAGATTTTGTCTATCATTCACAACATCATCATCAATCTGTTTATTGATTTGGTTATCGATATATGTTTTACCGGCCTTAACAGTACCTACTTTTTTAAGATACTTTGGTGATACTTCAATCTGATCTCCATCACTCATTAAAAGAATATTTTTAGGATTTACACCACATGCAATACCTGTTTGCTTATGCTTATGAATATGGTTATACTCACCATGCACAGGTAAGAAAAACTTCGGTTTACAAAGACGAAGCATCAATTTTTGCTCTTCCATTGCGGCATGTCCACTCACATGAATCTCACTAAAGTCTTGATAAGCTACTTTTGCTCCAGCTTTGATCAAGTAGTTTAATACTCTTGAAACACTTGCTTCATTTCCAGGAATCGCTTTTGCTGAGATGATAATCTGATCACTTGGCTTGATTTTGATATGTCTATGTTCATCTGTTGCCATTCTAAAAAGTGCACTCATCGTCTCACCTTGGCTTCCCGTTGTAACAATCAAGACCTCTTTATCATTGTACTTATTGACTTCATTTGGATCAATGAAAATACGACGATCAAGCTTAACGTAGCCTAACTCCATTGCAATTTCTAAGTTTCGCTCCATTGATCTACCAATAACACAAATCTTTCTGTTATGTTTAATTCCGTGTTCAATCGCTTGATATACCCTATGGATATTTGAAGAGAAGGTTGACATGATCACCCTACCCTTAGCATCTTTAAAAATTCTATCAAATGTAGGACCTACAGAACTTTCACTTTTTGTAATCCCATCTCTGTAAGAGTTTGTACTATCACTAAGTAGACATAAAACACCTTTTTCACCATAGTGTGCAAAACGGTGAATATCCGTTGGATAACCATCTATAGGTGTATGGTCAATTTTAAAATCCCCAGTGTGAATGATTGTCCCTGCATCTGTTGTGATCGCTAGTGATGAAGCATCAATGATGGAGTGTGTAACATGCATCCACTCTATCTCAAAATCACCGATTTTATATACTTTTCTCTTCTCAATAGGTCTAAAGAATCTCTTCTCTTTTTTCAGTCCATGTTCATCAAACTTATTGGAAAGCATACCTAGTGGTAATGGTGTACCGTAGATTGGAAATTGAAACTTCTTGAAAAAGTACGCAACCGCACCAATATGATCTTCATGACCATGTGTGATAATGATATTGACCTCTTTATCTTTAAGCTTTCGAATATAAGAAAAGTCTGGAATCAGAATATCTACACCATGCATATCTTCTGATGGAAAACTCATCCCAATATCAATAATAATCGCAGAAGTGTTAGTCTCCATGATCATAAAGTTTCCACCAATTTCACCCAAACCACCTAATGGCGTAATCTTGACTGAAGCATCTGTATTGGTATTGATTTTATTATATGATTGTAGTGATCTTGAATGTACAAGCTTATTGCTTTTGATCGCCTCTTTCATATCTAGTTCCCACTGTTGATTACCTAGCTTTGCAGAAAATTTTGGAGGACCGCGTCTTTTTTTCTGCTGGGAACCTTGTGGTTTTTTCTGTCCTCTATTTTGCCCATGTTGTGGGTTTTTATTTTGTGGGTTAGGTTTTACACCTTCTCTTTGCGGTTGATTTGCACTATTTGGCTGTTGTGGATTTTCACCTTGATTATTCTCTTGCATTAATTTTCCCTAATTATTTTAATTTTTTAAACAAGAGGTGATATTTGTCACTTGATAGTTGATGTGGTCTAAAGTTTATCGGTATCTCTAACTCTTCAAAGTATTGGACTAACAACGCCTTAGGCACAATTTGACTGAGATTTTTTATCAAAGTTTTTCGAGGTGCTGCAAACGCTGCCTTTAGAAAACTTTTAAATTTCGCCAATGCTTCTTGATCTTCAAAAAGCTTATTCTCGCCATGTTCATCACAATAATTTTTAAATTTTGTCAACTTCAAAACAGCCGAAGTTACCTTTGGCGGAGGATCAAAACACTCTGGTCCTACGTCAAACAACAGTTCAGCTTTAGATATACTCTCTGCTAAGATACTTAATCCAGAAAAGTTCTTCTGCCCTGTTTTGGCAGCAAACTTCTCTGCAACTTCTTTTTGGATCATGACCATGATCGTTTGGCACTTATTATCATCGAGTGCCTTGAGGATAAGATTGGTAGCAATGTAATAGGGCAAGTTTGCGACTAAATGATACTCTTGATCAACCAGTGCATGCGCACTCCATTGTTCCAATACATCATCACATACTAACTCTAGCTGCTTATTTTTAATCTCATCCGAGAATGTCTCTTGCAGATAACCGCACAACTCTAAGTCAATTTCAAAAGCTGTTACACTCTCACAATGTAATAACAGCTTTTTTGTTAAATCACCTAAGCCAGGTCCAATTTCACAAATCTTTCGTTTGTCTTTGGGCATCGCTTGGATGATCTTATGGAGTATCGACTCATCTTTAAGAAAATTTTGACCAAATTTTTTTTTCGCCTTAATCAAAACAGAAGCCTTTACCTTATCATAAAAGTAGATATTATATTTACTTTATGCTTAAGAATTTATTTAATTTTCTTTAGCTTTCTTTAAAATTTGCGATATTTTTCATTTTTCTTATTAAATTAAATATTTCAAATATAATAAAGTCTACATCTTAAGAGCATTTACTATATCATAACCTTATGAACAAAGGAAATATTACCGTCATTGGCGGTGCTAATATTGAATATATTATAAAAAGTAGCAGTGATATTGTGCAAGGATCAAAGAACTTTGTTGATATCGAAGAACTTTACGGCGGCAGTGGTTTAAACTATGCTATGAGACTTTTAAGTGCAGGTGAATCTGTCTCCCCTCTTTTGTATGTAGGCAATGATAGTATCGGTAAAACCATCCAATCGTCACTTCTACACTATTTTGACAAAACAGACTCAATTTATCCACATGTTGATAGTGAAACATTTTTTGTTGATGGATTAAATACGATTCGCTCTATGATTATAGTGGAAGGTTTACATCGTACGATATTAGCACAAGATCATAATGATCAAAACCTTTTTCTCCCCTATTTAAAAAGAGAGATTCCAAAACTTTCAAATATTACAACCGTGATTATCGGTCATATTCATAACGATCGCGCTGATATTAATGTGGATCATCATGATTTAAGTACAATCTATGCAATTGAACATTTTAATGACAATCAAAAATTAATCTACTGTAACTTTGGTGCAACACAGCTTGCCTACGGATTTAGATTTTGGAAAGGTTATCTACCCAAAATTGATCTTTTGCAACTCAACATTCATGAAGTCAAAACATTTTTTACACACGATGGTAAAACTCCTTCTTTAGCATTTATTATTGAAACTCTTTCAGAACTCAAAATCTCAGGTATCATCACCTTAGATAAGTTTGGTGCCATTGGATTTATGCCTAAAGAGAAAAATTCCATTTTTATGGCAAGACCTGTTGATCTTGGTGATGAATTTGTTGACTCTACTGGTGCAGGTGATGCATTTTGTGCAGGTATGGTTTCTGTACTCAACGGCAATAAAAATTTTGATGCAGATAAATTTAGACAAGCGATGGAAGTTGCTCGCTCTTGGGCAGTCTATGCTTGTCAATCATTTGGTGGTGCTAATAGTTGTCCTTCAGATAAGATCATTTCAAACTTTCATAAAGATACAGTAAAAGGAAATGAGGTTTTACAATATTGTGGTGATAGGATGCTTGATATTGTTTCGTTGATTGATTCCACTTTTGAACATCACCTTTTATGAGACGTCTTCCAGCTGAGTGGGAAAAGCAAGATGCAATCTTGATGAGTTTCCCTCATGCCAAAAGTGACTGGGCTGATGATCTTACTTCTGCATTATCTGTTTTTCTGCGTATTGCAAGCTCTATCTGCTTTAATCAAAAACTCATTTTAGTCTGTGATGATATAGAAACTACTAAAAAGCTCTTTTGCTATCATGATAAGATCTCATTTGTAAAATGTCCTACAGACGATACTTGGATCAGAGATTATGGACCCATCACAATTTATGAAAATAAAACAAGAACACTCTTAGACTTTCAGTTTAATGCTTGGGGTGGAAAATTTGCTTATGCATATGATAATGCAGTCACAAAATTTCTACATCAAAAATGGCATTTTGCTATCTCACCTTTAGAGTCTATAGACTTTATTTTAGAAGGTGGTTCGATTGAGAGTGATGGATTAGGAACACTTTTGACCACATCACGTTGTCTTTTAAATCCCAATCGTAACTCTACCCTGACAAAAAATGATGTTGAATTAAAACTAAAATCTCTTCTAGGTGCTTCTCGTATCTTATGGCTTGATCATGGAGAGTTAATTGGAGATGATACTGATGCCCATATTGACACATTAGCACGTTTTGTCTCTACTGATACTAT
>JAHZKW010000069.1 GCA_022600175.1 Campylobacterota bacterium
AAAATCTTTAGCTTCTATAACAGGAATATAAATAACCTCTATATCTTCCTCTGCCAGCCCACCACCCTCATTCACCTGCATAGAGGAATTAATTTGTGCAAAATAGAGAGTTTGTTGTCCTCCAGCAAAACCAACCGCAGTGTAAAATGAAGTAATTTTTTCAATACACTCAAGTGGAACATCATAACCACACTCTTCAACAATCTCTTCTTTAACGATCTGTTTCAAAGACTTCTCTTTATCCACTAGCCCTGCACACAGCTCTACTGTCATACCATCACCATTTTTGAGGTAAATCGCAGGTCTAAACTGTTTAACAAGCACAAAAGCATCTCTCTCTTTATGATAAAGTAGTACAGAGACACTATCATGGGTATCCACAAGTTCCCAACTTTTAACAATACCCTCTTTTTCAAATATAAGTTTTTTAGGTTTTACAAATTGAGGGTTTTCAAGTGGTTCGATATTTAAAATTTTAATCATTTGATGAGAATCCAAGAAGCGAGCCCTAAAAAGCTAAAAAATCCAACTACATCTGTCACCGTAGTCAGAATAACTGTACTTCCTACAGCAGGATCTACACTGAGTCTTTTTAGCACAAGCGGTATAACAGCGCCAAAAAAACCTGCTGCAAAAAGATTGATTACCATTGATATTGCAATGATAAATCCTAAAAGCTCTTCACCAAACCAAAAGTAAGATATTAACCCTAAAATAATCGCAAATATAAAACCATTGGCAAGCGAAAGAACGACCTCTTTTTTAATCGTCTCTTTGGCATTGTCAAGATCAATCTCACCAAGTGCTAATCGACGTACCGTTACAGTCAGTGTCTGTGTACCTGCATTACCACCCATCGAAGCAACAATAGGCATTAAAATTGCTAATGCAACAAAAGATTGTATGGTTTGATCAAACATCTGTATGACCAATGATGCAGCAATCGCAGTTAAGAGATTAACAAACAACCATGATCCACGTTTTTTTCCCGCTTCAAAAAAATTCTCTTCCTCTTCAGCCTCATCATCAACACCTGCTAGATTATAGATCTGCTCAGTTGCACTCTCTTGCATAACATCATAGATATCATCAGAAGTAATCCGACCTAAAAGCTCTCCTTGATGATCGACAACAGGGACAACAGAGAGATCATGTTCTTTAAAGAGATTTGCAACATTCTCTAAATCTTCATCATCTTGAATATAACGCGGTTTAAAATCTTCTTCACAACCTGCAAGCACCTCTTTAAAAGTTTTAGTAAAGTCAAATATTAACAGATCTTCTAAAGAGATTGCAAAAATCAGTCTTTTCAACGTGCCAGTGATAAAAACTTGATGAATATTGGTAAGTTCACCACTCTTTTTCTCTTCTCTTAGACGATTGATCGCATCTTGAATGACTTCATTAAAGTCTGCAGAAAAAAGCTCAGTCTGCATAATTGCACCAGCAGATGCTTCATCATATTTTCGAAGTTTTTTAATCTCTTGTTGATCTTCTTCATCAAGTGCCGCTAAAATCTCATCAGCTTTTGTACTATCAATCTCTTCAATCTCTTGAATAAGATCCGTAGCATCATCACTATCTAACTCTTCAACAACTTCAACAAGGTCATTTTGTGGTAAATACTCTAAAAAATCTTTTAAATACTTTTCAGGGAGTTCAAGTGCAATATCGCCTAAGTGTTCATTGGGGATCTTTTGTAGATACACTTCAAAAAGTGTTTCATCATGTTTGACAATCTTTTTTAAAGATCGTGCCACTTCACTATACGACTGTGTCGTATGTTCAGGGTCACTCAAGAACTCTTCAATGAGTTCAATGTAATGGTTGATATCTCTCTCTTTACCCATTAAGACCCCTTTGTTAGTAGTGCCTCTATTTTACCTTTATACGCTTTAACTACTTTTAAAAATGTTGCTTTTTTTGCACCACTTAAGCCTGTTTTGAAAACAATTTTTCTTTGGGGATTGATCCACTTATTTCGATAACTGAGCCCAAAATGAAGGTGAGGCCCTGTACTCTGTCCAGTATTTCCCATATAACCGATCAATGCACCTTTTTTGACATAGGCACCACGGACTCTATTATTATAGCGATCCAAATGTGCATAGAGCGTTTTATATCCACCTTTATGGCGAATCACGATCGTCTTTCCATAACCGCCTTTTCGTCCCATAAAGATCACTTTACCATCATATGCAGCTTTGATTGGCGTACCTGTAGGACCAGCATAATCTATCCCATGATGTGCACGATACTTCTTTAAAATCGGATGCCAACGCTTATAAGTAAAACGAGAAGAGATACGACGATATTTACAAGGTACTATAAATGAGTTAGTATCTGTTGCCTTTCCTTTTTCATCATAATAAGAGCCATCTTCGGAAGCAAAAAGATAATATTTTTGCTTCCCATTTTGAATCATTGCAGCCTTAACTTCTTGTGTACCATAAAACTTTCCAGAACGCTTTTTTTGGCTATAAAAAGCAACTACTTTTGCACCCTTTTTCAATCTTTTAAAATCAAGACTTCGTTTAAACATCTGCTCAAGTTCAACTGCCAGTGGAAAGTTGTTAGTTTTTGCTACAATATCTTTAGAAAAGATATCTTCTAATGTCATAGAGAGCTCTTTACTCTCTTCCTGATAACGTATCGGTACAACATACATCGTATAAGTAGCATTATGTTCTTTTGATATATGAAGTTGCAACTCTTCATTTAAAGGAATAAGCGCTTGCTTAATCTCATAATTTTCATCTCGCAAAATATGACATAAAGTATTTGTACGAATATCTGCAGCAAGCTTCTCATCTTCTGAATCAAGATCATAATAGAGCTTTAACGGTAATAAATTCTCTTGTAAGAAACCTAAGAGTGTCTCTCCACTCTGCCAAATCTTATCTTCGACACGATTATCATAGAGCGTATATGCAGATAAAGGTTGTATCAAAAATAACGCTGTTAAGAGCCATTTAAAGAGTCCCAAAAACCATCCCTTGAACCTAAATTGAAATCGAATTATACTCAAGATTACTAAAAACTTTAATGCTTATGTTGTATAATCATTCCAAACAGAATAAAGGTCGTTTATGTTAAAAAATTTTCTTATTATCTCTACGCTATTACTTTCAAATCTACTTGCAAGTATAAACTTTTCTCCCTACAAAACAACCATTTCCAAAGTTGACAAAAAATATATTTATATTAAAGATAGTAAAGCATTTAGAACCGGTTCAAGTGGTATTATCATACACAAGTTTGACGATATCCATCAAACAATCATTGCTAACGTTGAAGTCGTTTCAAAAAAAGAGGGAGAGGCAAAACTACGCTATAAAAACTTTAATGGTCTTAAACAAAATGCACTACCTACCTATAAGATTGCTCCTCAAGAAGGTGATAAAGTCATCTTAAACTATCTTTATGAAAGAGCATTAGCTGTCACACCGGATGCACAAACTTTTAAATCAGTGATCACTCAATATAATATGTTTGACTGGATTCATCCAGATCTTTTTGCTTCAAAACTAGCAACAGAATATACCCCAACACCTAGCAAACAAGATTTTCAAGAAGAGTGTAAAGCAGATAATTTTGCTATGCTCTTTTTTGCTATCGAAAATCAAGGCTATTTTGTTGACTGTAACAGCTTTAAAGTACTTCATAAAACAAAGATAAAAGCTTCAAAAGAGAAGCCTATTGTTCCTTTTTATTCACGTATGCAAAAGATCACAGGACGGATGTTTGGACTAATGGGTGGTGAAGGTATTAATGACTATAGTAGATACTACAAACAACTTTTAAAGGTTAAGTAGATGTTAGATAAAAAACATTTTAAAGCGTTTCAAAAGATTGTAGGTAAAGAGAATATCTATGATGATAAAGCGCACATGATCGCCTACTCCTATGATGCTACAAGAACACGTTATGAACCTGACGCAGTACTCTTTCCTAAAGATGAAGCAGACGTTAGTGCTATTTTAAACTATTGTAACACACACCAAATAGTCATCACCCCTCGAGGTGCAGGTAGCGGATTTACAGGGGGAGCACTCCCTGCAAATGGTGGCATTGTACTGGCATTTGAAAAACATATGAACAAAATCTTAGAGATCGATATGGAAAATATGCTGGCTATCGTACAACCAGGAGTAATTAATATGGAACTTCAACGTCATGTTGAAGAACTTGGACTTTTTTATCCACCTGATCCTGCCAGTGAACAGTACTCTACACTAGGTGGAAATGTAAGTGAAAATGCAGGGGGTATGCGTGCGGCAAAGTATGGCATTACCAAAGACTATGTTATGGCACTTCGCGCTGTACGTGCAAACGGTGATATCATACGTGCAGGAAAACGCACCATCAAAGATGTTGCAGGCTACAATGTTGCAGGAATTTTAACAGCCAGTGAAGGCACATTGGCAGTTATTACCGAGATTACACTTAAACTTCTTCCAAAACCAGGCTTTGCAAAATCATACATGGGGGTTTTTCCTAGTGTTGACAATGCCATGAACGCCGTCTTTAAATCTCTAGCAGCAGGTGCAAACCCTGTTGCAATGGAGTTTATTGACTCACTCTCAGTCAAAGCGATCAAAGAGAAACTAGGGGTTTCACTCCCTGAAGATGCAGGAGCGCTTTTAATCGGTGATATCGATGGCAATGTACCTGAAGAGGTTGCATTTCAGTTAGAGACGCTAGAGAACTCCTTTAAAGAGAATGGTGCAAGTGATTTTCAAGTTGCCGAGTCCAAAGAAGATCGAGAAAAAATCTGGTACGCCAGAAGAAACGTCTCCCAATGTGTCACTCTTTATGGGAGTAAAAAACTCAATGAAGATATCTCGGTACCAAGATCAAAACTCCCTCTTGCACTTAAAGAGATCTATAAGATTGGAGACAAATATGGTTTTCAAGTTCCCTGTTTTGGTCATGCAGGTGATGGTAACATTCATGTCAATGTTATGGTTGATGGCAGTAATGAGAAAGAGCTTGAAGAGGGGCATAAAGCAATTGAAGAGATCTTTCAACTAGTCGTAGATATGGGAGGAACACTTAGTGGTGAACATGGTATAGGGCTTAGCAAAGCACCTTTTATGGATATTGCTTTTAATGAAGCTGAAATTGCACTCTTTCGCCAACTTAAAGAGGCATTTGATCCAAACAATATCCTAAATCCAGGTAAGATGGGATTATGAAGTCTGCATACCTCAAGTCTATTAGATCATACTTGAGGTATTTTAATCTATCTACAATCACCACAAAGAAAAAATTACATGAATAGTGAAAAAGAGAGTCTTAAAACATCATTAAAAAACTATTTTATCGATCATAACCTACTGCA
This sequence comes from Campylobacterota bacterium, assembly GCA_022600175.1. Lineage (GTDB taxonomy): Bacteria > Campylobacterota > Campylobacteria > Campylobacterales > QNZT01 > SZUA-1433. Next base: position 5,345 of record JAHZKW010000069.1, read on the forward strand.
CTATGCATCATCTCTTAGTTTCCATACTGTTTTAGCACTGATTCCTGTACTGCTTCTCTCTTTATACCTTTTTACAAAACTGACTATTTTTGAAGATTACTATGGTATGCTCAAAGAGTTTATCTTCTCAACACTACTCCCCATCCACCATGAGAGTGTCTCTCAAAATATCGATCAATTTATGAGCAATACCTCTAGTCTTGGAGTCATTGGTATTGTCTTTGTACTCTATGTTTCACTCATGTTTTTTGATGATTTTGAATATGTTATCAATAAAATATTTCAGAAAAAACCTAGAGACTTTTTCCATTCAATTGCAATCTATCTTGTATTGACTATTGTCATACCACTTGGACTTTTAGCCTCCATCTATCTCTCCATCAAAGCCAATATACTAATCCAAGATTATGGCTATTCAAACTGGATTGATATGATCTCTATCACCTCATATCTCATTTTATGGGTACTCTTTTTCGTCGTCTACTACATCTCACCTAATGCAAAAATATTTTTCAAAAGTGCCCTATTTAGTTCATTAATCGCTTCTGCCATCTGGTATAGCTCTAAAATGCTTTTTGTCTATTATGTCGCTTACAATAAAACATATACCACTATTTATGGCTCTTTTAGTACGATCATGTTCTTTTTTCTTTGGATCTATGTTTCATGGATTATAGTACTCTTTGGTGCAAAGCTTTGCTACTACCTAAATGAACACAAAAAGCAAAAGCGAAGCACCCAAGAGGAGATAGAACAAGCGACGTTGAAAGATCGCACCTAAAGATAAAAGTAAATACACAACAAGAAACCACCAAGGGGTTATTAAACTATAGATCTCACCTTTGATTGCGAACAGTTGCATAATCCATAGATCTAATAGACTACCCTCGCCTATCAAGTGTAAAAACATCTCCAAAGGATAAAAGAGAGAAAAAAACATGGTTAAAAATGGAGAGTATAACTGATAGAGTGAAAAATCCGAAAAGATATAATGTACCACTGGCATCATCGCTAAATAAACCCAAAAGTTCAACACTAAAAATATTTGCCAATTTTTAAGATGTGAAAAATGGTGTAAAAAGAGATAGATATAAAATACACCACTCACAGAAAACCAAAAACCAATCGAAAATATAAACTCTGGAATCAAAGCTAATATCAAACAGATAGCAACAAACAAAACCTCAAAAGAGACAATACGAAACGATCTATGATAAAGTAAAAACCCAAGTAACAACATCACAAATGAACGCACTACAGAAGGAACATAGCCTAAAAGTGCCATATATCCGCTAAGCAATACCAACACAACAATAGTGAGGTCAAAACGGCTATTACGATAAGGAAAGTAGCGATTTTGAAAGAAGTAATAACACTTGTAAAAAACAAAATATAAAATTGTAAATAAAATCCCCAAATGAAAACCACTAATCGCAATAAGATGCGAAACACCTAAAAAAGAGACATCAGCACGAAGCTCTTTTGAGATAGGTATCGCTAAAAAAAGTGCACTAAAGAGTGATTTCATCTTCGCACTCTCATGTTGTTCTTCTATCAAAGCTTGCAGTGTTGAACGTAGTGTTTGCTCTTGTGCTTTTAGACGAATATCATAACTAGGAACATAAAAGCCTTGTAAAAAATCTTTGAAAGAGAGCTGATTGGTAATCATACCAATCGATACTTTTCGACCGTTAATATCTTTGAGATCTTCATAATTGGTCGTATAAAAATGATAACCATCGTCTGATTTTACTTTTAAAACATGATATGTTTTGCCTGTTTTACTTAGTTTTTGGTACTGTTTCTCAATCATTGCATCAGTAGTATAAAATTTTGATGCAGTGATGGATTCAAAAAGTGTATGTTTTTGATAGAGTTGTATACCCAAAACGATAAGTATAAAGAGTAAAAAAAAGAAGATCTCTTTTTTATTTTCAAAGAGATCAAGGGTAAATGGATTCTCTTTCACCCTAAACTAAATTGGCGGTAGTTCAATGCTTGAACCTTGTGCATTGTCATCTGCTTGTTCATAAACAATCTCAACAGGAATACTCCCCTTATCCACAAAACGGGTAAAACGTTTCTGGAACACAATATTTGCAATTCCCACTGGACCACTTCTGTTTTTACCAATAATTAACTCCGCATCCTCTTCAGGCTTCTCAACATAAGTACTCTTATACTCTTGCCCCTCTGCCTTAGCCTTTTTCTCTTTCTCTTCACGCATACGGTAAACATCATCACGGTAGACAAAAAGAATAATATCCGCATCTTGCTCGATACTTCCAGACTCACGAATATCACTCAGCATCGGTCTTTTATCATGACGACTCTCTACACCACGATTCAGCTGTGAGAGTGCAATGATCGGCATATGTAATTCTCTGGCCAAAAGTTTAAGCCCCCGACTGATCTCACTGACTTCCAAGTGACGATCTTTACCACCCGTACCACTCATAAGCTGTAAATAATCAACAATCATCATAGAGATCTCAGGATGTTGCATTTTAAGCTTTCGTAGCTTTGAACGCATCTGATTGATATTGATCAAACCATCATCATCTACAAAAAGCTTTTGACGACTCATCTCATCTGAAGCACGTGTGAGATTTGACCACTCTTCATCACTCATATCCCCCACTTTGAGATTTTGAAGTGGTATAGAAGTTTTCGCACTCAAAAGCCTTAGCATCAACTCTTCCGCTGGCATCTCAAGTGAAAAAACTGCCACCCCTCGTCCATCATCAAGTGCCTTTTGTGCTAAGTTCAATGTAAGTGCTGTTTTTCCCATTGCTGGACGTGCCGCGATAATAATCAACTGACCTTCAGTAAATCCAGAAGTATGTTCATTAAGTTCACGAAATCCAGTATCAACACCAATAACACCATTATTACCTCTTTTTTTCATCTCATGAATATGTGCAATCGTAGAGGTAATCATCTCAGGAGAGTCTCTAAACTCTTTAGTCGTAGCATCCATAGAGATCTCATAAAGCTTCTTTTGCACAATATCCAAGACATCTTCACTTGGCATATCTTGATCAACTGCAACTGATTTAATCTCACTGGTCAGTTTAACCAACTCTCTTTTGATCGATTTCTCTTTGATTTCAGCAATATATGCAGTGGTATTAGAGAGAGGATTAGAGGAGATGATCTCTAAAAAGATATCTTCATTAAACTTCTCCATCTTTTGTAGTTTTTTACGTAAAAACTCTTCATCGATGGGTTGATCTTCACGCTCAAGCTCAGTCATCGCTTCAAAGACTTTTTGATGATCAGGTAGATAAAAGTCTGTTGACTTCAACTTCGAAGTCACATCCTCAAATAGTACAGGGTCAAAAAGAATCGAGCTTAAAACTGCCCTCTCAATATTTAGATTATGGAGTTGGTTTTCATTCATTGAGACGCTTCTTTCGCTGCTTTTTCAACCTCTTCTAAAAACTTCTCTACCAATGTATCTTCACTGAGTTTCGCAACCACCTCACCTTTACGCATCACTAAACCACTACCCTTACCATAGGCAATAGCCACATCTGCACTTTTGGCTTCACCTATAGCATTGACTGCACATCCCATGACAGAGACATCTAAAGGAGTTTTGATATGTTTTGTCCGCTCTTCTACCTCAGCAACTGCTTTAACAAGATCTACTTCAATTCTTCCACATGTTGGACATGAGATGATATTTAACCCCTCTTTTACAAGCCCCGCATCTTTTAAAATTGCTTTTCCTACTTCTATCTCTTTTTCAAGCTCTCCAGTGATAGAGATACGCATCGTATCGCCTATACCATCAAGTAAAAGTGACCCTAGTGCGATAGAAGATTTGATCGTCGAATGAAATAATGTTCCAGCTTCAGTGACGCCTAGATGAAATGGATAAGGCGTTAAAGGGCGTAGTGTGCGATACGCTTCTACTGTACGCTGTACATCACTCGCTTTGAGTGAAACTTTAATATCTTCAAAACCGAGATCTTCGAGGTATTTGATATTATACAGAGCAGACTCTACCATTCCCTTGGCACTTTGACCATACTTATCTTCAAACTGTGCCTCTAAACTCCCACTATTGACACCGATACGAATAGGAAGGTTACGCTCTTGACATGCCTTTACCACCTCTTTCACACGCGCTTTATCACCAATATTTCCAGGATTGATACGAATACAATCTACACTCTCAGCAGCAATCAACGCTAAACGATAGTTAAAGTGGATATCAGCAACCAGTGGCAGTGAGATTTGAGATTTGATCTCTTTAAGTGCCTCTGCCGCTGCCATATCAGGTACTGCAACACGTACAATATCACAGCCTGCAAAATGCAATCTTTTAATTTGTTCAACCGTAGAAGTAACATCTTCTGTTTTTGAATAGGTCATAGATTGTACAGATATTGGAGCATCACCGCCCACCGCTACATCACCGATATAAATTTTTTTAGTTGGGTATCTTTCAAACATAAAAAGATTATAACATTTTTAAATTAGAGTAGAAATAAGCACGATTTACCTGTACCTGAGCTTCTCGCTGAGGGAAACTTAGCGTTAGCCAAGGAAACTTGTTGCTTTAACGTTATGCAAATGAGACAGGATCAATATCAATTTCCACATTGGGCATCTTACACTTTGCAGCCAACGCCAGTAAAGCTTTTGGAGAATCAGAACGAAGCAACACAGTAAATCGATACTTTGACGCAATCTTGGCAATAGGCGCTTCACCAAATCCCACTACTTCAACCTCAGGTGTATAGACTAAACACTCCTGCAGTTTCTCTAAAATCTCACGTGCCTTCTGTTTACTTTTATGACTGATAAGAAAAGTCATCAATTTCTTAAACGGTGGGTAGAGTCCTTCTCTATAGGCTAACTCTTCATCCAAAAAGAGACCATAATCATCCAAATATCTTTCAAAAAACTCTCTATTATTAGTCTGAATAATCACCTTACCACTCTCTCTTCGCCCTACCCGTCCAGCGACTTGAAGCAGTAGACTCAAAGCTCGCTCTCGTGCACGAAAATCTGCCATCGCTAAAACAGTATCAATACCCAAAATAACCACTAGCTTGATATCATGATAATCATGCCCCTTACTGAGCATCTGTGTCCCTACCAATACATCAATCTCTTTATCATTGAAAGATTTGAGCACACTTTTGAGCTTTCTCTCAGTGGTAATCTCATCACGATCAAATTTCATAAATCGCTTTGTAGGAAAATGATTGGAAAACTCTTCTACCACTTGTGCAGTACCTATTCGGCTACTTTTTAACGCATCACTATTACATGAGGGACAGTTTTTGGGAATACGTTCAAGATAGTTACAGTAGTGACAACGCATCGCATTTTTTTCCAGATGAATACTCATACTCACACTACAAAACGGACACTCTACAAACTTTCCACATGAGATACATGAGAGGTATTTAAAATTTGCACGTGTAGGTAAAAAGATAATCGCCTGCTGTGCTTGATCCATAGTATGGTGCATCTGATCATAGATACTCTGGTCAATTTCATCACCATCTCTTACAAATGTAATCTCTTTCGAACCTTTAAAAAAGGTACCTTTGAGTCTAAAATGTGGAAATTTATGATAAGAGGTAAGCGAGGGAGTTGCAGAACCCAACAGCACTTTAGCACCCAAGACCTGTCCTACATAGATCGCACTATCACGCGCATGGTATCGTGGTCTATTAGAGGCTTTATAACTATCATCATGCTCTTCATCTACCACAATCAACCCAATATCTAAAAGCGGTAAAAAGAGTGAAGACCTTGCCCCTGCAATGATCTTAATCTCTCCACTATAAATCCCCTCTAAAATTGCTTCTTTTCTCTTTTTCGTCACTTTGGAGTGCCAAATAGCCACAAGATCTCCAAAATGATTTTTTAATCTATGTTGCATCTGAGGGGTAAGTGAAATCTCAGGCATCAAAAAGATTACACTTTTACCATCATTGATCATCTTTTCAAAAAGCTTCATATAGATTTCCGTCTTTCCACTTCCTGTATCTCCAAAGAGTAAAGAAGTTTGATTTTCAAGGACAAATGTATACGCTTTTTGTTGATCTTCTGAAAGTGTTATAGAGGTCTCTATATGATGTGCACTATTTTGTTGCGCTTTTTGAAAAGGGATAAAGAGTTTCACCGCTTCCCCAAACGCACAGGCATAGTATTGACTTAGAAAATTAATTATTTTTATATATTTTTCACTAAATTCAAGATCTAATATTTTATTAACTTTTTCACATGTAAACTGAGGTTTTTCACATTGTGAATAAATAGTTCCTTGGACTAATTTATTTCTAAGATTCACCTCTACAAGCGTTCCATTTATAAGTCTCTGTTCTGATTGATAAGTAAGGGGAGCTAGTGGTGAGCCAATAATGGCGATTTGGTAGTAAAAAATTGCCTCTCCTTTAAGTTAAGTGAGGCAATTATAGGGTTTATTCGGTTAAAGCTTTACAGTATCTTTTTATGTTTGCATTTGGATCATCATGCACACAGTCAAACTGTCCTGTACCTACAGTATATGTAAAAGGAATATCTATATCTACTACTTTATAAGCATAAGTCGTTGCTGCCGTTTTTCTCCAATGTCCATTGCTATCTTTAGAATAGAGTGGATAATCTAAAATACTGAGCGTTGCATTACCATCAAATAAAGGATCACCATCAGTGGAGGTATTTCCAGTATCATCTAAAGCATCAGGCCAACTTGCACCATTACCTTGCAACATACTTGTATTTCTAGCCAGTATAATTGCATTTCGGATTGACGCAATTTGTGCTCTTCCCTTTGCAATCTCTGCATCATCACGTGTTACCGCCATTTTAGAGATAGCCACACTTGATAAAATACCAAGAATCACGATAACAAAAATAAGTTCAATCATTGTAAATGCTTTTTTCATTCTTAGACCCTCAAATTTACTTTTGAATATACACACAATGAATATTTAAAAATAAATTATATCCAAGGCAAATGCCTCAGATATCAGATAAATGTAGAAAACTAATAAACTACTCTCGAACCTCTAACAGGAACAGTTACAGGAGGTACCATTGCTTGAATAGCAGTACAAATTGTCCCTGCTCCAGCACCAGCTCTCACTTGTAAAGAAGTTGTATTGACTTCCATCGTTACACATACTTCAGTTCCTCCAGCACCATCTTCTGCGATAAAATCAACACCTTCACCACCTATAGCTAAATTACCAGCTGGTGTATCAACTGCTTCAGGTACAGTCATCGCTGCCATTTCAGTGATAACATTAGAGTAATCATCCAACCCTGTTGTTGTATCTGTAGCAAAAACATTTGTTGGTACTACTCCAGTTGCAACAATTTGTGCTACAATCTCGTTTTTAGCTGTTTGAATATTCGTTGCCATTTTAGAAATCTTTGCATCATCCCTAGTTGCTGCCAATTTTGGAATTGCCACTGCCGCTAAAATACCTAAAATTACGATCACGAAGATCAACTCGATCATAGTAAAACCACTTCTTTTCATGAAGTCTCCTTTGAAATTTTCCCCGACTCTTTTTTGCGGTCGTTATA
>JAHZKW010000070.1 GCA_022600175.1 Campylobacterota bacterium
GCATCAGTTTTAATAAGTGGATGTAGTTCTAAAAATGATAAATATGTTCTTTTTAGTGACAAAACAACAAAAGCAGCAACTCCACAATTAAATGGAAATAATCTAGCGATGAATGAGATGTATGAGCATAAGCTTGTTCCCAACAATCGTCTCTCAATTATAGTATTTAACCATCCAGAACTAAGTACTAGAGATGTAAGAGCACAAGTTGCACCAGCAGATGAGAGAGGTATATTGATTGCCAAAGATGGGACAGTCAATATTCCACTGGTTGGTGTTGTACGTGTTTCTGGTTTGACAGAGCGACAAGCAGGAGATCTGCTTTCAAGAGAGTACGCAAGATATATTAAAAATGCACATGTTGCTGTTGAAGTTTTAAATAAGAGAGTATTTGTCTTAGGTGAAGTGAGAAATCCTGGTCGTATCACTATTATTGAAGATAGCTCAAATGTTTTAGAAGCAATTTCAAGTACTGGTGGTATGACAGATTTTGCTGCAAGAAATAAGATTACTATTATTCGTGGTACACAAAATAATCCGATTGTTAAAAATATAGATTTAACCAAGATGAGCTCTTTAGGTGCGGATTTAGTTCTTTATCCAAATGATGTAGTTTATGTACAGCCAAGTGAATTAAGACAAAGAAATATGGCAATTGCTGAAAACTTACCTACAATTAATTTTGTACAAAGTATTTTAGGCGCACTCTTTACAGGTAAGCAGTTAACGAATACACAGATTTTTAATGTTAACGATTTTACCGGTTATCAACAATAAGGAAGGGGAGATAGAGCATGCAAAATTCTCAAGTAAATTTTTCTAGACAAGATGATAATGGGGACTTTAAAAAGGTACTCAGTATTCTTGGAAAGCAAAAAGCGTTAAGTTTTCTTATTGTAGCACTTTTTTTCATTGGTGGGTTGACTTATGCTTATTTTGCAAAACCTACTTATGAAACATATTCTACAATTGAAGTAAGTAATGATAATTTAGATCTTAGTCTAGATGCTGTTGTAAGAGGTGGTGGTATTGGTGAAGATACAACACTGATTGATACAGAAGTTGAGATTATTAAATCACGTCATTTAGTTGAAAAAGCATTAGAGAAAGTTGGTTATGGTGTTCAGTACTATACAACTTCAGGTTACAAAGAGAGTGAACTTTATAAAAATAGCCCTATTGTAATTTCAGAGCTTAAAGTTAAAGACCCACTATTCTATGGTACAAAGTTTATCATCAAACCTGTAGGTGATAAGTCATTTAAAATTTATCCAGATTCTGGTGGTATTGCTTCAGGCATTAAAAAATCATTAGCATCACTATTGGGTAAAAAAACAAGAGCATTAGATTACAGTGGAGAACATGAGTTTTCTGAGCGTATTGATAACAACTACTTTTCACTTGTTGTCAAAAAAGTTGGTGCATTAGAAAATGATAACTATGCATTTGTCTCTCTAAATAAAGATCAAGCGATCAATCAAGTGGCTGAAAATTTAAATGTTTTTTCACTCTCTAAAAATGGTTCGATTATTAAAATGATCTATCAAGATAATAGTGCAAAACGAGCAAAAGACTTTTTAGATTCATTAGTCAATATCTATTTGGATCAAAGTGTAGAGAAGAAGACTTCACAAGCTTCAAGTGCATTAACATTTGTTGATCAACAACTTCAAGAGGTGAGTAAAAAGCTACAAAACTCTGCCGTGAAGTTAGAGAATTTTAAAGAAGAGAATAATCTTGTTGATATTCAAACTGAGTCACAAGCGACATTAACAAATCTCAGTAGTTTTAAAGGACAGTTATCTGAGATTAAGATTCAAGAGAGTGCATTTAACGCATTGTATGATGAGTTTAAAACAGGGAATTACGGCTCGGTTTCATCATTAGCAAGAGAGTATCCAGTGCTAGGAACATTGTTAAATGATCTACAAACAGCAAAATCTGAGCGTATTAACTTACTCTCTACAGTTACAGAGTTACATCCTGATGTTGCACAAATTGATGAAAAGATCAATGATACAAAAATGGCATTAGAGAGTGCGATTGAAAGTATTAGTGATAGTATTCGTGAGAAGAAAAGATCACTAGAAGATACACTTTACAATAGTGAGACAAAACTGTTAAAGTATCCTGAAAAAGAGCGTGAATTAGCAGATCTTCAAAGAAAATATAAAGTAAATGAGAAGACATATGAGTTTTTACTACAAAAACAAGCTGAAATGTCAATCAATAAAGCATCAACAGTCTCTAGTAATAGAGTCTTAGATAGAGCGGTAGAAGAGAGTGTACCAGTTAAGCCTAACCTACCAATGATCGCCGGTTCAAGTCTTTTGTTAGGTTTGATAGCAGCCATGCTGTTAGCATTTTTACGTGACTTTTTAGATCACAAGATTAAAACAAGAGAAGATTTAGCAAGTGCAACGAGAATACCATTCTATGGTGTTGTCCCACACGTTAAAAACTCTGACAAAATGTTTACAATTGACGATCAACAGTCAGTTGCTAGTGAAGCATTGAGACTTATTAGAACAAATTTAGAGTTTATTGCAACAGAGAATAAAAGTAAAGTGATTGTTGTGACTTCTACAGTGCCTAGTGAAGGTAAGACAACGATCTCGACAAATCTCGCAGCTGTTTTTGGAATGAGTGATAAGAAGTGTATCGTACTCTCACTTGATATGAGAAGACCAATGCTACATAAGGTCTTTGCATTGACCAACAAAATTGGTATGAGTACAGTTTTATCTAAAAATAGTACTTTAAAAGAGGTTATTTGGGAACATAAAAAGATTAAGAATCTTGATATCATTACCTCTGGTCCAATCCCTCCAAATCCGTCTGAATTGATGCAGGCAGGTAAAATTGAAGAGATTATCAATGAGCTTAGAAATGATTATGATTATAATATTATCGATTCACCACCAATGGGACTTGTAACAGATGCACTATTGCTTATGAAGCAAGCAGATATTTCATTGGTAGTCTTTAGATCTGAATTTTCAGAAAAAGAATATGTGAAGTCATTAGAAGATATTACAGCATCATATAATATCAATAATGTAGGTTTAGTTTTAAATGGTGTTAAGCCAAAAAATATGTCACAAAGCTTTTTTAAGTATAGTTACACATATAAATAAATAGAGAAAGCAGTCACGATGTTTGGAAGTGAGTTAAATCTTATTGATCTTTTTTTAACACTATTACTTACAATGTTTTTAGTAAGTATGGTGATTAAATTTTCATCAAAAATAGGAATGTTAGATATACCTAATGATAGAAGCTCACATGTTGCACCTACTCCTAGGGGTGCAGGTGTAGCTATGTTCTTTGGCTATATGATTGTACTAACTCTTTTCCATACAAGCTTTTTTATAGACTATATTGGGTTTTTCCTTGCACTTTCACTGATTTTCGGTATTGGTGTATACGATGATAATAAAGGGGTCTCTCCTAAGCTCAAATTTATTTTTATTATTGCAGCAGCACTACTTATCTTTTTTGTCAATGATTTTAAGATTGATACCTTAGGAAATTGGTTTGGTGTTGAACTTCAAATTCATTGGTTATTAGCACTTCCATTGACAATATTTGCAATCGTTGGATTTACCAATGCTTTAAATTTACTTGATGGTTTAGATGGTTTGGCAGGTAGTGTTTCACTTATTATCTTTCTCTCATTTGCTTATATTGGCTATGTATATGAGGATAACTTCATTGCTACTATCTCAATTATGATGATTGTCTCACTTGTAGCTTTTCTCTTTTTTAATTGGAATCCAGCTTCCATTTTTATGGGTGATAGTGGTTCACTAGTTTTAGGTTTTGCCATTGCTTCAGTGGCAATTAAAGCGATAGATTATATTAGTGTGACCTCTGTATTGTTATTAACAGCGTTACCAATAGTAGATACATTAGTGGTTATGACAAGAAGAATGCAAAGAGGTTTATCCCCTTTTAATCCTGATAAAACACATATCCACCATAAAATGTTGACATGGCGAGGTAGTGTTGATCACTCTGTAATGATTTTGATGGTTATTCAAATTGTTTTCTCTTTTATAGGGTTGATGTTAAGAGAACATGGTGATGAGAGTAGTTTTTTCCTTTATATCTTGATTTTATATCTATTTTTTAAATTTTTAGATGAGAGAAAATTAGTACGTGATAGATTAACCATTACGCGTATTAAAAGAAAAGCAGTGACGATTATTCAAGAAGATATATCTGCTAAAGTGGCACTCATGCTCTTAAGTGCACTTATCCTAATACTGTTTATTATAAGACTATTTATCGCCTAGATCAGGTAAGTTATTAGTACCTTTTACTAACTTTTTGTTATACTCAATAACAATATAACCCTTACTGGAATAATCAATGATTTATGAACATGAGATACCAAGCCAAAGTCGTCTCTACTTTGCAAATAGTGCAAAATTAAAACGGACAATTGAAAACAGAGCAAGTGATATTTTATACACTGAAGGTTATGAAGAGATTGTAACGCCTATTTTTTCATATCATCAAAATGATAGTATTGATGAACAAGAGTTGATTCGTTTTTCAGATCGTCAAAACCATATTATCTCACTACGCGCTGATAGCACTTTAGATATCGTACGTATTATTAGTAAACGATTGGGACGTAGTGTGGCACAAAAAAAGTGGTTTTATATACAACCAGTTTATAAGTTTCCTAGTTTAGAGTCTCATCAAATAGGAGCAGAGCATATTGAAAATGATGCTTTAGATTCTACGATCAATGAAAGTGCAAAAATTTTGGGTGCTTTGGAGTTAAAACCGCTTTTACAGATCTCAAATATGAATATTCCGC